>NZ_JBEZXE010000014.1:0-170455 GCF_040637885.1 Kitasatospora sp. NPDC028055 | reverse complement strand
CACTGCCGCCCCCCGGGGGGCGGCAGTGGACGCCCTACGCCGGGTCGGGGGAGGGAGGTGGCCGGCGAGGAGGGCGCGGCCGAGCGGGGTGGGGCGGTGGGTGACGGTGCGGCCCTCGCGGTCCTTGGTGGTGAGGCCGGAGTCGGCGAGGACGGTGGCGTGTTCACTCGCGGAGGCCGTGGAGATGTCCAGCAGCCCGGCCAGGTCCTTGGTGGAGCACGGGCCGTGGGTGGCGATGGCCTCCAGGGCGGCGGCGCGGGTCTGGCCGAGCAGCGCGGTGAGGTTGCGGCTCGGGGTGGGTTCGGGCTCGGGCTGCAAGGGGCCGCCGATCCTCGCCGGGTAGAGGAGGACGGGCTGCTGCCGGGGGTCCTCGAAGCGGGCGATGACGGGGCGGCGGGGGCCGAACACGCAGGGCTGGAGCAGGAGTCCGCGACCGTCCAGCCGGATGTCGTGCCGGCAGGACCCCACCAGCGGGAAGCTGAGCACCGGGCGGCGCCAGGAGACCGACGGGTGCAGCGAGGCGAGGACCCGGTCCGGTTCGCCGAGCCGGCGGCGCCGGCCGTGGTCGGTGGTGACGATGGTCTCGATCTGCCGCCGGTACGGGTCGATCGCGCGGGTCTGGTAGTCGGCGGTGACGTTGCCGAGCAGCCGCCGGGCCCGCCGGTCGCCCGCCGCCACGCTGCGCGCGAAGGCGCTCAACTGCCGGGTCCCGCCGACCGATCGCAGGTGGTCGCGGAGCGGCTCCTCGGGCGCCTCGGCGGTGGCGCTCTCGGTGGCGCCGGGGTCGCGGCGCACGGTGAGGAACTCCGGGATGGCCGAGGGGGTGTAGAGGTCGAAGAGCAGCGCGGTCCGCGGGTTCCAGGACGCCCGCAGCCGGTTGCGCCACACCTGGAAGCGTGGATCGCAGTGGCCGCTGACCAGGCCGTGGACGCTGAGGGACAGCTCCATCGACATGTCAGGACGCTCCGCCACCCGGACGCGGTCCAGGTCGTCCGCACCGAAGATGATTCGCAGCACGGACAGGATCGTCGCCCCGTGGGCGGCCGGTCCGCAAGACCGTTCGGCGAGGGCCGAATCGATTGCCCGGTGGCCCTCGGGCCCGGCAGGCTCGGAGGGCCGGCGGGGCGGCGGGCCGGCGGGGCGGCGGTCCGGCGGGGGCGGTGGTCGTCGCCTCGCCCGGGCGGGGTGCCCCGGGTGACGGACCGGGGCGCCCCGCCGGTGCGGACGCCGGTGGACGAGCAGCGGGCGTGGTCGGCGGACGGGCCGCGGGCCGCTCAGTCCAGCTCGGCCGCCGACTCGACGACCACGCCGTACAGGTCCCCGACGGTGGCGAGCGCGCCGCGGTGGACCTGGGCCGCGGTGAGCTCCTCGGTGCCGGAGTTCAGCGGGCGGGTCGCGCAGGCGTCGGCGACCACGGTGGGGCGGTTGCCGCGCAGGAAGGCGCCGGCGGCGGTGAAGGCGACGCACATGTGGGTCATGAACCCGGCGACCACCACCTCCTGGTGGCCGGCCGCGTCGACCAGTTCGCCCAGCTCGGTGCCGACGAAGGCGTCCGGGGCCTGCTTCACCACCACCCGCTCGCCCTCGGCCGGAGCCACCGCCGGGTGGATCCGCCCGATCTCCTCGCGGATGTCGTACGGGGTGCCGGTGCCGCCGTCGTTGACGACGTGGATGACGGTGGCGCCCTCGGCCCGGGCCCGGGCGAGCAGGCCGGCGGCCGCGTCCAGGGCCTCGCGCCAGCCGGTCAGCTCCATCACGCCGCGGGTGTAGGTGTTCTGGTAGTCGACCAGGAGGAGGGTGCTCGCGCCGAGCCGGGCGGGCTTGTCGTCGAGGCCGGTGAGCGTGCGCAGGGTGAGGGTGCGTGGGGTGAGGGTGCGTGGGGTGGTGCCGGGCATGGCTGTACCGCCTTCGGGGCTGGGAGGGTATCGGGGCAGGTCACGCGTGGTGCGGCCCGCCCCAGGAACGCTACGGGCGGGCCCGGCATGGCGGCAATGCCGTCCAACGTGCAGAATCCGACATCGGCGTCGGGTGCCGACGTCGGCGTCGATGACGGTGGCGGTGTTGGCGCCGGCGTCGGTGGCGGCGCATCCGCGTCGGCGGAGATCGAGCGAGAGGGGGAGGGCCCGTGGAGAGCGCGCAGCGGCTGGTCGTCATCGTGCTGTTCGAGGGGGTCGACCTGTTGGACGTCACCGGACCGCCCGAGGTGTTCGCGCTGCTCCGGCGGGAGACCGGTGACGCGGTCGGCTACCGGGTGGTGCTGGCCGCCGCCACCGCCGAGCCGGTCACCACCGCCGCCGGGGTGCGGATCCTGCCCGACCTGACCTTCGACCGGGCCGCCGCCGAGGGCGGCATCGACACCCTGCTGGTGCCCGGGTCGGTGGAGGTCGACCAGGCCGGGCGGGTCAGGGCGTTGGCCGACCCGGAGGTGGTCGAGCAGGTGCGCCGGTTGGCGGCCCGTTCGCGCCGGGTCGCCTCGGTGTGCGTCGGCGCGCACCTGCTGGCCGCCGCCGGGCTGCTGGACGGCAGGCGGGCCACCACCCACTGGTCGACCGCGGGCCAACTCGCCGCCGAGTACCCGCAGATCGAGGTCGACGCGGACCCGATCTTCATCCGCGCGGGCGAGGTCTGGACGGGCGCGGGCATCAGCGCCTGCCTGGACCTCTCGCTCGCCCTGGTCGCCGAGGACTTCGGCGAGGAGCTCGCGCTGCGGGTCGCCCGCCAGCTGGTGATGTACCTCAAACGCCCCAGCGGCCAGAGCCAGTTCAGCGTCCCGCTGGAGCCGGTCTCGACCACCCGGCGGATCGAGGAGCTGCGCCACCACGTCCTGCGCAACCTCACCGGCCGGCTCACCGTGCCCGAGCTCGCGGCCCACGCGCACCTCAGCGAACGGCAGTTGGTCCGGATCTTCAAGTCCGAGCTCGGCACCACCCCGAGCGCCTACGTCGAGTCGGCCCGGGTCGAACTCGCCCGCCACCGGCTGGAGTCGGGCGACGACACCCTCGAACGCATCGCCACCGCCTGCGGGTTCGGCACCACCGACACCCTGGTGCGGGCCTTCCGCCGCCGGCTGGACACCACGCCGACCGACTACCGTCGGCGCTTCCGTACGGCGGTGCCGGATGCGACGGCCACGACGGACACGACCGCCACGACGGCCGTCACGCCCGAGGCGGCCGTCACGCCCGAGGCGGCCGTACGGGCTGACGCAGCCGCACCGTGAAAGTGGTGCGGCCGGGCCGACTGGTCGCCTCGACCGTGCCGCCGTGCGCCTGGACCACGGCCCGGACGATGGCCAGGCCCAGTCCGGTCGAGCCGGTGGTCCGGGAGCGGGCCCGGTCGCCCCGGACGAAGCGTTCGAAGACCCGCTCCAGCAGCTCCTCCGGGATCCCCGGGCCCTCGTCGGTGACGCTCAACTCGACGTGCTCGTCGCCGGGTTCGAGGCGCAGCTCGACCGCCGTACCCGCCGGGGTGTGGGTACGGGCGTTGGCCAGCAGGTTGGCCACCACCTGGCTCAGCCGGTGCTCGTCCCCGCGCACCAGCACCGGCTCCTCGGGCAGCGCCAGGCGCCAGCGGTGGTCGGGGCCGGCCGCCCGGGCGTCGGCCACGGCGTTCAGCGCGATCCGGGTGAGGTCCACCTCGTCCCCGGCCAGTGGGCGGCCCGCGTCCAGCCGGGCGAGCAGCAGCAGGTCCTCGACGATCGCGCCCATCCGCAGCGCCTCGGCGTCGATCCGCTCCAGCGAGTGCCGCACCTCGCCGGGCACCTGGCCCGGGTGGCGCAGCGCCAGTTCGGCATGGCCGCGGACGGCGGCGACCGGGGTGCGCAGTTCGTGGCTGGCGTCGGCGGCGAAGCCACGCAGCCGCTCCTCGACCGCGTGCCGGCGGGCCAGCGCGTCGCCGACGTGGCCGAGCATCCGGTTGAGCGCCGCGCCGACCCGGCCGACCTCGGTGCGCGGGTCGTCGTCCGGGACCCGCTCGGCGAGCATCACCGCGCCGCTGGCGAGCGGCAGCGCGCTCACCCGCTCGGCCATGCCGACCACCCGGCGCAGCGGGCGCAGCGACCAGCCGACCCAGACCGCCCCGGCCCCGCCGGCCGCGGCGACGGCGATCGCGAAGACGGTCAGCTCCAGGGTCTCCAGCCGTGTCACGGTGTCCTCGGCCGGGCCCATCGGCAGCCCGCTGACCAGCACGTCGCCGTCCCGGCCTGCCACCGCCCGGACCCGGTAGTGGCCCAGGGTGCCGCCGAGGTCCAGGGTGCGGGCCGGGCCGCCCGGTGGCAGGGCGGCCAGGCGGTGCTGTTCGTCGGGCGTGAAGGTGACCCGGTCGTCCGCGTCGTCCGGGTTGTCGACGTCGTCGGCGTCCCCGTCGACCACCCCGGCGGCGGTGACCCGGCCCCCGAGCAGCCGGACGCCCAGGGTGCCGGGGGTCTGGGCCCGGGTGTCCGGGCCGGCGCCGGTGCCGGTGTGCTCCAGGCTGGCGGCGTAGCGGCCGCCGGCCTCGGCGAGCTGCTGGTCCAGGCGGTCGACCAGGAAGTGCCGCAGGGCGGCGGCGGTGGCGAAGCCGACGGCGGCGCAGGTGACCACCAGCAGCACCAGCAGTCCGGCGATCAGGCGCGCTCGGAGCGTACGGGGCAGCAGCTTCCGCAGGGCCCGCACGGCCCGTGCGGCGGCCCGCCTCATTGCGCGGCCTTGATCAGGTAGCCCGCGCCCCGGACGGTGTGGATCATCGGGCTGCGGCCCGCGTCCAGCTTCTTGCGCAGATAGCTGATGTACAGCTCCACGATGTGTGCCTGCCCGCCGAAGTCGTACGACCAGACCGCGTCCAGGATCTGCGCCTTGCTGAGCACCTGCCGGGGGTGGCGCATCAGGTGGGCGAGCAGCGCGTACTCGGTCGGGCTGAGCTCGACGGTCTCGCCGTCCCTGGTCACCTCGCGGGCCCGGTCGTCCAGGACGAGGTCGCCGAGCACCAGGGCGTGCGCGGGCGGCCGGCGCGGCCCGTCCGTCGGAGCGGCCCGGCGCAGCAGCCCGCGCAGCCGGACCACCACCTCGGCCAGGCTGAACGGCTTGGTGACGTAGTCGTCACCACCGGCCGCGATCCCCGCGATCCGCTCCTCGACGGCGTCCCGGGCGGTGAGGAAGAGCACCCGTACCTCGGGCTGCTCGGCGTGGATCCGGCGCAGCACCTCCAGTCCGTCGAGGTCGGGCAGCATCACGTCGAGGACCACGGCGTGGGGCCGCCAGTGCGCCGCCTCCCGGACGGCCTCCAGGCCGGTGGTCGCGCCGCGGGCCTGCCAGCCCTCGTAGCGGACGGCGCCGCAGACCACCTCGACCAGGTCCGGTTCGTCGTCGACGACCAGGACGCGCCAGTCCGGGCGGTCGCCGCTGCCGGCGGCGTCGGGGCGGGCGGCGGTGTCGTCCATGGTGCTCCCTCGGCTCGGCGGTGGACGGCGTCCACCGCCGCGGCGTTCATTCCTGCGGCGTCCACTCCGCGGCGCCCATTCCCTGCGGCGTGCATTCTGGCCCGCCGCGATGAGAGACCCGTGAGAGCACCGGAACCGGTTTGTGGCCCCCAAGGCGACTGACCTGGGCGAACACGGTGGGGAGCGAGCGCCGGCCACCACCCCCTGACAGCGGCGAGGACTTCATCGACTGAGCGCGGAGCCAGCCCCGTAGTCCGTCCCGGAGTCCGCCTCGGCGCCCTGCGGGCGCGGTCCGGTGTAGGTGGCCCGGGCCCGCATCCGCAGGGGCTCCTCGCGGTACTCCTCCATCGCGTGGGCCAGCCAGCCGGGGGTGCGGGCCACGGCGAAGACCACCTCGCCGGCCTCCGCGGGCAGTCCGGCGGTCAGTGCCATGGCGGCCAGCGCCAGGTCGATGTTGGCCCGCTGGGCGGGCCGGCCGGCCGGGCCCGCGGCCGCCTCCACCGCGGCGACCGCCGCCACCACCTCCGCTCCGCCGTCGAGTCGACGGACCGCGTCGAGCAGGGCGACCGCCCGGGGGTCGCCGTCCGGGTAGAGCCGGTGGCCGAGCCCCGGGATCGGTCGGCCGGTGCGCAGGTAGTCGGAGACCACGGGCACCGCGCCGTCGGCCAGTACCTCGGCGAGCATCCGGTGCGCCAGTGGGCTGGCCGCGCCGTGCAGGGGGCCGTCGGTGGCACCCAGTCCGGCGGAGACCACCGCGTACGGATGCGCCCGCGCCGAGGCGGCCACCCGCGCCGCCACGGTGGAGACCGCCAGTTCGTGGTCGATCAGCAGCACCAGGGCCCGGTCCAGGCAGGCCAGCTCCCCGGGCGCGGCGGCGGCGGTCGCCAGCCGGCTCCACAGCCGCGCGGCCAGCGGGGCGTCGGGCCCGGGGTCGGGCGCGGTGCGCGGCAGGGCCTCCACCATCCCGGCGATCAGAGCCGCCCCGGCCGCCCGGACGGTCTGTTCGCGCAGGTCGAAGCGGAGCGGGTCGAGCGTGGCGGCGACGGTGACCGCGATCCGGAGCCGGTCGGGCAGCCGGATCCCGTCGGGCAGCGTGGAGGCGGCACGGGCCAGCGCCTCGGCAGTGGCCGGCGGTACCCGCAGCTCCACCGGCGCTTCGGTGCCCAGCCCCCAGAACCAGCCGATCCCGGCCTCGAAGCCGTGTTCGGCGGCCAGCTCGACGGCGTCGCGGCCGCGGTAGTAGAGCCGGCCGTTCTCGATCAGGGTCAGCCCGGTCCGGACCCCGACCGGTTCGGTCCCCCACCCCGGTTCGGCGCCCGACGGCGCTGCCGCCACCGGTCGCACCGGCGCGCGACGGCCGCGGGTGGCCAGCTCGGCGACCTCGCGGGCGTCGAAGGTGCTGCCCTTGCCTCCCGGAGCCCGCTCGCTGCTGAGCTGCCCGCGGCTGGCGTAGGCGTACACCGTCTCCACCTTCACGCCGAGCTGCTCGGCGACCTGCTGGGTGGTCAAGCGTTCGGCCATCGTCCGCCCTCGTCGTCCTGTGGCGCCTCCGCGCCTTGACGATCCACAGTATTACACATTGATTTCAATCAACATTGACAACATGGATCAACGGTCGGAGAGTACAGAACGTCGCCGGAAGCACGCAGCCGGGAAGATCCACGAGAAGGGCCACAGCCATGCCGAGCACCACCGAGATCGAGGTCCCCCGCGGCCTCAAGGGCGTCGTGGTCACCGAGACCGAACTCGGCGACGTCCGCGGCCTGGAGGGCTTCTACCGCTACCGCCAGTACTCGGCGATCGACCTCGCCGAACAGCGCACCCTGGAGGACGTCTGGCACCTGATGCTCCTCGGCGAACTGCCGGACGCAGCCGGCCGCGCCGCATTCCTCGCCCGCACCACCCCACTGCGCCGCCTGCCGGACGCACTGCGCCCGCTCCTGCCCGCGCTGGCGGCGGGCACCGCGCACGGCGGCCCGCTCGCCACCCTGGGCGCCGCGCTCTCGGTCGCCGCCGCCGACCGCGGCATCCGCCCCCTCTACGACACCACGCCCGAGCAGCGGATCGAGGACGCGCTGTTCGCCACCGCGCTGGTGCCCACCGTCCTGACCGCGCTGCACCGACTGCAGCAGGGCCGGCAACCGGTGGAACCGCGCGACGACCTCGGCTACGCGGCCAACTACCTCTACATGCTGACCGGCGAGGAGCCCGGGCCCGCCGAGGCCCGGGCGATCGAGCAGTACCTGATCTCCACGGTGGACCACGGCTTCAACGCCTCCACCTTCACCGCCCGGGTGATCGCCTCCACCGGGGCCGACCTCGTCGCCTGCCTGGTCGGCGGGCTCGGCGCGCTCTCCGGGCCACTGCACGGCGGCGCGCCCAGCCGGGCCCTGGACACACTGGACGCGATCGGCACCCCGGACCGGATCGACGGCTGGATCCGCGAGCACGTACTGGCCGGCGACCGGATCATGGGCTTCGGCCACGCCGTCTACCGCACCGAGGACCCGCGGTCCCGCATGCTGCGCGGCGTCGCCGAATCCTTCGGCGGTGAACTCGTCGACCTCGCCGTCCAGGTGGAGGCCCGGGTCGAGGCGATCCTGGCCGAGCTGAAGCCGGGGCGCGAACTGCACACCAACGTGGAGTTCTACGCCGGTGTGGTGATGCACCTCTGCGGCCTGCCGAGGGAGATGTTCACGCCCACGTTCGCCGCGGCCCGGGCGATCGGCTGGAGTGCCAACATCCTGGAGCAGGCCGCCGACCCCAAGATCATCCGCCCGGCCGCCCGCTACACCGGCCCCGCGGCTCCTCAGCCGCTGCCGACGGCCTGACCGCCCGCCTGCCGCAGGCCGTCTCGTCCCACTCGCAACGGCGGGGCGTGGAGCAACTTCGGGGGGCGCGGAGCAACTTCGGGGGCGCGGCGCAACTTCGGGGCGCGGCGCAGCGGCGGTGCTCCCGCACCGTGAGGAGGGGAGGTCCGGCATCGGCCGGCAGGGCCCCTGCGGGCGTCGGCGTCAGGGGGTGGCGGTGCGGGGCTGGCGGGGGAGCGGGAGAGCGAGGGCCTCGGGGGAGGTGGGCGGGAGGGCCAGCGCTGAGGCGGTCTCGGCCGGGAGAGGGCGGAGGCCGAGGAGGGCGGTGGTGAGGCGGGTGGTGGCGCGGTGCCAGTCGGGGATGCGCTGGAGCATGGCGTGGCCGCTGCCGGTGACGGTGTAGCCGCAGACGCGGGCGCCGGCGGCGCGGCTGCGGGCCGCGAAGGCGCGGGTGTCGACGGGCAGGGTGACGGTGTCGCGGTCGCCGTGCAGCAACAGGACGTCGCGGTCGGCGAGCTGCTCGCAGGGGTCGGAGGCCGGGCACCAGGGGGCGAGGGCGACCAGGCCGGTGACGGACGGGTGGCCACCGACCCGCAGCGCGGCGCGGCCGCCCATGGAGTGGCCGACCAGGACGGTGGGCACCGGGCCGAGCGCGGCCGTCAGGTCGTCGAGCGCGGCGGACGCGTCCCGGGCGGCGTCGGCGCGGGCGCCGTTCCAGCCGCGGTGGCGGTAGCGGACGGTGGCGACGGCGACGCCGTGACCCGCGGTCTCCCGGGCCAGGGCGCGCAGGAAGCCGTGCATCCGCAGCAGCGGGAGGTTGAGCCGGCGGGGCCGGGCGAGGTTGTGCTCCTCACCGCCGTGCAGGACCAGGACGGCGGCCCTGGCCGCCGGGGGCCGCACCTGCCAGCGCAGCGCCCGGTGCGCGCTACCCGGACCGGTCCCCGGACCGGAGCCCGGACCGTTACTCGTACCTGCGCCCGTGCCCGTGCCCGTGCCCGTACCTTCGCCTGCGGTGGCGTCCGAGCCCGCACCGCCACCGCTCACCTTCGCACCGTCCAGCACAGTCCAGCTCCGTCCCGCCCCGTCATCGTGGATCCGTAGTCCGTGGCCCCCGTCCCCGCCGCCGTCGGCCCGGACCGCCACTGTACGCGTGCGGATGGCGGGACCGTTCACCCGACGGAACCATCCCGGACACTCCGGCGCGCGCGGCCGGGGCGGGGTGCTGCTATCCACAAAGGGGGGTCGCCTGCGCCGCTCGTGGCGCGGTGTCACCGAGTGGAGGACTTCGTGGCTCAGCAGCTCGCACTCTCCGTCGACTTCGGGTCGGGTTTCACCCAGGCCTGGGGCAAGATCGCCAAGGTCGTCCCGCAGTTCATCGCCTTCCTGGTGATCCTGGCCATCGGCTGGTTCGTGGCCAAGGCGATCGCCCGGATCCTGGACCGCGTGCTGCGCCGCGTGGGCTCCGAGAAGGTCGCCGCACGGGCCGGGATGGCCCGGTACCTGAGCGGTTCCAAGTACGACATGACCGGCATCATCTGCAAGATCGTCTACTACGCGGTCCTGCTGATGGCGCTCCAGCTGGCCTTCGGCGTCTTCGGGCCGAACCCGATCAGCGTGATGATCCACAGCATCGTCGCCTGGCTGCCCAGGGGCATCGTCGCGGTCGCGATCGTGGTGGTGGCGATGGCCATCGCCAACGGCGTGCGCGACATCGTTGGCAACGCGCTGTCGGGCGCCTCGTACGGGCGCACCGTCTCCACGGTGGCCTGGGCGTTCATCGTGGGGCTCGGGGTGATCGCGGCGCTCGGCCAGGCCGGGATCGCGACCGCGATCACCGGACCGGTGCTGATCGCGGCGCTGGCCACCGTCACCGGGGTGCTGGTGGTCGGCGTCGGCGGCGGCCTGATCATGCCGATGCGGCAGCGCTGGGAGCGGTGGCTGGACAGCGCGGAGCAGGAGACCGCCCGGCTGCGCGGCACCGCCTACCAGGCCGGCCGCTCGGACGCGCTGGCCAACCAGCCGATCCGGCCGACCACCCAGACCGGCCCGGGCAACCCGCCGGTGCCGGGGATCGACCCGGGTGAGAATCGGTAGACCGGTCTACCTGGCCTTTTCGGTCCACCCGGTCCACCCGGCCCACCCGGTTCCCCTCGATTTCCCCTTCCGGTTTACCCGGCCCCCGGTGTCTACCCGGTCTACCCGGTCCCCTGGGGCTACCCGGTTCCTCCGGTCTACCTGGCCACCCGGCCTGACGGGAGATCTCTAGACCGGTCTACATATCCATCGGGCTCAATGCGAGATAGGTAGACCGGTCTGCAGGGCTCAGCGAGAGGCCCTGTAGACCGGTCTACCTATTTCTGTCGCCATCAGTGGACCGGTCTGCATATTTCCCCCACGACCCGCGATTCCGCTGTCCGGGATTGGCAGACCGGCATCGGCGGAGCGGGATCGGCGGAGCGGGTCCACCGATCCCGCCCTCCGCCCGCGTCGCCCCCTCCGCTCCTCCGCCCCTCGGATCAGACCTCCAGCAGGCCCTGGTTGCGCACCAGCCAGCAGATCGCCGTCAGCCTGGTCACGGCGTAGTCGTAGCCGACCGGCTCCCGCCAGCCGATCTCGGTGAGCGCGTCCAGGAAGCCGAGCGCGTAGTCCGACAGTTCCTCACGGTCCAGCGGCCGGGGCGCGAGCTCCGGTCCCTGCGCGTACAGCAGCTCGCGCAGCATCGCCGCGTGCTGGTCGACGGCCGCGACGAAACCGGGCTCGAAGGCGAACTCGGCCAGCCGGGGCGTGAAAGCGGCCACGATGCCCGGCAGCGGGCAGCCGGCCGGCTCGTCGGGGGAGTGCCGGAAGGACTCGTCGGGGGTCGCGAACATCCGTCCACGGTAGGCGAGGCGCCGTGGTGGCGAGCCGGGACGTGACGGTTCCGTGTTGAGACCTTGGCCACCTTCGGAACGTTCCGTGGCATGGCCGATTCCCTGCGTTCCCGAGCGGGTGATCCGTACCAGAATGGCCCGCATGGATCTCCGCATCTTCACCGAGCCCCAGCAGGGCGCGAGCTACGACACCCTCCTCAAGGTCGCCCGCACCGCCGAGGAACTCGGCGTGTTCAGCGCCTTCTTCCGTTCCGACCACTACCTCAAGATGGGCGACGTGGACGGCCTGCCCGGCCCCACCGACGCCTGGATCACGCTGGCCGGCCTGGCCCGTGACACCAGCACCATCCGGCTCGGCACCCTGATGACGGCCGCCACCTTCCGGCTGCCGGGCGTCACGGCGATCCAGGTGGCCCAGGTCGACGCGATGAGCGGCGGCCGGGTGGAGTTCGGCCTCGGCGCCGGCTGGTACGAGGCCGAGCACGCCGCGTACGGCATCCCGTTCCCGAAGGAGAAGTTCGGGCGGCTGGAGGAGCAGCTGGAGATCATCACCGGGCTGTGGCGGACCAAGCTCGGTGACACCTTCGACTTCGCCGGGGAGTACTACACCCTCACCGACTCGCCCGCGCTGCCCAAGCCCGCCCAGGAGCGCATTCCGGTGCTGGTCGGCGGTTCGGGCCCGAAGCGAACCCCGGCGCTGGCCGCCCGCTTCGCCGACGAGTTCAACCTGCCGTTCGCCTCGCTGGACGACACCGCCGCCCAGTTCGGCCGGGTCCGGGCGGCCGTCGAGCAGGTCGGACGCTCGGCCGACGACCTGGTGTACTCCAACGCCCTGGTGCTCTGCGTCGGCCGGGACGACGCCGAGGTGGCCCGTCGGGCCGCCGTGATCGGCCGCGAGGTGGCCGAGCTCAAGGAGAACGGCCTGGCCGGCACCCCGGGCGAGGTGGTGGAGAAGCTCGGCCGGTACGCGGCCGTCGGCAGTGAGCGGGTCTACCTCCAGGTGCTCGACCTGAGTGACCTCGACCACCTGGAGCTGGTCGCCGCACAGGTGGCCCCGCAGCTCGGCTAGGCCGTCTACGAGCGGTTCGCCCGCTGGGAAACGGACGGGACCTGGGCGAAGCTCCTCGAGCACGTCCAGGTCCGGGACGACGCGACGCCACCACCTTCGGCCGGGTCCGTGACGCCACCCGGAGCGCGCGCGCCGGCACCGGCCGTCCGCGCACGACACCGGACCGGACCGAGTACTGGACGGCAAGTTCCGCGCGATAGCCGCCCGCTACCGCGCCGGAGTCAACATCTCCCAGCTGCCGTTATTCGACCTGCTCGACCTGCTCGACTGCCCGGCGAACGGCGGCGCGGAGTTCCTCGTCGGGCTCGTTCCGCCTGAGCACGGCTTCGAGGGAAACCTGCGCCGCCTCCCGCACATCGGGATCCGGGTCGGAGAGCGCGGTGGTGATGATCGGCGCGTGCGCCACAGCATCGGGGCCGAAGATGCCGAGGCCTTCGATCCCTGCGCGCCGCAGCATCGGATCCTGTGCCGCCGTAGCCGCGACGAGGAGTTCCAGAGCCTCAACAGGTGCCTCCGCGCACAGCAGCGCCAGGCCGAACAGCGCCTGCTCGAACTCTGCGGTGTCGTGGCGTGTGGCTGCGGCGAGCCGCTTGAGCGCCTCGCTCACCGCCGACGGGCAGGCCGCACGATGGCTGACCTCGTCGGCCCGGGTGGGGGCGGTGGCGTCGTCCATTCGGCCATCCTGCCAGCAGCTGAGACCCGATTCCGCTGGGGAGCGACCCGCTGGGCCTCTCCCCGCCTCCACCGAGGCCCTCATACCCGCCCTGACCACGGGTCTTTACTCGTTCTTGGTCATACGCCATGCTCGTGGCAGGGAACGCGAGTGGAAGCGGGGGCGGAGGGCCGGTGACGGGGACACGAATACCGCGGGCGGCGGTGCCACGGGTGCCGCCGCCCCGCGCTGCCGAGGACCGCACTGCCGAGGACCGCACTGCCGAGAGCAGTGCTGCCGTGGACCGCGCTGCCCACGGCCGGACGGTCCGCGCCGGCGTGCACGAGCTGCGCGGCCCCGGCCCGGCCGTGCTGCGCTACCCCGCCGACGACCTGCTGGTCGTCACCGGGCTGCCCGGAAGCGGCAAGAGCACCCTGATGCGCCGCAGTGTCCGCGCCCCGCTGGTCGACTCCCAGCTGGTCCGCGAGGAGTACGCGTCCCGGCTGCCCGGCCGCCTCCCGTACGCGCTGTACCGGCCGCTGGCCCGGCTGGCGCACTACGGCCGGCTGCGCCGGGCGGTGCTGGACGGCGGGCCGCTGGCCGTGCACGACTGCGGCACGCTGCCCTTCGTCCGGTCCTGGCTGGTCCGGGCCGCCGCCCGGCAGGGGCGCCGGGTGCACCTGCTGCTGCTCGACGTGGACCCGCAGGAGGCCCGGGCGGGCCAGCGGCGGCGCGGCCGGTGGGTCTCGCGCTACGCCTTCGCCCGGCACCGGGGCGCGGCCGCCCGGCTGCGCGGGCAGCTGCTCAGGGCGGGGCGGCCGCCGGCCGGCTGTGCGTCGGCCGTGGTACTCGACCGGGGTGCCGCGCGCGCCCTGCGGGAGATCGACTTCTCGGCGTCGTAGTCTCGGGCCGGTCCGCGCCGGGCGCCGGTCACCGGTGGGCGGGCCCGAGGCGCGGCCGGTGCCCCGTCACCTCCCCCCGCCACCTCCCTGGTCACCTCCCCGTCAGGAGCGCTGATGCGCCGTACTGCCCGGGTGCGCTCGCGTGCCCCCCGTCTGTTCCCCTGCGCCGCCGCGCTGGTTGCCGCGGCCGGTCTGAGCCAGTTCGCCGCCCCGGCCCCGCACCGTACGGTGGCGGCCGTCTGCGACGGCACCGCGGCCGAGACCGCCGCCGAGACCGCCGCCACCGGTGCGGACGCCACCGGTGCCGCCTCCACCGGTGCCGCCGCCGCCCGGAAGCCTGCGGGCAGTCAGGCGGGCCGGGACCCGAACGCCGTGAGCGCCGGTGAGGCCCGGGCGATGCAGGCGGACCTGGACCACCGGCTCACCGAGCTCGGCCCC
Source organism: Kitasatospora sp. NPDC028055 (assembly GCF_040637885.1). Lineage (NCBI taxonomy): Bacteria > Bacillati > Actinomycetota > Actinomycetes > Kitasatosporales > Streptomycetaceae > Kitasatospora > Kitasatospora sp. NPDC028055. The sequence goes on along the minus strand of NZ_JBEZXE010000014.1, from coordinate 156,298 downwards.
GCCCACGTGCAGCTGGCCGCCGCCCCGACCACCGTCCCGGTGTACGTCCACGTGATCCACTCCGGGGACGCCGGCCGGCTGGACGCGGGCGTGGTGGCCGCCCAGATCGACCACCTCAACGCCACCTACGGCGGCCAGGGCGAGGGCAACACCCCCACCCGGTTCCACTTCGAGCTGGCCGGCACCGACTGGACCGACAACGCCGGCTGGTACTCCGGCATGACCCCCGGTGCCGCCGCCGAGCGGTCGATGAAGAGCGCCCTGCGCAAGGGGGACCAGGGCACCCTCAACCTGTACACCGCCCACCTCGGCCAGTCCCTGCTCGGCTGGTCGACCTTCCCGAACGCCTACCGCTCGGCCCCGACGGACGACGGCGTGGTGATCCTGGACGACTCGCTGCCCGGCGGCCCCGCCACCCACTACAACGAGGGCAACACCGCCACCCACGAGATCGGCCACTGGCTCGGCCTCTTCCACACCTTCCAGGGCGGCTGCCTGCTCCCGGGCGACTACGTGGACGACACCCCGCCCGAGCGCAGCGCCGCCTACGGCTGCCCCGAGGGCCGGCACACCTGCCCGGGCGGCGGGCTCGACCCGATCCACAACTTCATGGACTACGGCTACGACTCCTGCATGTCCCAGTTCACCCCGGGGCAGGCCCAGCGGATGTCCAACTCCTGGGACGCCTACCGCAGTTGACCGCAGCCAGGAAACCGGGAAACCAGGAGGCCGGGTCGCAAGCCATCCCGGGCGTCCTGGAAGCCGCCGGGTGAATGCCCGATTTGATCTATGTTCGGACGATCCGTGCCGAGCAGCCGAGCAGGAGTGACCGAAGGAGCAACCGCATGAGTGCCAACCCCCGGATCGTCGTCGGCGTCGACGGCTCGCCCGCCTCGGAGCAGGCGCTGCGCTGGGCGCTCGACTACGCGAAGGCCGTCGGCGGGACGGTCGACGCCGTCACCGCCTGGGAGTACCCCGCCTTCTACGGCTGGGGCGGGACGGCCGTCCCCACCGGGGAGTCCTTCAACCCCGAGGAGCTGGCCGGCAAGACCCTGGCCGAGAGCGTCGCCAAGATCGTCGGTACCGACCCGGAGGTGTCGATCAGGGAGAGCGTGATGCCCGGCAACGGGGCCGGCGTCCTGCTGCAGGCCGCCAAGGGCGCCGCGCTGCTGGTCGTCGGCAGCCGCGGTCTCGGCGGCTTCTCCGGCGTGCTGCTCGGCTCGGTCAGCCGCCACGTCACCGAGCACGCGCCCTGCCCCGTGGTCGTGGTGCGGGAGGGCCAGGTCGAGGCCGGGTAGCGGCCAGGGGCCGGTGGCGCACCGGGCCGGTGGCGCACCAGGCCGGTGGCGCACCGGGCCGGTGGCGCACCGGGCCGCCGCGCGGACCAGAATGGAGACATGCCAGAAGGTGACTCCATCTACCGCGTGGCGGCCCGGCTGCACGAGGCCCTCGCCGGTCAGCAGCTGACCAGCGCCGAGCTGCGGGTGCCCGCGCTCGCCACCGCCGCGCTCGCCGGCCGCCGGGTGCTGGAGGTCCGCCCGCGCGGCAAGCACCTGCTCACCCGCCTCGAGGGCGGGCTCACCCTGCACACCCACCTGCGGATGGACGGCCGCTGGGAGGTCTACCGCCCCGGCGAGCGCTGGACCGGCGGCCCCGCCTTCCAGATCCGCGCCGTCCTCGGCACCGAGCACGGCACCGCCGTCGGCTACCGGCTGCCCGTCGTCGAACTGCTGCGCACCGGCGACGAAGGGCGCGCCCTCGGCCACCTCGGCCCCGACCTGCTCGGCCCCGACTGGGACCCGGTCGAAGCCCTCCGCCGACTCCTCGCCCGCCCCGCCCGGCCGCTCGTCGAGGCCCTGCTCGACCAGCGCAACCTGGCCGGGATCGGCAACGTCTACGCCAACGAACTGTGCTTCGTCGCCGGGGTCACCCCGTGGACCGAGGTCGGACAGGTGCCGCACCCCGACCGGCTGGTGGAGCGGGCCCGGCAGATGCTGGAGGCCAACAAGCTGCGCCCCGGCCACGTCACCACCGGTGACACCCGGCCCGGCTACCAGCACTGGGTCTACGGCCGGGCGGGCCGCCCCTGCCCGCGCTGCGTCACGCCCGTGCTGACCGGGCGCCAGGGCGACGCCCCGCGGGACCGGGCGGTGTTCTGGTGCCCGTACTGCCAGCGCGGGCCGGCCCCGACGGCCGCCTCCGCCCCGGGCCCCCAGGACCATTACACCCGTCACACCCGTTACGTCCGCTTGGTCCGCTAGGTCCGCTAGGTCCGCTCGACCAGGGCAGGGTGCCGCGGGTCGTCCGCCCGTACGGTGAGGTCGGCGGCCTCGGCCGGCCCGGTCTCCGCCTCGTAGCGGGCGAAGGCGGGCAGGGTCCACTGCTGGTCCGCCGGAGTGCGGCGGACCAGCGCGGCCGGGGTGAGTGCCAGGTGGACGCTCAGTTCGAACGGCAGCCAGCGGCCGAGCAGCAGGGCTCCGTCCAGCAACAGCACCCCGCCGGGCGGGAGTTGGACGTACGGGGCGCGGGTCGAGCGGTCGGTGACCGGGTCACGCAGCGAGGGCAGCACCCGGCCGGTGCCGCCCGGCTCCAACGGGTCCAGCACCTCGCGCAGCAGGGCGCCGTCGTCCAGCCAGAGGTCGTGGAAGGCGTCCGTGTCCTGGTGGCCGTACTCCAGCCGGATCGAGGCCGGGCGCAGGAAGCCTGCCGCCGACACCCGCAGCGCCGGGCGGCCGCGCAGCCGCAGCGGCTCCACCAGGGCGTCGGCGAGCAGCTCGGGCCGGGCGGCCGCGGCGCCGTCCACGGCGACCCGCAGCCACCGCTCGCCGGCGCCGGGCAGTTCGGTGATCCGGTCGGCGAGCAGCTCGGCCAGCTTGTCGGGAGAGATCGGGTGTACCTGCACCAGGACATCCTGCCGCCCGGGGCGCTCGCGGCCCAGCGGTTTCAGGTCAGCGGGAGCGCGTGCAGGACGTCGTCGTGGCCGGCGTAGAGGTGGGAGCCGTCGGCGGCGAGGTTCCAGACGTCCCGGCCCGGGCCGGAGTCGTGGAAGGTCCACCCCGGCGTGCCGGTCGCGGTGTAGATCGCGGCCACCCCGCCCGCCGCCGGACCGGGCACGTACAGCGTGCCGCCGACGACCAGCGGACGGCTGCGGCTGTCCAGCAGGAACGGCAGCCTGACGGACCAGAGCACCGCGCCGGTCCGGGGCTCGAGGCAGGTGACGACGCCGTCGTTGCGCAGCACGAGGACCCGGGCGGCGTCCGGGACGGGCGGCAGGGCCCGCCACGACTCCCCCCGGGCGGCGGTGTGGTTCCAGACCGGCTTGCCGTCGGGGCCGAGCAGGTACACCCCGCCGTTGCTGTCCGGCACGAGGAAGGACGCCCCGGAGGCGACGCACCAGCCGAAGTCCTGGCTGACGGCGGCGGTCGAGAGCTCCTCGCCGGTGGTGGCGTCCCGGACCACCAGCTCGATCCGTTCGCCGGTCGACCGGACGCAGGCCAGCAGGTTCTTGTCGTAGGGGGCGGTGGCGGCGACGGGCCGTTCCTGGTGGTCGACCGCGACGGACCAGAGCAGGGAGCGCTGGTCCAGCCGCACGGCGAAGATCCGGCTGCTCGGCACCGAGCCGTCCGAGCGCGGCCAGCTCGACAGGCAGCCGTAGAGGACGCCCGCGCTCAGGCAGGTGAGCTGGACCTGACCGTCCAGCTCGTCGGGCAGTGCCAGGCTCCAGTCGGCGGCCGGGTCGGTGAGGTGGTGGGCGTCCAGGTGGCCCCGGGAGGTGGCCGTGTACAGGTAGTCGCGCCAGACCGCGACCTTTCCGGCGGGCAGTTCCCGGTCGCTCGGCCAGTCCTTGGGCGCCGGCGGGTCGAACACCAGCAGCCGTCCGGGGCGACCGGTGTCCGGATCGAGGGCCTGCCACCCCGCCTTGGAGAGGAACGCCGCTCCCTGTGGCGCGGCGAGCAGCCGCTCCGGGGTCATCGCCTGCGGGCCCCGGTACGTCCACAGCGGCGTCGGCCCGGACGTCGCGGTCGGCTGCGGCCCGCTCGGCGACGGCGACGGCGTCGGCCCGTCGCCCTCCACCCGGCCCAGCGCCCACGCCGCCCCGCCGGCCGCCAGCACCCCGGCCCCGATCAGCAGCCCGCGCCGGCTCAGCCGGGGACCGCCGCCGTCCGGGCCCCCACCGCCGAGCACGTCCCCGGACACCGCGTCCGCACCGTCCGCCTCTCCGTCCCACTGCCAGGCGGCGTCCTGCACGGGCCCCTCGGGCGACTTCATCCGGTCCTCACTCCCACCCCCGGCGGCCACCGTGCCACCACCCGCCGGGGAGGATATCGAACGGTCCCCGAACCATCCCAGGCGGCGACCGCCGGGCTACTACGCTGCGTCCGACGGAACGAGTACCGGCGCGCCCAGGAGGCCCGAGGATGTCCACCGTGACGGCCGAGCAGTACGACGGCTGGGCCGAGGAGCAGTGCGCCGAGGTGGAGATCGTCGGCGGGGCGGTGGTCGCCCGTCCGAGCCGCTCGGCCCGCCACAGCCGGATCGCGCGGTTGGTGGCGAACGCCCTGGACGAGGCGGGCGGGGCCGCCTGGAACGCCGACTGCGGCTTCGACCTGCGGCTGCGGGACGTGCCGCTCGACAACCGCCGCCCGGACGTGGCGGTCTACCGGGCCGACCTGGTCGACGAGGGGCCGGCCCGGCCGGAGCAGGTGCTGCTGGTGGTCGAGGTCGTCGCGCCCGGCTCGGAGACCACCGACCGGGTGGTCAAGCCCGACCAGTACGCACAGGCCGGGATTCCCTTACTACTGGCGGGTCGAGCAGGCGGCGGGCCGGGTGCCGGTCGTCCACACCTGTGTGCTGGACGAGGCGAGCCGGGTGTACCGGGCCGGTGAGGTGTTCACCGGACTGGTGAAGGCCGCGGTGCCGTACCCGGTGGAGGTCGACCTCACCGGTCTGCCGTAGCGCGTCACCTGCCCGGTGGAGCGGTTCGGCCGGGCGAGCGGGCCGTCCGTGCCGGTGCGGGTGGAGCGGTTCGGCCGGGCGAGCGGGGCGTCCGTGCCGGTGCGGGTGGGGCCGGTGGGCCGCCCGGGGCGGGCAGGGCTCGCCTTGACACGGTTCCGGGCCGGACGTAGCAAGGGAGCATGCGCGATCCGCGGCCGACCGGCGGGGACGCCGAACCGGTCCGTGCGGCGGGCCCGGAGGCGGCGCACGCGCGGGACGAGCTGTTGGCGGAGGCCGTCCGGGAGGTGCTGGCGTCGACCGGGGCGTACGGGGCGATGGTGCACCTGCGCTCGCGGGACGGGCGGTCCCTGGTGCTGCGGACCCTCGTCGGGGTGCCGCTGTCGATCATGAGTCCGTTCCGCCGGGTCGCGGCCGCCGGACCGCTGCCGGTCGCGGTCTGCTTCCGGACCGGGCGGACCGTCACGCTGTCCGACTCCGAGGACACCTTGCGGCGCTTCCCGCAGCTGGCCGTCGGGCTGCCGTACGACTTCGTCTCCGTCTGCGTGCCGGTGGAGCACGGCGGGGAGCGGTTCGGGGTGCTCAGCGTGCTGTGGCCGGCCTCGGACGACGGGGTGCCGGCCGGGGACGGCGGTCGCCCGGAGGCGGTCGCCTCCCGGCTGGGCGCGGGGCTCGCCGGGGTGGCGGCGGCCGGGCAGCCGGTGGAGCCGGCCGGGGACGCCGCCGTGGTGGAGCTGGCGCCGCCGTCGGTGCCGACCACCCGGGTCGGGCTGTTCGACTGGGACGTGGCCCGTGGCGTGCTCGCGGCGGACGTGCGGTTCCGGGAGATCTTCGGCTTCGCGCCCGGCGAGTTCGACGGCACGGTGCGCTGCCTGACCCGCCGGATCGCCCCCGGCGACGTGCCCGAGTTCCGGGCCGCCGCCCGCACCGCCCTGGAGCACGGCGAGGTGCTGGCGGCCCGGGTGCGGGTGCTCGGACCGGGCGGCCGCCCGTACCCGGTGGAGCTGTGGGCCCGGGTGCCCGGGGCGATCACCGGCGGCGGGACCCACCTGGTCGGCGCCGTCCTGGACGTCCGCACCCTGACCGCGGCCGCCGCCGCCGTCGAGCGGCTGCACGAGGGCCTGGTCTCGCTCGACCCGGACGGCCTGATCGGCTACGTCAACCGGGCCGCCGAGCCGCTGCTCGGGGCCGGCGCCGAGGAGCTGGTCGGCCGCCACCCCTGGGAGGTGCTGCCCTGGCTCGCCGACCCCTTCTACGAGAACCGCTACCGCGCCGCCCTGATCTCCCAGCAGCCCACCGCCTTCCTGGCGGTCCGCCCGCCGGACGGCTGGCTCGCCTTCTCGCTCTACCCCGACCCGCACGGCGTCACCGCCCGGGTGGTCGCCGCCGACCCCCCGCCGGGCGCGGCCGAGCCGCCGACCGCCGTGGCGCCGCCCGCCGCCACGGCCGGTGCGGGCAGCGGTAGCGGCGGCGGCATCGGCGGCACCCACCACCTGCTCCAGCTGGCCGGCGCGCTCACCGAGGCGGTCACCGTGCGGGACGTCTGCCGGGCGGTGGCCGAGGAGCTCCTGCCGGCCTTCGGCGGCCAGGAGCTCGCCATCTACGCGGTGCGCGACCAGCGGCTGCACCTGGTCTCGCAGAGCGGCTACCCCGACGGCTTCCTGGACGGCTTCGAGGGCACCGCGCTGGACGCCCGCGTCCCCGGCGCGGAGGCGCTCAGCACCGGCACCCCGATCTTCTTCGAGTCGGTGCGCGAGCTCGCCGCCGCCTACCCGGGTCTCGCCCTGGACGAGATGGGCGCCTGGGCCTTCCTGCCGCTGATCGCCTCCGGGCGTCCCGTCGGCAGCTGCATCCTCGGGTTCGACCGGGCGCACCCCTTCACCGTCGAGGAGCGCGGACTGCTCACCGGCCTCGGAGGCTTCATCGCCCAGGCTTTGGAGCGGGCCCGGCTGTACGACGCCGAGTTCACGCTGGCCCGCGGCCTGCAACAGGCCCTGCTGCCGCACCGGCTCCCGCAGGTGCCCGGCATCCGCACCGCCGCCCGCTACCTGCCGGGCACCCAGGGCATGGAGATCGGCGGCGACTGGTACGACGCGATCGTCACCGGCGACGACCTCACCCTGGTGATCGGCGACGTCGAGGGCCACAGTGTCGGGGCGGCCGCCGCGATGGGCCAACTGCGCAGCGCCGTACGGGCGTTCGCCAGCAGCGGTGAGCCGCCCGGCGAGGTTCTGGCCCGCACCAACCGGCTGCTGCTCGACCTCGACCCGGGGCTGCTCGCCAGCTGCTGCCTGGTCCGCCTCACCCCCGCCGACGGCACCGTGCGGATCGGCCGGGCCGGCCACCTCCCGCCGGTGCTGCGGCACCCGGACGGACGGGCCGAGGCGCTGTACGTGCCGGGCGGGCCGCTGCTGGGCGTGGCGGACGGGGCGGTGTACCCGGTCAGCGAGCTGCGGCTGCGGCCCGGGTCGCTGCTGGTCCTCTACACCGACGGGCTGGTGGAGGACCCGGCGCTGGCGATCGACCAGGGGGTGGACCGGCTGCGCGCGGCGCTGGCGCACGGCCGGGCGGGGGAGGAGCTGGAGGAGCTGGCCGAGCGGCTGTTGCGCGAGGTCGGCTCGACCGGGCGGGTGGACGACGTGGCGCTGCTGCTCACGGCCTTCGAGCCGGAGAGCGGGCCGGGCAGCGCGGGCGGCGGCGGTGCGGGCGGCGTGGACGGCGGCGGGCCGGGCAGCGCGGGCGGCGGAGGAGCGGCGACTTTCGTCGGTCCGGGCGGCGACGAAGGGTGACCGCGGCCGGGGCGGTCACCCGGTTAGCCTCGACGGGTGGAAGCAATCGCACGGGCCTGGTCGAAAGCGGTACGGACGGCCCTCCCGGGGCCCTGGCGCCCCCGCCGGGTGGTCGGCGAGGCCGTGGCGGCCCTGCTGATGGGCCTGCTGGCGGCCCTGCTGGAGATCCTCACCGCCACCGACCTGGCGGTGCCCTTCGGGCTGGCCGTCGCCGCGCTGTGGCTGCTGCGGCGCGGGTTCCCGGCGACCGTGCTGGTGCTGGCCGGGACGCTGGCGGGCTGGTCGCTCGGGCCGTTCCCGCTGCTGGTGTGCGCGGGCTGGGTGGCCGGGGCGCGGATCGGCCGGGTGTGGCGGCTGGTCGGCGCCTTCGTGCTGAGCTACCTGATGTTCTCCATGTTCGGGATGCTCAAGGACGGCGCCTCGTACTCGCCCAAGCTGATCATCGGGTTGTCGCTCGGCGTCTTCCTGGTCTTCGCCGCGCTGCCCGCCCTCTACAGCCGCTACCGGGCGCAGCGCCGCGCCCTGCTGGACGCGCTGCGCGAGCGCAACGACCAGCTGGTGCGCGAGCGGGCGATGGTAGTGCACCAGGCCCGGCTGCGGGAGCGGCACCGGATCGCCCAGGACATGCACGACAGCCTGGGCCACCAGCTGGCGCTGATCTCCGTGCACTCGGGCGCGCTGGAGGTCGACCGCACCCTCGGCGACCGGCAGCGGGAGGCGGTCGGGGTGCTGCGGCAGGCAGCGGTCGCGGCCATGCGCGAGCTGCGCGAGGTGGTCGGGGTGCTGCACGACGAGTCGACGGCGCTGCCGCCCGCGGTCGTCGGCGCCCAGGGGTCGGCGGCCCCGCGCGGCGGGGTCGACGGGATCGAGGGCTTGGTGGAGTCCTCCCGGGCGCCCGGGGCGGTGGTGGAGCTCGGCGTCGAGGGCGAGCGGCGGCCGCTCGCGGCGGCGGTCGACCACGCGGCGTACCGGATCGTGCAGGAGGCGCTCACCAACGCGCACAAGCACGCCCCCGGCGCGCCGATCGCGGTCGCGCTCCGGTACGAGCCGGACGCCCTGGTGGTGGAGGTCACCAACCCCCCCGCGCCGGAGCTCGTGGGCGCGCGCGCCGGCGCGGGGTCGGTGGTGAGCGGCGGACAGGGGCTGACCGGCCTGCGGGAGCGCGCCCGGCTGGTCGGCGGCATGGTGCACGCCGGCCCGACGCCCGACGGGGGCTTCCGGCTGGCCGCCGTCCTCCCGTACGAGGGGGCGGAGGCCGAGGGCGCCGCCGCCCTGGCGGCCGAGGAGGACTGGGCGGTCGGCGGGCTGCCGCCGGTGGACGGCGCGGAGGGCGCCCGGCGCCGCCCGGCGCTCGGCTGCGCGGCCGGGGTGGGCGCGGTGATGCTGATCCTGGCGAGCCTGGTGGCCTGGGGCGTGGTGGCCTTCGTCCGGGGCGCCAACGACGCGACGGTGCAGCAGTCGGTCTACGACCGGATCCAGGTGGGCGACTCGCGGGGCGAGGTGCTGCGGCAGCTCCCGCCCGGCAACGACTTCTTCACCTCCGACTTCCAGTCCGCCGGGCCGCCCCGGCCGGAGGACTCGCACTGCCGCTGGTTCTCGCTGGAGAAGGACGGCCAGGGCGACTCCTGGTCGGACAACCGCGTGGCGCGGTTCTGCTTCAAGGGCGGGGTGCTGGTGGAGAAGGTGGAGTACGTGACCGGCTGACGCCGCCGTGCCGTCCGGGCGTCGTGCCGCCGTGCCGCCCGTGCCGCCCGTGCCGCCGTGCCGTCCGGGCGTCCGGGGCCGGTTCGGGTCCGGTCCGGGGCCGTGCCGGTCGGTTCCGCCGGGCCCCGGGCGGGAGGCGGGCGCGGCCGGGATGTGAGGATGGGGTTCCAGCCGCACCACCGTTCGAGGGGAATGACCAGCGTGATCCGAGTCCTCGTCGCCGACGACGAGCCGCTCATCCGGGCCGGGATCAGGATGATCCTGGGGTCGGCCGAGGACATCGAGGTGGTCGCGGAGGCCGCCGACGGCCGGCAGGCGCTGGAGCTGGCCCGGGCGCACCGGGTGGACGTCGTCCTGCTGGACATCCAGATGCCGGTGATGGACGGACTGACGGCGCTCGGGGAGCTCGGCAGGGTCGCGCCCGGCGCACGGGCGATCATCCTCACCACCTTCGGGGAGCGCGAGAACGTCCTGCGCGCCGTGACCGAGGGCGGCGCCGGGTTCCTGCTCAAGGACACCGCGCCGAACGAGCTGATCCAGGCCGTCCGGGCCGCGGCTGGCGGGAACGCCTTCCTCTCCCCGGCCGCCACCCGGCACATCGTGGACTCGCTGGCCGCCGGGCGGAGCAGCTCGGCGGCCACCCGCAGCGCCGAGGCGCGGCGCCGGCTGGAGGTGCTCACCGGGCGCGAGCTGGAGGTGCTGGCGCTGCTCGGGGAGGGCCTGTCCAACGCGGACGCGGGGGCCCGGATCCACATGAGCGAGGCGACGGTGAAGACCTACGTCAGCCGGATCCTGGCCAAGTTGGGCTGTGAGAACCGGGTCCAGGCGGCGCTGCTGGCGCGGGACGCGGAGCTCGACGGCCGTAGCTGAGCGGGGTTGCTCGGCTGCGGAGCGTGTCGCCGGTGACGGATCCCACTCGACCGGTGGTCCGAACCGGGAACTCCGGATGTCCTGGTGACGATCCGTCACTTCCTGATCGCGGACGGTCGATGGTGTGCGGGAGTTCACGAACGGACAGATGTGAGCGAGGGCACGGAAATTGATCGTCCGATCCCTGAAATGCGGTCAAATGCGGTCGAACCGGGCTCCGTTTCTTGATCGATACCGCCGGTAACAGTCAACTGACCTGCGAGAACCAAGAATTGCTTGCTGAGCCTCGGATGTGCCCCTAGCTTTCTTGGCGGCGCAACGAGCGCCACCCGGGTTCACCCCGACGCACGGCCCGCCGACTGACCCCCGGCGCGAGGGCGGTGCCCGCCGACGAGACCGGCTCGAAGAGGCCGTCGGCGAGTGGAGGTGGCCGGGGCGGCACGGCACGTCCGACACGTGGCCGGCCGCCCGACGAGTGAGGTGAGCGCAACCGACCGGCCCGTGTCCCGGGCCTGGTTCCGCCTGCCCGCCCGGGGCTTGTCGAGAGGACATTCATGACTTCCCGTCACGAGACCGCCGCTGCCACCGAGACCACCACCAGCAAGCGCAACCGCCTGCGGATGGCGGTCGTCGCAGGCGCCGCCGTCGCGGCCCTGCCGGTGGCCGGCCTCGTCACGGCCACCTCGGCCTCCGCCGCACCCTCCTCCACCTGGGACGCCGTCGCCCAGTGCGAGAGCGGCGGGAACTGGAGCATCAGCACCGGCAACGGCTTCAACGGCGGACTGCAGTTCACCCCCTCCACCTGGGCCGCGTACGGCGGAACCGCGTACGCTCCCCAGGCCCACCAGGCGACCAGGGCGCAGCAGATCGCCGTCGCCGAGAAGGTGCTCGCCTCGCAGGGGCCGGGCGCCTGGCCCGTGTGCTCCCAGAAGGCGGGCCTGAGCAGGGGCGGCGCGCCGGCCGCCGTCGACACCTCGGCGGGCTCGGGTGCCGCGGACCGGCCCGCGAGCGCCGCCAAGCCGGCCAAGCGGGCCGCGAAGGCGGCCCCCAAGGCCGCCCAGCAGGCGGCTCCGAAGGCGGCCGCCCCGAAGGCGAAGCCGAACGCCGCGCAGGCCCCGCAGGGCCGTCCGTCGGCCAAGCCGGTGCAGTCCGCTCCGGCGGCGGCGAAGAACACCGCCGGTGGCGAGTACACCGTCCGCAGCGGTGACACGCTGAGCGACATCGCCGCCAAGTTCGGCGTCGACACCGACGGCCTGTACAGCAAGAACGCCCGCACCATCGGCGCCGACCCGGACCTGATCTTCCCGGGGCAGACGCTGACCGTCTGACGCTCCACCGCCCACCGGTGAGATCCGGTGAGATCCGGCGCGCTCCGGCGGCCACCCCTGCGTGGGGTGGCCGTTCGGCGCGTCCGGGTGCGTCCTCGCGCCTGGGCCCTTCGGCGTGCCGGGTTTCCGCGTCGATAGGGTCGTCCGATGGTCCGACTGATCGATGACAGTGCGCTCACCGCCTCCTCCGTGGTGGCCAACAGCACGATGAACCGCGGGCGCGGGCTCCGCGGCGTCAACAGCTACACCCGTGAGCTGGGCTTCGACCCCGCCGCCTGGCTCCGGGAGCACGGCGGCGCCGCGCCCGGCTGGCTGGACCTGTGCAGCGGGGAGGGCCGGGCGCTGGTCGAGGCGGCCGCAGCGCTGCCCGCCGGCGCCGAGCTGACGGGGGTGGACCTGCTCGGACCGCTGGTCCCGCCGCCCGTCCCGCCGGCTGTCCCGCCGGCCGGGGCCCGGCTCCGCCTGGTGACGGCGGCGCTCGCCGACTGGGCGCCCGAGCGGTCGTACCAGCTGATCACCTGTGTGCACGGGCTGCACTACCTCGGCGACCAGCTCGGCGCGATCACCCGCGCCGCCTCCTGGCTGAGCCCGGACGGCCGTTTCGCCGCCCACTTCGACCCGGAGTCGGTGCGCCGCCCCGACGGCTCCGGAGCGGGCCGGGCGGTGCTGGCCGCGCTGCGGGCGGCCGGGGTCGAGTACCGCCCGCGCCGTCACCTGCTGCTCCTGGACGGCGGACGGCCGGTCGCGCTGCCGTTCGAGTACGCGGGTGCCGACCCGTCGGCCGGGCCGAACTGGACCGGGCAGCCGGCGGTCGGGTCGTACTACCGGCGGGCGGTCGTGCCCCGGGGGCGCGCGGAGTCGTAGTTGAATGTTGAACGCAACGTCCGAATACCGCCGGAGACGTCAAGGAATCCGGAACAGGATCGACTCACCCACCGAGAGCGGAACGCCGGCCGGCACCCGGCCGGGACGCGATCGGAACAACGGTGCACAAGGAGATCCGAGGACATGACGATGAACGGTGCGGCGGCGCTCGACGGCAAGGTGGCCCTGGTGACCGGCGGCAGCCGGGGGATCGGGGCCGCGGTCGCGCTGCGGCTGGCCGAGGACGGCGCCCACGTGGCGCTGAGCTACCAGGGCTCGGCCGAGCGGGCCGAGGAGGTGGTCGCCAAGATCACCGCGATGGGGCGGACGGGCTGGGCCGTGCGCGCCGACAGCGCCGACCCGGCGGCGGTGGAGGCGGCCGTGGCGGCGGTCGTCGAGCGGTTCGGGCGGCTGGACGTACTGGTCAACAACGCGGGCGTCGGGGCCGGCGGGCCGATCGAGGCGAGCACGGTCGAGGAGGTCGACCGGGTGCTGGCGGTGAACGTCCGGGCGCCGTACCTGTACGCCCGGGCGGCCGTCCCGCACCTGACCGAGGGCGGGCGGATCGTCAGCATCGGCAGCTGCATCGCCCAGCGCGTCGTCTTCCCCGGCGCCGCGCTCTACGCGACCAGCAAGGCCGCGCTGATCGGCCTGACCAAGGCGCTGGCCAGGGAGCTCGGCCCGCGCGGGATCACCGCCAACCTCGTCCACCCGGGCCCGATCGACACCGACATGAACCCGGCCGACGGCGAGTCCGCCGACTTCCAGCGCGGCTTCGTCGCCCTCGGCCGCTACGGCACGGTGGCGGAGGTCGCGGGCGCCGTCTCCTACCTGGTGGGCGAGGACGGCCGCTACGTCACCGGCGCGGAACTGTCGGTGGACGGCGGCTTCGCCGCCTGACCTCCGGGCGCGTCTCCCGTTCGGCGGGGGTGGCGGTGTCGTGCCGGGCGGTCGTCGGCGACCACGCTTACGATCGCCCGGCACGGCCCGTGCGCCCCACGCCCGACCGAGAGGTGTGCCATGACCGCGGTGGACGACCCGGCCGAGCCGGTGGACCCGATCGAGCTGCTCGCCCGGGCCCTCGCCCAGACCGCCGGGCTGATCGACGGCACCGGCGTGGAACTGGCCGGCCACCCGACCCCCTGCCGCTCCTGGGACGTCGGCGACCTGATCAGCCACCTCCTGTACGACCTGCGGCAGTTCACCGTCCGGGCCGAAGGCGGGCAGCCGGACTGGAGCCGGCCCTTCGACCGGGTCGAGGAGGACTGGCTGCACGCCTTCGAAGCCGGGGCCGAGCGGCTGGTCGAGGCCTGGCGCGCCGCCGGGGACCTCACCGGTACGGTCGAGCTCCCCGGCGGCGCCACCCTCCCGGCCCGCTTCCCGGTCGACCAGCAGACCGCCGAATTCGCCGTCCACGCCTGGGACCTGGCCCGCGCCACCGGCCGGTCCACCGAGGGCCTGGACCACCAGGTGGCCCGGGCGGCACTCGACTGGGCGCACGGCGCGCTCAAACCCGAGTACCGCGGCGACGAGGCCGACCACCACGCCTTCGGCCCCGAAGTCCCCGCCCCGCCGGACGCCCCGGCGTACGACCGGCTCGCCGCCTTCTTCGGCCGCGACCCGGCGGCGGGCACCGGCGCATAGGGTCCTCTGCGGCGCGCGGTCAGTGGGCCTGGCCGGTGGTGGCGGCGCGCTTGATGGCCTCGCGGATGCGGGGGTAGCTGCCGCAGCGGCAGATGTTCTGGATCTGGTCGATGTCGGCGTCCGTCGGGTTCGGGGTGCGGCGTAGCAGGGCGACGGCCGTCATGATCTGGCCGGGCTGGCAGAAGCCGCACTGGGCGACGTCGCAGTCGATCCAGGCCTCCTGGACGGGGTGGAGGGTGTCGCCGTCGGCGAGGCCCTCGATGGTGGTGACGGTGCGGCCCGCGCAGTCCTTGACCGAGCGGGTGCAGGGCTGGAACTCCTGGCCGTCCAGGTGGCTGGTGCAGGCGCGGCAGACGCCCACGCCGCAGCCGTACTTGGGGCCGGTGACGCCGAGCTTGTCGCGCAGGACCCAGAGCAGCGGCATGTCGTCCGGGGCGTCGACGCTGACGGGCTGCCCGTTGAGGACGAAGGTGTGGGTGGGCATGGGGAGTCGAGGTCCTCAGAAGTTGATCGGGAAGGAGCGCGGGCTGGTGCCGGTGGCGCGGGCGTAGGCGTTGGCGACGGCGGCGGAGGCGGCGGGCACGCCCAACTCGCCCGCCCCGCCCGGAGATCCGCTGGGCGGCATCAGGTGGATCTCGACCGTCGGCGGGGCGTTGCGCTGCCGGGCGTAGTGGAAGTCGGCGTAACTGCCTTCCCGGAAGGCGCCGTTGTCGAGGTGGTTGCCGGCCTGCAGGATCACCGAGATGCCGTCCATCAGCGCGCCGGTCAACTGGGCTTCCAGACCACGGGGGTTGATGACCTGGCCGACATCGGCGGCGATGACGGCCTTGGTGACCCGGGGGTTGGCGCGGTCGGTGGCGTCGAGTTCGACCAGGTAGGCCGCCCGGCCGCCGTTCTCGTCGTGGTAGCCGACGCCCTGGGCCTGGCCGTCGGGCATCGGGCGGCCCCAGTTGCCGGCCTTGGCGACGGTGTCCAGGAGGGTCCGGCCGGCGGCGTCGCGCACCCGGGCGCGCCGGAAGGCGACCTCGTCCTGGCCCATCCGGCGGGCGAGTTCGTCCATCATGATCTCGTCGGCGACCCGGACCATGCCGGAGTAGACGGAGCGCCAGCTGCCGGTGTGCAGCGGCAGCGGGAGTTCGGCGAGCAGCTGGGTGGGGACGCCGACGTTGTACGGGTTCTTCTCGGTGAGCAGGAAGAAGGCCTGGGCGAGGCTGATCCCGGCGACGGAGAGGTTGAACCCGGCGCCGGTGAGGGCCTCGCCGAGGCCGTGCGAGAGGTCGGTGCGCACGGTGGCGGCGCGGTGCTCCCAGGTGAGCACCTGGCCGAGGCCGTAGGTGGCGCGGATGCGGTGGTGGCTGGCGGGGCGCATCCGGCCGTGCCGCATGTCGTCGTTGCGGGTCCACATCAGTTTGACCGGGCGGCCGGCGGCCTGGGAGATCTGGGCGGCCTCCAGGGCGGCGTCGAAGAACAGCCGGCGGCCGAAGGAGCCGCCGCCGCGTACGACGTGGACGGTGACGGCGTTCTGCGGCAGGCCGAGTTCGGCGGCGATGGTCTGCTGGGCGATGATCGGGCTCTGGGCGGCGAACCAGAGTTCGGCGCGGCCGGGCCGGACGTCGGCGACGGCGGTGAGCACCTCCATCGGGGCGTGGTTGACGAAGGCGAAGTCGAACTCGCCGTCCAGGTACGGGGTGAGCAGCGGCGGCAGCAGGAACGGCGCGTGCGCGGCGCGCAGCCGGGCCCGGACGTCCTCGGTGGAGAGGTCGGCGGCCGGGCCGGGGTTCCAGGTGGTGCGCAGCGCGTCGCGGGCCTTGAGGGCCTGGTCGAAGGTCTCGGCGAGAACGGCGACGCCGGTGGGGATCTGCACCACGGCGAGGACCCCGGGCATGGCGCGGGCGACCGAGGCGTCCAGGGACTTGAGGGTGCCGTTGACGGTGGTCGGGCGGGCGACGACGGTGGGCGCGGCGCCCGGGATCTGGAGGTCTCCGGCGTACTTGGCGCGGCCGGTGACGATGTCGCGGGCGTCGATGCGGCCGGTGGGCCGGCCGACCAGGCGGCGCTGGTCGGCCGGCTTGGGGGTGGTGGGGACGGCGGGTACGGCCACGGTGGCGGCGTCGGCGGCGAGTTCGCCGAAGCGCAGGCGCCGGCCGTCGGGGGCGAGGACGGCGGAGCCGGCGGTGCGCAGGGTGGTCGCGGGAACGTTCCAGCGGTTCGCGGCGGCGGTGACCAGCCGGGCGCGGGCGGCGGCGGCCGCGGCGCGCACCGGGTCGTACAGCGAGCGCACCGAGTTGGAGCCGCCGGTGAGCTGGTTGAAGAGCAGTTCGGGGCGGCCGTCGGAGAGCGGCACGTCCACGTCGGTGAGGTCGGCGTCGAGTTCCTCGGCGACCAGCATGGCGATGGCGGTGGTGAGGCCCTGGCCGACCTCCAGCCGGGGCAGGTACAGCGCGGCACGCCCGGCGGGGGTGATTTCGAGCACCAGCAGGTGGGAGGTCGGCAGGCCGGCGAGGATCATCGCGTCGCCGAGGTCGAGGACGTCGGGGATGCCGGGCAGGCCGAGCAGTTGCGGGGGCGCGGCGGCGTCGCGGGTGGCCGCGGCGGTGCGCTCGGCGGCCCGGGCGGTGGCGGGCGCGGCGGCGTCGAGGCCGAACCGGGCGGCGACGGTGAGGGTGGGGGCGGCCAGCAGGTAGGTCAGGAAGCGGCGACGGCCGGTGGGCTCACCGGGCTCGGCACGGTCCACGGGCTCGGCGGGCCGTACGGGCTCCGCGGGGCCGGTGGGGTCCTCGCGGTCGGCGCGGCCCGAGGGGGCGGTGGAGGTACTGATGGGAGGGGCCCTTCGAGCCGGAGACGGCGCCGGATCGGGCGGGCGCGGACGGCCTCGGCCCCAGTGCCGGAGAGCGGACGCCGATGAGCATAGGAGGGCGTTACTGACGGGTCAACACGGCCAATCTTGGCCCTCCGGCCGGGTGGTGGAGGTGTCCGGTCCGCTTCGTCCGGGGGAGTCGGAGCGGGTACGGAGGGGTCTTCGGCCGGGCGGGCCGGGCGTCGGCGGGCCGCTCGGGATGCTGCCGGACGATCAACAGGGTTCCGTCGTACGGGAGTTCACGGATCGTCCGGCGGTGCGGCGGGACCACGGAAGTGGACCGGGAAAATTCAAGATCAATGGACCTGTCGGCCGGTCCACTTCTTCCCTAGGCTGGACCCCGTCCCACCGAGGAGCGTTCCGAGCGGTAGCGAACGTCCGGCCCGCGCGCCGCCCGTCCGACCGGTCCACCGCCTGCGCGGTCGACCGTCCGCAGGGCCGCCCGCATGTCCGTCCGCATGACTGTCCGCATGACCGCCCGCCTGGATCCGACAGGAGAGAAGTGCCGAACCAGAGCGCCGCCCGGCCCGCCCTGCTGCCCCCCGCCGGCCCCCAACGCACGCTCGCCACAGCCCAGTTGGCGAGCGCGGTGGGCGACGGCGCCTACTACACCTGCTCCGCGCTCTACTTCACCCGCGTCATCGGGATGTCGCCGACCGCCCTCGGCTTCGGCCTCGCCGTCGCCTGGGCGCTCGGCTCGCTGGCGGGCGTCCCGCTCGGCGCCCTCGCCGACCGGCGCGGCCCGCGCCGCACCGCCGTGGCCCTCGCGCTCGCCACGGCCGGTGTGGTCGCCGTCCTCCTGGTGGTCCGCTCCTACCCGCTGTTCCTGCTCGCCGTCTGCCTCTACGCCACCGCGCAGTCCGGCCTCACCGCCGCCCGGCAGGCCCTGGTCGCGGGCCTGGTGCCGACCGCCGAGCGCACCGGACTGCTCGCCCACCTCCAGTCAACCCTCAACGGAGGACTGGCCGTTGGCGCCGCCATCGGCGGCATCGCACTCACCATTGGCACCCCCGGGGCCTACTTCGGCGCCTTCACCGTCACCGCCCTCGGCTTCCTGGCCGGTGCGCTGGTGCTGCGCCGGCTGCCCGAGGCCCCGCCCGCACCGGCCGACCCGGCCGCCGGCCCGCGACTGGCCGTGCTGCGGGACCGCCGCTACGCCGCCGTCACCCTGGTCAACACCGTGCTGCTGCTGCGGATGCCGATGCTCAGCCTGATCCTGCCGCTGTGGATCGCCCAGCGTGCCCCCGGCCTCGGCTGGCTCGGCTCGGCGCTGTTCGTGCTCAACACCCTGGCCGTGCTGGCCTTCCAGGTCCGGGCGGCCCGCGACGTCAGCGGACTGGACTCGGCCGTCCGGGCCGTGCGCTCCTCCGGGGTGCTGCTGCTCGCCTCCTGCGCGGTCTGCGGACTGTCCGTGCTGTCCGTCCCGGTGTGGGCGTTCGCCGCCCTGCTGGTGGTCGCGGCCGTGCTGCAGGTGGTGGGCGAGATGCGGCAGTCGGCCGGCTCCTGGCAGCTCGGCTTCGACCTCGCGCCGCCGGAGCGGATCGGCCAGTACCAGGGCTTCTTCGGCACCGGCGTCGCCGTCGCCCGCACCCTGGGGCCGCTGCTGCTCACCGCGCTGCTGCTCGACGGCGGGCTCGCGGGCTGGCTGGTGCTGGGCGGGGTGTTCCTGGCCGCCGGGTACGCGATGGGCCCGGTGGCCCGCTGGGCGGCGCGCGACCGCGACTACCTGCCCCCGGCTCCCGCGCCGTCCTCCTCGGCCGTCGGGGCCACCGCCGCCGAGGCGCCGTAGAGGTCGTCGTCGCCGCCGTACGGCGCCGCGGGCCCGCCCGTGGGGGCCCGCCGCTCGTTCCCGGTCATCGCACGCTCCAACCGCCGCTGCCGCTGTTCCGGATTCGGCCGATGCTACTCCGCGGGCCCGCCGCGCAGCGCCCCGCGCGGGGGCATCGGAAACCGCTGGCACCGGCCCGCCGACCGCTGGCATGCTGGCCGCGTGGACAGACCCCAGATCTGGCTCGACTTCGCCCCTGAGCTGCACCTCTTCGTCTCCGCGCCCCGGCGGGCCGGCCGCACCGCGCTGCGCACCGACGGCACCTCCAGCCTCGGCCACCTGGTCGAGTCCCTGGGCGTGCCGCTCACCGAGGTCGGCAGCCTGCTGGTGGACGGCCGCCCGGTGCCCGACTCGTACGTCCCGGCCGACGCCGAGCAGGTCAGCGTCGCCGCCGTCGCCCGGCCGCAGCCCTCGCCCGCCCCGCCGCGCTTCCTGCTGGACGTCCACCTCGGCACCCTCACCCGCCGACTGCGCCTGCTCGGCATCGACGCCGCGTACGAGAACCCCGACATCGGCGACGCCGCGTTGGCCGCCCGCTCCGCCGCCGAACAGCGCGTCATGCTCTCGCGCGACCGCGGCCTGCTGCGCCGCCGCGAACTGTGGGCCGGCGCGTACGTCTACAGCCACCGCCCGGCCGAACAACTGCGCGACGTGCTCTCCCGCTTCGCCCCGCCGCTGGCCCCCTGGAGCCGGTGCACCACCTGCAACGGCACGTTGCGCACGGTGAGCAAGACCACGGTGCGCGAGCAGCTGCACGACGGCACCGAGCGCTCCTACGACGCCTTCGCCCAGTGCGCGGACTGCGGCCAGGCCTACTGGCGCGGCGCCCACCACGCCCGGCTGGAGGCCATCGTCACCGACGCGGTGCGCGAGTTCGGGGGAGTCCCTAGGTAGCGGAGCCGGGTTCTCCCGGGGTCGGACAGATTCCCCCGGGGTCGGACAGAGAGGACGGGCCGTCGGATGAGCGATCAGCCGGTGCACCAACCCTTCGAGAGCGCCGAGACAGCGGACGCCCCCGTGGTGACCGCGCCCGACGGCGCCGAGGTCCGCCCGCTGCTGGTCCTGGACGGGCTCGGCAGCCTCGCGGTCTTCGAACTCGCCCCCGGGCAGGTCACCCACGCCGTCTCGCACGCCACCGTGCAGGAGCTGTGGCAGGTCACGGCCGGCCACGGCGAGCTGTGGCGGCGCCAGCACGGTCGGGAGGAGGTCCACCGGCTCGCCCCGGGGACGGCCGTCTCGATCCCGCTGGGCACCGCCTTCCAGTTCCGGGCCGATCCGGACACCGACGGGCCGCTGCGGATCACCGCCGTCACCATGCCGCCCTGGCCGGGCACGGACACCGAGGCGCGCCCCGAGGAAGGCCCCTGGAAGGCGACCGGCCGATGAGCCGGGGGCGGACGGGGGGGACGGGGAGGACGGGCCACCGGCGGTCACGCCGCACCGCCGCAGCCGCCGTCGCCACCCCGCTCCCGCAGGGACGGGTGCAACGGGCGGCGATCGACCTCCGGCCGGTCTCGGTGCTGGAACTGCCGGTGGTGCGAGGACAGTTGCGCTGATCAGCCGGTCCGCAGGCCGAGCGTCCAGATGTGCGAGCTGTAGCTGCCCATCCGGGTCGGGTGGCGTTCGACCAGGGTCGCGGTCAGGCCCTCGGGGCTGCGGCGCAGCGAACCGGTGAAGCGGGGCCGGTCGGCGGGGTCGAGCGGGAGCAGTTCGGCGAGCACCGCGTCGTCCAGCTCCCGTCCGACGGCGCGCAGCACTCCGGCGTCCAGCACCAGCAGGGTGCCGTCGGGCAGCACCAGCGGCTCGGGGGCCAGGGCGTCGCACAGCAGGGGGCCGGGCTGGACCACCCCGCCGGGCAGCAGCCGCACCACCCGGCTGCCGGTGGGGTGGCGGCCGTCGGTCTCCACCACCCGCAGGCCGGTGCCGACCGCGCCGACCACGTAGTGGCCGTAGCTGCGCCAGGAGTCGACCACGGCGCCGTCCCGGTCGTGGGCCCTGGTGTCGAAGGCGCCGTATCCCTCCAGGCCCAGGAGAAAGCGCCCGTCGCCGAGCGCCGCACCGCGCTCCCCGCGCAGCTCGGCGACCAGGGTGCCGTCGGCGAGGTCCAGCAGCAGGGCCGGGCCGAGGTGGCCCCAGGCGGTGTAGTCGAAGGAGTCGGTGGTGACCAGCACCCGGTCGGCGGAGAGGTGCGCCGCGTTCGGCCGGCCCGGGCAGGGGCGGCGCCAGCGGACCTCGCCGGTGGGGTCGACCCAGCTGAGCTCGCCGTCCCCGCCGTGCACGGCCCAGCCGTCGCGCCGCGCCAACGGCCCCGCCGGGCGCCCCTGTGGACGGCCGCCGGACTCGCGACGGTGGTTCATGACCGTGACCTGCCAGCTCCCCATGGTGCGGATGCTATCGGCCGGGCCCGAACGACGGGTGTCGTTCCGGTAGCTGCTCACGGAGCCCTGACGGCGGACAATCTTCCCAGGACCAGTGGAGGAGGCGAGGGTGGAGCCCGTGGAGCCCGTGGAACCGGCGGAGTTCGAGGTGATGATCGAGATCCCGCAGGGATCGCGCAACAAGTACGTGATGGACTTCGACGCGGGCCGGATCCGGCTGGACCGCACCCTCTTCACCGCCACCCGCTACCCCGCCGACTACGGGTACGTCGAACGCACCCTCGGCGGCGACGGGGAACCGCTGGACGCACTCGTGCTGGGCGGCGAACCCGCCGTCCCCGGCTGTGTGCTCACCTGCCGGGCGGTCGGGATGTGGGTGATGCGCGACGAGCGCGGCCCCGACCAGAAGGTCCTCTGCGTCCCGGCCCGGGACCCCCGCTACGCCGAGCTGCGGGACATCGGCGACCTGCCCGAGTTCGACCTGCTGGAGATCACCCACTTCTTCCAGGTCTACAAGGACCTGGAGCGCGGCAAGTCGGTCGAGGGCTCGCACTGGGCGGGACGGGACGCCGCCTACGCCGAGATCGCCGACTCGCGCGCCCGGGCGGCCGGCACCCGCTTCGCCCGCCCAGCCTGAGCCCGGGCCGCAGCTGAGCCCGGGCCCGGCCCGGGCTCAGCGGGGTGCACCGACTCAGAGCCGCGCGCTGCTCAGGATCGCGCGCACCTGGGCGGCGATGGCGGCCTCGTTCTGCTCGAACTCCGCTGAGGTGACGCGGTCCTGCTGGTCCGGGAGGCCGGTGAGGACCGGGGTGTGGAGGTGGCCGCCGGGCAGCCCGGGGGCGAGGTCGAGGCGCAGGCGGTTGGAGCGGTAGGCGACCTCGTTGGAGAGGTAGCCCCCGCCGCCCCCGGCGACGGCGCGGGAGCCCGGGGTCGGGCCGTCGGGGCGGTCGACCGGGTCGGTGGCGCCTGCGGGGATCTCGGTGACGGGGGTGTTGAGCAGCACGGGGTAGGGCTGCTGGACGGCCGTCATCGCGTCGGTGGGCAGGGTGGTGCGGATGAACTGCGGGCCGTCGCCGAGGCCCGGGGCGTCCACCGGGTGCTGCCAGGTGCCGCCGGAGAGCGCGCCGAGGTTGTCGGTGGCCGGGTCGGCGGAGCGGGCGCGGCCGGCCCAGGCCTCCAGGGTGAACGTGCCGGGGTAGCCCTGGCTGATGCTGGTGATCAGATCGGCGGACTGCGGGCCGCCGGGCTCCAGGTGCGGGCCGAAGGCGCGTTCCACGATGCCCTGGTCGAAGTCGCGGTAGCGCACCGGCAGGACGACGGCCCGCACCTCGGCGGTGCTGCCGTCGGCGAGGGTGATCCGCTGCCCGTGCAGTTGCAGGACGGCCGCTCCGGAGGGGTTGGCGCGGCGCGCTTCGGTGTCCAGGCCGTACGGGTCGAAGCCGCTGACGAAGATCCGTCGGACGCCGGGGTCGGGTTCGTCCGCGAAGCCGTCGCCGAGGCCGCGCGAGGCGTCCTCGAAACGGGCCCGCAGAGCGGCGTGGTCGACGTCGAACCGGGGCTGCCACTGGGCGAGTCGGACGGTCATGGCAAGTCGCGCCCAGTACAGCGGGCGGTCGTCCAGGGCGGGCAGTTCGCCGCCGGGGCGGCGGCCCTGGGCGCGGTCGAGGCCGGCCTGCCAGAGCTTGCGGCCCCAGCTGTCGACCACCCGCTGGGCGCGGTCGGCGGTGCGGGCGGAGCAGAGCGCGGCGGGGAAGCCGTGGAGCAGGTCGGCGAGGCCGGACCGCTCGGTGAAGGCGGCGGTCCGGGCGTCCTGGAGCCGGGCCTGTTCGGCGTCCAGCGGGGCGGTGGTGACGGTCCGGCAGCCGGCCGGTGCGGCCTGGGCCCCGGCGGCGGGGGCGAGCAGCGCGGCGAGGGCGCCGGCGAGCGCGGTCACCACGGCGGCGGAGCGGCGGGCGGTCCGGCCGGCGGTGGAGCGGGTGAGGTCGGAGCGGGTCGTGTCTGAGCGGGTGGTGTCTGAGCGGGTGGTGGCGGACCAGGTGGTGGCGGAGCGGCGGGCGTTTGTCATGTCCACTGACACTAGGCGGCGGGCTGACGCCCCGCCAGGGTGCCTGCGCCGTACCCGTAGGCTGAGCGGGTGACACCCCTCGATCCGACCGTGAAGTCCCTGATCAGCGACCCCTACGGCGCCTACGCCGCGCTGCGCGCCGAGGCGCCCGTGCACCGGGTCACCGGCCCGGACGGGCTGCCCGTCTGGCTGGTCACCCGCTACCCGGACGTCCGCCGGGCGCTGGCCGACCCGCGCCTGGCCCTCGACCGCTCGCACGCCGCCCCCGGCAACTACCGGGGCCTCGCGCTGCCGCCCGCGCTGGACGCCAACCTGCTCAACATGGACCCGCCGGACCACACCCGGATCCGCCGCCTGGTCGGGCAGGCCTTCACCCCGCGCCGGATCGCCGCCCTGCACGCCCCGGTCGAGCGCGTCGCCGAGCAGCTCCTCGACGCCGTCGAGGCGGCCGCCGGACCGTCCGGCCGGGTCGACCTGCTCGCGGCCTACGCCGCCCCGCTGCCGATCACCGTCATCTGCGACCTGCTCGGCGTCCCCGAGGACGACCGGCAGGACTTCCGCGCCTGGACCGACACCCTGATCACCCCGGACCCGGACCACCCCGAGCAGGCCCGCGCCGCCGTCAAGGCGATGCTCGGCTTCTTCACCGGCCTGATCGAGCGCAAGCGCACCACCCCGGCCGACGACCTGCTCTCCGACCTGATCGCCGTCCGCGACGAGCACGCCCAGGGCGGCGGACCGGGCGGGGACGCCCAGGGCACGGAGGTCCAGGGCACGGAGGTCCAGGGCAGGGAGGCCCAGGACCGCCTGAGCGAGGACGAACTGACCTCGCTGGCCTTCCTGATCCTCTTCGCCGGCTACGAGAACACCGTCCACCTGATCGCCAACGCCGTCCTCGCCCTGCTCACCCACCCCGAGCAGCTCGCCGCCCTGCGCGCCGAACCGGAGCTGATCGCGGGCGCCGTCGAGGAGTTCGCCCGCTTCGACGGCCCGGCCCCGCTGGCCATCCGCCGCTTCCCGCGCGAGGACGTCACCATCGGCGGGGTCACCGTCCCGGCCGGGGAGACGGTGCTGCTCGCGCTGGCCTCCGCCAACCGCGACCCCGAGCAGTTCGCCGACCCCGACCGGCTCGACCTGCGCCGCCGGGAGAGCGGCCACCTCGCGCTCGGCCACGGCATCCACTACTGCCTGGGCGCCCCGCTGGCCCGGCTGGAGACAGCGCTCGCGATCACCGCCCTGCTGCGCCGCTTCCCCGACCTCGCCCTGGACGCCCCGGCCGAGGAGCTGCGCCACCGCCCCGCGCTGCGGGCCCGCGGCCTGCTGGAACTCCCCGTCCGCATCCGGCCGGACGGGCGGGAACCGGCGTGAGCTCTACAGCGTTGTCGGGGTCGAACAGCGTGATTCGGACGGTGGTGGAGGAAGCCCCATGAGTGTGGCCCTGACGAAGGGTGGCAACGTCTCCCTGAACCGGCAGGCGCCCGGCGTGCGGTCCGTCCGGGTGTGCCTCGGGTGGACGGCCGGAGCCGGGTACGACCTGGACGCCAGCGCGCTGTTGTGCGGCCCGTCCGGGAAGGTCCTCACGGACCAGCACTTCGTCTTCTTCAACAACCTGCAGAGCCCGGACGGCGCGGTCCGCCACCTGGGCTCCGGCGGGGGCGGCGAGGACGCGGAGCGGATCGAGGTCCGGCTCGGGGACGTCTCGGCGCAGGTGGAGAAGGTCGTCTTCGCGGTGGCGATCTACGACGCGGCGCAGCGGCGGCAGAGCTTCGGCCAGGTGCGCCGTGCGTACGTGCGGGTCGTCGACGCGGACGGCGGCACCGAGGTGGCCCGGTACGACGTGACGCCCGAGACGGGCAGCGAGACGGCCATGGTGTTCGGCGAGCTCTACCGCAACGGCGCGGACTGGAAGTTCCGCGCGGTCGGGCAGGGCTACGCCTCGGGGCTCGCGGGCATCGCGACCGACTTCGGGGTCGACGTCCTGCAGCCCGCGCCGGTGACTCCGGCTCCTACCCCGGCCCCGGCCCCCGTTCCCGCGCCCGTGCCGGCCGCGCCGGTGGCACCGCCGGCCGTCCCCGCCGTTCCGAAGGCCCAGCCAGCTACAGGGAGTTCACCCGTGACGTGTTTCTTCGACCCCACCCACGGCGCCGGTTCGGCCGTGGTGCTGTGGCAGCCGCAGTGGGGCGTGCCGCGCCAGGTCGAGGCCTGCGCCGCCTGCGCCCAGCGGGTGCAGACCACCGTCCCGCCCTTCTACACCCCGCCGCAGGCCGGGTACCCGCAGCCCGGCTATCCGCAGGCCGGGTACCCGCAGCAGGGGCAGCCGCAGGTGCCCGCCCAGCAGCAGGAGCAGGGCGGCCGCCGCTTCGGCACCGGCGCGATGATCGGCGCGGGTGCGGCCGGCCTGGTCGGCGGCATGCTGCTCAACGAGGCGCTGAGCGACGACGAGCCGCAGGTGGTCGTCAACAACTACTACGAGGACGACGACTCCTTCTTCTAAGCCGTCTCCTGCTCAGTCGTTTCGCTCGGCCGTCAGCGACGCCCCCGCTCAGCCGGTGCGATGCAGGTCGCACTGCTGCTGGATGGCCGAGGGGGCGTCGCTGCTGACGATGGCGACCTTCGGCACCGGGCCGGTGGTGGGGGCGTCCTCGGTGGTGCAGACGAGCTGCTGGATGGCGGGGGCGGACAGCGAGGCGGCGGGCCAGGAGAGCCGCAGGGTGACCACGCCGGGGGTGGCGGTGGCCTGGACCCGGCCGCCCTTGGGGAGGTCGCTGTACAGCCCGGCGCGCTGTTCCGTCCGGTCGGGCCCGGCGAGCAGGGTGTCCAGGGTCTGCTGGAGGTCCTCGCGCCGGGTGGCCGGGCGGATGGCGGGCCGGATGCCGTGCTGGTCGAGGAGGTACAGCCGGGTGCCGGGCTGGACGCCGGTGGCCGGCTGGCCGCTGCGGACCGAACCGGTGGTGGAGATCGAGCAGCCGCCGGTCAGCAGCAGGGCGGCGGCCAGCGGGACGAGTCGGCGGACGGTCACCACTCCTCCTCCCCGTCCAGCCCGCGGGGCAGGACCAGGGTGAACACCGCTCCGCCGTCCGGCACGTTGGCGGCCTCGATGAGGCCGCCGTGCAGCCGGGCGTTCTCCTGGGCGATGGCCAGGCCCAGGCCGCTGCCCTCGGAGCGGGCCCGGGACTTGTCGGCCTTGTAGAAGCGGTCGAACAGGTGCGGGAGTTCGGCGGGCGGGATGCCCGGACCGTGGTCGGTGACGGTGAGCACCAGTTCCTCCTCGCTGCCCCGCAGGGCGAGCCGCACCGGCGGGCGGCCGTGTCGCAGGGCGTTGCCGACCAGGTTGGCGACGACGACGTCGAAGCGGCGCGGGTCGAGCCGGACGGGCAGGGCGGCGGGCAGGTCGAGGTCGACCTGCTCGCCCCAGCCGCGCAGGTCGAGGGTCTCGCGCACGGCGGTGGCGGCGTCGACGGTCTCGGTGCGCAGCGGGGCGGCCCCGGCGTCCAGCCGGGAGATCTCGATCAGGTCGTTGACCAGTCTGGTCAGCCGTACGGTCTCGTTGCTGATCATGCGCAGTGCGGTGGCGGTGTCGGCGGGCAGCTGCTCGGCGTCCTCGTCGAGGATGTCGGTGACGGCGAGCATCGCGGCCAGCGGGGTGCGCAGTTCGTGCGAGACGTCGGCGGCGAAGCGCCGGCCCTGGGACTCGACGGCGCGCAGTTCCTCGATGGTGCCCTGGAGGGTGCGGGCGGTGTGGTTGAAGGTCTTGGAGAGCTGGGCGAGTTCGTCGTGCCCGGTGACGGTCAGCCGGGTGTCCAGCTTGCCCTGGGCCAGGGCCCGGGCGGCGTCGCCGAGCGCCCGGACCGGCCGCAGCACCTGGCGGGCGGCCAGCAGGGCGAGTCCGGCGGCCAGTACGGCGGCGAACGCCCCGGCCCCGGCGGCGCCGGCGAGCAGGGCGGTGGCGGCGCTCTGCTCGCGGTCGAGGGGGAGCAGGGCGTAGACGGTGAGCCCGGACGCCCCGGCGGGGCCGCCCTTCGCGTAGGTGACGGGGACGCCGACGGCGAGCCAGGGGTGGCCGTCGGCGGCGAAGCGCTGGAAGGCGGCGTGGCCGGAGTCGACGGTGTGCTGGAGGGCCGGCGGGACGGCCACGGACTGGGTCCACTCCGAGTGCTCGGTGCCGTAGGAGGCCAGCACCCGCCAGTCGCGGAAGCCGCCGGTGCCCGACAACTGGACGGCCAGGCGGTCGAGTTCGCCCTGGGTGGGCGGGAAGGGCAGGGCCGGGGCGAGCACGTCGACGCGGCGGCGCAGCTCGTCCAGGGCGGTGTCCTTGGTCAGGTCGAGGGTGGAGGTGGTGGCGGCCCGGTAGGTGAGGGTGGCGGTGGCCAGTGCGCTCAGGGCGGCGACGGCGACGAAGGCGACCAGCAGGCGCGGCCGCAGCCCGGCGACGGCGCGGCGCAGCCGGACCAGCCGCGGCGGGTGCGGGCCCGGCCGCGGGGGCGGGTCGTCGGACGGTCGGGGGGCGGTGGCCGGTGCGGGGCCCGGGGTGGCGGCGGCGGTCACTGCGGCCCGAAGCGGTGGCCGCAGCCGAGGCCGCGGCGCAGCCCGCAGCGCGGGCCGAGCGCCGGGGCCTCGGGTGCGGAGTCGTCGTCCTCGATCAGGAGTAGCCGTGCCATGGGAGCCAGTATCGGGGGTTGACCTGGGGGAACGCGCCACCGGTGGGGGTCGGGGCCGGGTTCTTGCCAAAAACTCATACATCGCTCACAGGCTGCGCAGGCGCCGCTCAGTCGATGACCACCGCCATGTGCCCGTAGGTGGCGTAGCCGTCGGCGAAGTCGTCCTCGGAGACGGTCGTCCGGCCCCGCGCGGGGTCGTTGAGCGACACCCGGCCGCCGCTGAACCCGGTGACCACGACGGTGTGCTCGGCCGGCCCGGCGTACAGCACGCTCCGCCCGTCGTAGGCCGTGTAGGTGGTGCTCCGGAGGTGCCGCCAGAGGTAGTCCACCCAGACGACCGCCGGGTGGCCGGCGGCCAGCTCGTCCTTGAGCTGCTGGACGGAGATGCCCGAGCCGTCCTGGCGCACGGTGAGCCCGTACGAGCGGGCGGCCTTGGCGACGGGCGGGGAGTAGACGCCGAAGCCGGTGCCGGCCGTCTCGGAGCCGTCCGGGTCGCCGACGAAGGCCTCGTAGGGGTCGCCGGAGCGCGGGCCGGAGTGGCCGAACTCGGGGTGCTCCCGGTCGACGCCGATCCGGTCCAGGATCTGCTGGTCGTCGGCGGTCACGCCGCGCGCGGCGAGGAGCATGCGCAGGGCGGCCGCCTCGCAGTCGTTGCCGAGCTGCTGCTCGTAGTACGGCACGGAGGCGGCGGGGGCGGCGGCGGGCGCGGCCGACACGGGGCCGGCGCCCGCCGCCAGGGTCGCGGTGGTCAGGGTCGCGGTGGTCAGGACGGCGAGCCAGGTCGCCCGCGCGCGTGAGGTGATCGACATGGGCATGACGCTACGAAAGATGGTCGCGCTCCGCAGCCGGTGGGCGACGATCAGGTGACGGACCGTATGCGTCGGTGCTCCCGGCTGACCGGCTGACCGGATGACCGGCTCAGCCCGCGGCCCGCCGGTACGCCCCCGCCCGGGCGGCGGCCTCGGCGGCTGCCGCGGCGCGGTCGGCGGCGGCCTCGTCCAGCGGCTCGGCGGTGGTGAGCATCCGGTAGTAGAGCGGCGCGGAGACGGCCCGGATCACCTCGAACGGGTCGGTGTCGGGCGGGAGTTCGCCGCGTTCGACAGCCTCGGTGACGCACGGCGCCCACTCCCCGACCCGGCGCCGGTAGAAGTGCCGCAGCGCCTCGGCCGTGCCCGGGTCGCCGTTGGCGGCCACCAGGACGGCGCGGAACAGCGCGCCCTGCCTGGGGTCGGCCAGGGTGCGCCGGACCAGTCGGGCGTTGGCCCGCAGGTCCTCGGCGAGCGAGCCGCTGCGGGTGCGCGGTAGGGACTGCTCGGCCATGTCGGAAAGCAGGTCGGCGAGCAGGGCGGTGGTGCTGCCCCAGCGCCGGTAGACGGTGGTGCGGCCGACCTCGGCGCGCTGGGCGAGGTCGCCGAGGTCGAGGCCGGCGAAGCCGTGCTCGACCAGGGCGTCCTCGGCGGCCCGCAGGACGGCGGCGCGGACCCGGGCGGTGCGGCCGCCGGGGCGGACGGTGCCGGGGGAGGAGGGCTCGTCGACCATTAACGGGATTCCTGTTCCATTAGTTGGGCGGGGTCTGCTAGCTTCGAACCATCCTAACGGAACCAGAGTCCCATTAGGGGCTTCGAGGAAGGCACCGCCATGTCCACCTCCACCGAACCCACCTCCACCGGCATGGAGTACCGCCGCCTCGGCGCCTCCGGCCTCAAGGTCCCCGCCCTCAGCCTCGGCACCGGCACCTTCGGCGGCCGCGGCCCGCTGTTCGGCGCCTGGGGCAGCACCGACGTCCAGCAGGCCCGCCGCCTGCTCGACATCGCCCTCGACGCCGGGGTCACCCTCTTCGACACCGCCGACGTCTACTCCGACGGCGCCGCCGAGGAGGTGCTCGGCCAGGCCCTGCGCGGCCGCCGCGACCAGGTGCTGATCTCCACCAAGGCCGGCCTGCCGCTCGGCGACGGCCCCCAGGACGCCGGCACCTCCCGGGCCCGGCTGGTCCGCTCCGTCGAGGACGCGCTGCGCCGCCTCGACACCGACCACCTCGACCTCTTCCAGCTGCACGCCTACGACGCCGCCACCCCGATCGAGGAGGTGCTGGCCACCCTGGAGGACCTGGTCCGCGCGGGCAAGATCCGCTACACCGGCGTCTCCAACTTCTCCGGCTGGCAGCTGATGAAGTCCCTCGACCTGGCCGAGCGCCACGGCCGCCCCCGCTACGCCGCCCACCAGGTCTACTACTCCCTGGTCGGCCGCGACTACGAGTGGGAGCTGATGCCGCTCGCCGAACAGGAGGGCGTCGGCGCCCTGGTCTGGAGCCCGCTCGGCTGGGGCCGCCTCACCGGCCGGATCCGCCGCGGCGAGCCGCTCCCGGCCGGGAGCCGGCTGCACGACACCGCCGACTACGGCCCGCCGGTCGAGGAGGAGCTGCTGTTCCGGGTGGTCGACGCCCTGGACGAGGTCGCCGCCGAGACCGGCCGCAGCGTCCCCCAGGTGGCGATCAACTGGCTGCTGCGGCGCCCGACCGTCTCCTCCGTCATCATCGGCGCCCGCAACGAGGAGCAGCTGCGGCAGAACCTCGGCGCCGTGGGCTGGTCGCTGACCCCGGAGCAGGTCGCCCGCCTGGACGCCGCCAGCGCCCGCACCGCGCCCTACCCGTACTTCCC
This sequence comes from Kitasatospora sp. NPDC028055, assembly GCF_040637885.1. NCBI lineage: Bacteria > Bacillati > Actinomycetota > Actinomycetes > Kitasatosporales > Streptomycetaceae > Kitasatospora > Kitasatospora sp. NPDC028055. The sequence continues at coordinate 125,703 of NZ_JBEZXE010000014.1, read as the reverse complement.
GTACCGCCGCCAGGAGGCCTTCGCCCGCCTCAACCCGCCGCTCGCGGGCTGATCCCGCCGGGGCCGTTCTCCGGGCCCCGCCGTATTCAGCCCCGCCGTGTTCAGCCCAGCCGGGCGGCGGCTTCGAGGCAGGCGGCGACCGTCGGCTGGTGGGCCGTGCCCTGGCGGACCGCCGTCTCGATCGTGCGGGTGAGCGTGGCGTCCGACACCGGCCGTACGGTCAGCGACGGCGGCAGGCGGTCGGTGGCGAGCCGGGGGATGAGCACGGTGTGGCCGCCGCTCGCGGCGAGGGCGGTCATGGCGGCGAAGTCGGTGCAGGTGTGCCGCACCCGCGGGGTGAAGCCGGCCGAGCGGCAGGCCTGGAGGACGGCGTCCCCGCAGGGGGTCTGCGGCGGGGCGGTGATCCACGAGGTGTCCGCGAGCTCCCGCAGGTCGACCGGGACCCCCGCGCCGCCCGCGGCCGTCGCCGGGGCGGCGGCCGGGTGGTCGGCCCGCAGCACCGCGACCAGCGGATCGGTCCGCAGGGTGCGGGTCTCGATGCCGGGGTGCGGGGGCGCGGCGAGGTTGGTGTAGCGGTAGACGAGCGCGACATCGGCCCGGCGCTGGAGCAACAGCCGTACGGCGGCCTCGGGTTCGGCCTCGGTGATGTGCACCTCCAGGCCGCGGTGGGCGCGCTCCAGGGCCTCGCCGAGCGGGGCCGCGAGCGGGACGAGCGCGCTCGGGAAGCAGGCGAGGTGCACCGGGCCGGTCGGCTCCCCGGCGCCGGTGCGCAGCCGTTCCCGGGCCTCCTCGAGCGCCGCGAGCACCGCCCCGGTGTCCGCGGCCAGCCGGTGCCCGGCCGCGGTGAGGTGGACGGAGCGTCCGGTGCGCTCCAGCAGCGCGGTACCGGCCTCCTCCTCCAGCAGCCGCAGCTGCTGGGAGACGGCGGAGGGCGTGACGCGGTGGAGTTCGGCCACGGCGGTCACCGTGCCGTGCGCCTCCAGGTCGCGCAGGAGGACGAGTCGTCGGACGTCGAGCATCAGCCCAGCTTAAGGGCCTGCTGTAGGAGATGTAGCTGGACGCGGAGGCGGGCGGACGGCGAACCTGACTGCCCCGACCCCAGTCCCCGAGCAGTACGGGAGTGTCTTCGTGCGTGCCACCGTGATCCACGGCCCCAACGACATCCGGATCGAGGAGGTGCCCGACCCGGTGGTCCGGCGGCCCACCGACGCGGTGGTGCGGGTGGTCAACGCCTGCATCTGCGGCAGCGACCTGTGGGCGTACCGGGGCGTCGCCGCCCGGGTCCCCGGGCAGCGGATCGGCCACGAGTTCCTCGGCGTGGTCGAGGCGGTCGGCGCCGAGGTGACCGGCTTCACGCCGGGCGACTTCGTGCTCGCCCCGTTCGTCTGGTCGGACGGCACCTGCGAGTTCTGCCGGGAGGGCCTGCACACCTCCTGCCCCGAGGGCGGCTTCTGGGGCCAGGTCGGCTCCGACGGCGGCCAGGGCGAGGCCGTCCGGGTGCCGTTCGCCGATGGCACCCTGGTCCGGCTGCCCCGGGAGGCCGCCGGTGAGGAGAAGCTGCTGCCCGGCCTGCTCGCCCTCTCCGACGTGATGAGCACCGGCCACCACGCCGCGGTCTCCGCCCGGGTACGCCCCGGTGCCACCGTCGCCGTGGTCGGCGACGGCGCGGTCGGACTGTGCGGCGTGCTCGCCGCCCACCGGCTCGGCGCCGGGCGGATCATCGCGCTCGGCCGGCACGAGCGGCGCACCGCGATCGCCCGCGACTTCGGCGCCACCGACGTCGTCGCCGAGCGCGGCGAGGCCGCCGTCGAGGCGGTCCGGGAGCTGACCGGCGGGCTCGGCGCGCACGCCGTGCTGGAGGCCGTCGGCACGGAGGAGTCGATGCGGACCGCCGTCTCCATCGCCCGCGACGGCGGCACGGTCGGCTACGTCGGCGTGCCGCACGGCGGCTCGGCCGGTGTGGACATCTCGCAGATGTTCGACCGGAACGTCTCCCTGGCCGGCGGTGTCGCCCCGGCCCGGGCCTACATCCCCGAGCTGCTGCCGGACGTGCTCTCCGGCGCGATCGACCCCGGCGCGGTCTTCGACCGCACGGTGGATCTCGACGGCGTCCCCGACGGCTACCGGGCGATGGACGAGCGTTCGGCGCTCAAGGTCCGCATCGCCTTCTGAGGCAAGTCGTCCCGGGGGCGGTCGGGTCGTGTGGTGTCGCGATCACCAGTTCCCCCGCTGCCCTCTTGTTCAAAGTTGATCGACTGCCCTATCTTTTGCTCAGCTTCAAGCAACTCATTGCAGATTCGAGCAGGGGGATCGATGGGCCACATCGCCGCCGGGAACGTCATCGCCCTGGACATCGGCGGCACCGAGATCAAGGGCGCCGTGGTGGCGGAGGACGGAACGGTCCTGCGCAGCGAGCGCCGGCCCACCCGGCCCGCCCGCGGCGGCGGCGCCGTCCTCGACACCGTGCTCGGCTGCGCCGCCGAACTCGCCGAGCTGGCCCGGCGGGCCGGAGCCCCGCCCAGGGCCGTCGGCGTCGTCGCGCCCGGCCTGGTCGACGAGACAGCGGGCACCGTGGTCAAGGCGGTCAACCTCGACTGGCACGACCTCCCGATCCGCGACCGGGTGGCCGAACACCTCGGCCTCCCGGTCGCGTTCGGCCACGACGTCCGGGCCGGCGGCCTCGCCGAGGCCCGCCTCGGCGCCGGGCGCGGCAGCGACTCCTTCGTCTTCGTCCCCGTCGGCACGGGCATCGCCGCCGCCGTGGTGACCGGCGGCCGCCCACAGAGCGGCGCGCGCGGCATCGCGGGCGAACTCGGCCACCTGGTGGTACGGCCCGGCGGCGAGCGCTGTGCCTGCGGTGGCCGGGGCTGCCTGGAGACCGTCGCCTCCGCCTCCGCGATCTCCCGCCGCCACGCCCGGCTCACCGGCGCCCCGGACCTCGGCGCCGAGGACGTGCACCGGCGGGCGACGGCCGGCGAGCCCGTCGCCGTCGAGGTCTGGGCCGAGGCGGTGGCGGCCCTCGCCGACGGCCTGGCCGCCACCACCGCTCTGCTCGACCCGGAGCGGATCGTGATCGGCGGCGGCCTCGCCCGGGCCGGGGCGGACCTCCTCGCCCCCCTGGGCACGGCACTCGCCGAGCGGCTGGCGTTCCGTACCCCGCCCCGGCTGGTCGCGGCCGAACACGGCCGCAGTGCGGGCTGCCTCGGTGCGGCCCTGCTGGCCCGGGATCTGTTGGCCCGGGAGCTGTCGGCGGGGGACCTGCCGGCGGGGGACCTTCCGGCCGGGGACGTGCCGACCGGGGGCCCGTTCGTCCACGTCTCGTCGCCCGGAGGCGCGTCGTGATCCTCACCGTCACCCTCAACGCCGCCGTGGACGTCACCTACCGTCTCGACCGGGTGGCCCAACACGGCAGCAACCGGGTCGGGCCCGTCACCGAACTGGCCGGCGGCAAGGGCGTCAACGTCGCCCGGGTGCTCGCCGCGCTCGGTCACCACACCGTGGTCAGCGGCCTGGTCGGCGGCGCCACCGGGCAGGCCCTGCGGGCCGACCTCGCGGCCGCCGGGCTGCGCGACGAACTCCTCCCGATCGCGGGCTCCACCCGGCGCACCGTCGCCGTGGTCGAGGACGCCACCGGCGACGCGACCGTCTACCTGGAACCCGGCCCCGCCGTCACCGCCGAGGAGTGGTCCGACTTCACCGTCCGCTACCGCCGACTGCTGCGCACCGCCCGGGCCGTCGTGCTGTCCGGCTCGCTGCCCCTCGGCGTGCCGCCGGACGCCTACGGGCAGTTGGTCGCCCTCGCCGTAGAGGCGCGGGTGCCCGCCGTCCTCGACGCCGAGGGGCCCGCCCTGCTCGCCGGACTGGCCGCCGGCCCGGCACTGATCAAGCCCAACGCGGCCGAACTCGCCGCGACGGCGGGGCCGGTGGACCCGCTCACCGGCGCCCGGCTGCTGCGCGCCGCCGGTGCCCGAGCCGTCGTCGTGTCCCTCGGCCCCGGCGGGCTGCTCGCCAGCACGCCGGAGGGCGACTGGCATGCCCGCCCACCCGAGGACGTGCGCGGCAACCCGACCGGCGCCGGCGACTCGGCGGTGGCCGCGCTCACCGCGGGCCTGGTCGCCGGGACCCCATGGCCGGAGCGGCTGGCCGAGGCCGTCGCCCTGTCCGCGGCGACCGTGCTCGCGCCGCTGGCCGGGAGCTTCGACCCGGCCGACCGGCGCCGGCTGCTGCCACTCGTCCGGGTCGAACCCGTCCACCCGCCCGGGCCGACCCCCACCCGGCCCCCGTCCTCCGGCCCGCAAGGCGGACCGCACCCTGCGTGAACGGTCGGTCCGGCTCCGGTCATACCTGCTCTCGGTAGACCCTGATCTCCACGGGCCTGTGCTCGCGGACGACCGCCCAGGCCCCTCGATCGGTCAGCCCCTCGGCCCACTGATCGAGATCGTCTTCGGTGTCGTGGAAGAACCACGACTCGAAGCTGCCCAAGGCACTCAGGGGAGCGGCGGAGTCATACCGGAGTTCGCAGTGGACCTGCAGGTAGTGGTGGTGATCACCGCTGCTGTCGTTGATCTCGAACTGCCGCGTGAGGTCCAGCGAGAACGTCGGCGGGCCATCGAACGAGTAGGTGCCGTACTGGAAGAGCAGCCCGTCGGCGTCGGGTGTGTCCGGGGTGTCGAAGCGGGCCCGGCCGAAACGGAGGAACGCCGACCAGGCGTCCTCCGTGCTCAGATCGGCGACCGCACGCTGCCCGGCCTGCAACTCGCCCTGCAACAGGTGCACGGCTTCATCCGTCGACGCTCTCCCCGGCATGCCCTGATCTCCCAACTCGCCGAAACGGGTGGCCAGCCTAGCTGCCGCCCGCCCGGCGGACGTGGCGGTGGTCGGCGACCGGGTCGCGGTGCGCGGTGGCCGGCCGACCGGGGCCCGGGCGGGTCAAGTGCTCCGCGTTCGGTGAGGCGTAGCGGTCCGTCGAGGTGCTGCGGCCCGGTGCGGTGGCCCGGTGAGGTGCGGTGGCGGGGCCGGGTGAGCCCCGCCCGGGGCCGTGGCGTCGGTCAGTGGTGCTCGGAGCGCTCGGCGGTGTGGCCGCCGGCGGTACTGGCGGGGGCCTCGGCGACGGTGGCGGTGCGGGGCGCGGTGTGCTGGCCGTAAGCGGCCCCGAGGGACAGCAGGGCGGCGGCGGCGATCAGGAGGGCGGATATCCGGCGGGTCATCGGAGTCCAATCAGCTGAAATGGATACTGACGCCAGAAGCATGACACACCAGCAGCTCATGGCACAGGGAACGGCAGGGGTTCAGCCCGCCCGGCGCCGCTGCAGCAGCGAACCGATCTCCGCTGCGGCGGCGTCGAGTTCGGCGCGGAAGGCGTGCAGCACCGGATTGCGGTTGGAGGCCCGGGTCATCCCGATCCGGCGGTGCAACTGGGGGTGGTCCGGCCGGCAGACATGTACCCCGGCGTCGTCGGCCAGGCCGAGCGCGGGGATCAGCGCCACGCCCATCCCGCGCCCGGGCGAGGTTGACGGTGACCCGGTAGTGGTCGCTGCGGCAGCGCACCCGGGGCGGAACCCCTCGGCCGCGCAGGCGCGTTCGAGCACCGGCTCACCGGTGCCGCCGCCGTGGGTGCCGATCCAGCTTTCGTCCGCCAGCTCCGCCAGCCGTACCACCGGGCGCCGCCCCAGCCGGTGCCGGGGCGGCAGCACGACCAACTGCGGCTCGGTGAAGAACACCCGCACCTGCACCGTCGACTCCCGGTACCACGGGTCCAGCGGGTGCTCGAAGACCACGGCCGCGTCCAGCCGGCCCGCCTCCAGGTCGGGCACCAGCTCGTGCGGCTGGCCCGTCACCAACTCAAGCTCCACCCGCGGGTGCCGGGCCGCGAAGCCGGACAGCGACCGGGACAGGGGCGAACATGGGTCGATTCCGACGTGAAAGAGCCTCAGTTGTCGTTATCAATAAACCCTGGAGGCTCGTCGTCAACGCAGATTGTGACGCCAACATCAACCGGCTGACTGTAGTCCACGTGAAGGACGAACTCGACGCCGCCTTCCTCGCCTTGGAAGTGGTCGTTCTCGCCATGTGGCGAGATGTTGCTGACCCACACGTTCGCGTCGCCCAGGTTGTAGATGAAGTCCTGTTCAACGGAATGGCCGCCAGGAGTTTGGATTTCGCTGGGCCCTGCGTCCCTCACTTCGCCAGCGGTTACGTGGACCACAGCGTGCCGGGTGTGGACAACGCCGGGCAACCCAAAGTTCTTGGGTATTCGCCCTTGCTGGCCCCTATACCTGATTCGGAATGACTTTGGCACCTCTACCTCCTGAATCTCAGGAAGAGGCAGCCAGTCGACCCTAGCCACCTTCGTCTTCCAGCGTCACCCCTGTAGGAGTGACCAGCAAACGGAGCGTCGACGGCGCATACTCACGGGACCTGCTACCGCGCCGATCTCGCTCTTGTCAACGACGGCGTGCGCGCCGACCTGGCCGCGCTGGTCGACACCCTTCCTAGCGGGGCCCGGGACACGGCAGGGAGCCGGGGCCGGCGGGCGGCCCTCATCGGACCTTGGCGTTGTCCTTCGGGCGGGCGGTGGCCGGGACTCCGTTGGCGAGGTCCTCGGCGAGGAGGCGCCAGGCGATGGCGTCGGCGGCGGTGCGGAGTTGGGGGCTGCGGGGGCGGCCGGCGTCGGCGTCGAGGCGGGCGTTGAGCCAGCCGGACCAGGCGCGGGCGAGGGCGCGGACCTCCTGGGTGCCGGCCTCGGTGTGGGTGAGGCGGTCGCCGTCGCGGGTGAGGTAGCCCTCGGCGGCCATTCGGTCGAAGACCGGTTCGAGGACCTCGGGCGGCAGCTTCTTGCGGGTGGCGATGAGGTCGAGGGAGGCGTGGCCGAGGGCCTTGGTGTGGCCGGCCACCTCCATCAGGGCCCAGGCTCCGGCGAGGTCGACGCGGGTGTCGGCGTCGCCGACGATGGTCCGCACGGTGTCCAGGTCGACCCCGCGCACGATCTTGCCGACGGCGTACTCCAGGTGCGGGTCGGAGTCGCTGGTGGTCGGCTGGGCGAAGCCCTCGCCCATGTCGGTGGAGCCGGCCCGGGTGGTGTCGCGCAGCTGCACCTGCTTGAGGAACAGCGCGACCACGAAGCCGACCACGGCCACCGGGATGGTCCACAGGTACACGGTGTGCAGGGCGTCCGAGTACGACTGGATGATCGGCGCGGCCTGCTCGGCGGGCAGCTTGTGCAGGCCCTGCGGGCTCCCGGCGGCGTGTACCAGGACGGCCGGGTCGGCGCCGGTGAGCCGGGCGGAGGCGGCGACGCCCTTGGCCAGTTCGGTCTTGAGGCCGTTGGCGTAGATGGTGCCGAACACGGCGGTGCCGAAGGAGCTGCCGATGGTGCGGAAGAAGGTCACCCCGGAGGTGGCGGTCCCGAGGTCGGCGTAGTCGACGGTGTTCTGCACGGCGATGGTCAGCACCTGCATGCTCAGCCCGATGCCGACGCCGAGCACGAACATGTAGAGCGAGGCCAGCGCGGTGCCGGTGCCGGGTTCGAGCCGGGACAGCAGGTAGAGGCCGAGGGCCATCACCAGGGTGCCGGCGATCGGGAACAGCCGGTACTTGCCGGTCTTGCTGACCACGTTGCCGCTGGCGATCGAGGCGATCAGCAGGCCGATCACCATCGGCAGCATCCGCACGCCGGAGACGGTCGCCGAGTCGCCGTCCACGTACTGGAGGAAGGTCGGCAGGAAGGTCAGCGCGCCGAGCATCGCGAAGCCGACGATGAAGCTGAGCACCGAGCAGACCGCGAACACCGGGTTGCGGAACAGCCGCATCGGCAGCATCGGTTCGGCGGCCCGGGTCTCCGCCCAGCAGAACAGTCCGAGCGCGACCGCGCCGCCGACGAACAGGGCGATGATCACCCCGGAGCCCCAGGCGTACTGGTTGCCGCCCCAACTGGTCGCCAGGATCAGGGCGCTGGCGCCGACCGAGACCAGGGCGATGCCCAGGTAGTCGATCACCGGCCGTACCGCCGAGCGCACCGAGGGGATGGTCCGGGCGGCCGCGATCACCACGACGACGGCGATCGGCACGTTCACGTAGAACGCCCAGCGCCAGGACAGGTGGTCGGTGAACAGCCCGCCCAGCAGCGGCCCGATGACGGTGGCCAGGCCGAACACCGCACCGATCGCACCCTGGTACTTGCCGCGTTCGCGCAACGGGATGACGTCCGCGATCAGCGCCATGGCGGTGACCATCAGCCCGCCCGCGCCGATGCCCTGCACCGCCCGCCAGGCGATCAGCAGGGTCATGTTGGTGGACAGGCCGCACAGGAACGAGCCGCCGACGAAGACGATCGCCGAGACCTGGAAGATCAGCTTGCGCCCGTACAGGTCGCCGAACTTGCCCGCCAGCACGGTGGCCACCGTCTCGGCCAGCAGGTAGGAGGTCACCACCCAGGACATGTGGGCGGCGCCGCCGAGGTCCGAGACGATGGTGGGCAGCGCGGTGCCGACGATGGTCTGGTCGAGGGCGGCGAGCAGCATGCCGAGCACGATGGTGGCGAAGACGACGTTCCGCTGCCGTACGTCGAGCACCGGCGGGGCGGAGGGCTGGGTCTCGGTGGCGACGGTCATGCCGCCAGCCTCGGGGGCGTGGTGGCCGGTCGCGATCCGGTTCGTCCGTTCGGGTGAACACCCCTCGCGTCCGGGGCCGCCCGGGGTCGGATGGGGCCGGACGGGGTTCGGGTGGCGGCGGGGTTCGGCCCAGGTGAGGATGGGCCGGAGCAGAGCCGGGACCAGCCCCCGGGCGCCGGGAGGAGGCTCCCCATGACCGCCCCACCCGCCCGCGACGCGGAGCGCCCGTGCCCGCAGCCGCCCGGCGCCTCCGCCGTCGGCGGGCGGGCCGAGGTGCGGCGCTGGCGGGCGCTGACGGTCTGCCTGGTCGCCGGGTTCATGACCCTGCTGGACGTCAGCATCGTGAACGTCGCCCTGCCCACCGTCCGGGCCGGACTGCACATGTCCGACAGCGGTCTGCAGTGGGTGCTCAGCGGCTACGCGCTGGCCTTCGGCCTGGTGCTCGTCCCCGCCGGGCGGCTCGGCGACGCCCGCAGCCGGCGGGCCGTCTTCCTCACCGGGCTGGCCCTGTTCACCGCGGCCAGCGCGCTGGCCGGGGCGGCCCAGGACCAGGAGTGGCTGGTGCTGGCCCGGCTGTTCCAGGGCGCGGCCGGCGGGGTGCTGGTGCCGCAGGTGTCCGGCTTCATCCAGACCCTGTTCCAGGGCCCCGAACGCGGCCGGGCCTTCGGCGTGCTGGGCGCGACCATCGGGCTGTCCACCGCCGTCGGGCCGCTGCTGGGCGGGCTGCTGATCCACCTGTTCGGCCCGCAGGACGGCTGGCGCTGGGTGTTCCTGGTCAACCTGCCGATCGGCCTGGCCGCCCTGCCGGTCGCCTACCGGCTGCTGCCGCCGCCCCGCCCGGCCGCCGAGCGGGCCGGGCACCGGGACTTCGACCCGCTCGGGGTGCTGCTGCTCGGCGCGGGGACGGTCGCCCTGCTGCTGCCCTTCGTCCAGGAGCAGCAGTGGCACGGCCCGGCGCGCTGGCTGCTGCTGCCGCTGGCGGCGGTGCTGCTGACGGCCTTCGTCGGCTGGGAGCGCCACTACGCGGGGGAGCGGCAGGACGCCCGGCGGCGCGAACCGCTGGTCAGCATGGCGCTGTTCGCGGTGCGGCCGTACGCGGCGGGGGTGCTGCTGTCGCTGGTGTACTTCGCCGGGTTCACCGCGATCTTCTTCATCTTCACGCTCTACCTTCAGGCGGGCCTGCACTACTCGGCCCTGACGGCGGGCCTGGCGATCACCCCCTTCGCGGTCGGCTCGGGCGTGGCGGCGCCGGTGGGCGGGCGGCTGGTGGGCCGGCTCGGCCGGCGGCTGGTGGTGCTCGGGCTGCTGCTGGTGCTGGTCGGCCTGCTGGCCTCGGCCCTGGCGGTGCAGCTGTGGTCGGGGCAGTCGGTCGGCTGGGCGACGGTGGGTCCGCTGCTGGTCGCCGGGGTGGGCAGCGGTCTGGTGATCGCCCCGAACCAGACCCTCACGCTCCAGCACGTCCCGCTCGCCCGCGCGGGCAGCGCCGGCGGCGTCCTGCAGACCGCCCAGCGGGTGGGCTCGGCGGTCGGCATCGCCGTCGTCGGTTCGGTCTTCTTCGCCCACGCCTCCGGACGCCGGCCGGACTGGGCGCTCGCCTTCCAACTGGGCGTCACGGTCGCGGCCGGTCTGGTCCTGGCGGCCCTGCTGGTCGCCCTCGCCGACCAGTGCGCGGGCCGGCGCGAGGCCGGCCCGGGCGGTGGTCACGGCGCCGTCAGTGGTCGCGCCGCCGGATCACCGCCACCGCGATGAGCACCGAGGCCAGCGCCCACACCGCGTACGTGGTCCAGGCGCCGGCGACGGTGGCGGGGTAGTCGGTGGGGCGCATCCCGGCCAGGGTGGTGCGGGCGAGGCGCCCCCAGGCTGAGAAGGGCAGGGCGTGCAGGAGGTCGGCGCTCCAGCGGTAGCGCTCGGTGACGACGGAGGGCAGGAAGAACAGCAGCACGATGGTGCCCACCGCCGCGCCCGCGCTGTGCCGGATCAGGGTGCCGAGGCAGAGTCCGACCAGTCCGCAGACCGGGGCGAACAGCGCGGCCGCCGCCACGTACCGCAGTGCCGTCGGGTCGGTGATCGACTGTCCGATGCCCTGGTCGGCCAGCATCGCCTGGGTGAGGGCGAAGGACAGGCCCGCGGTGCCGATGCCGAAGCCGAGCAGGACGGCCGTCAGCACGCCCGCCTTGGCGAGCAGCACGGCCCGGCGGTCGGGGACGGCGGCCAGGGTGGTGCGGATCAGGCCGGTCGCGTACTCGCCCGCGATGACGATCGCGCCGAGACCGCCCGAGAGCAGCATCACGACGTCGGCGGAGCCGGTGATGAAGGAGACGTTCAGGGCCTCCTGCTTCATCGTCGTCGGGTCGCCGTCGCCGGGCGTGTAGTGGTCGTGGGTGTACTGGGCGGACTTGAGATTGGCGGCGAGGATGACCAGCGCGCCGACGGCGAGCACCCAGGGGATCGAGCGCAGTGACCAGAACTTGAGCCACTCGGCGGCGAGCAGGTCGCCGAAGCGGGCCCGGCGGACGGGGGTCGCGGATCGGACGGGGGGTGCGGATCGGGCAGGGGCCGAGGAGTGCACGGGGGTCGTGGAGCGCAGGGGGGTGTTCAACGGGGGTCTCCGGCGAGGTATTCGACGCTGTCGGCGGTCAGTTGCATGAAGGCCTCCTCCAGGGAGGCGCCGCGTTCGGTCAGGCCGTACAGCAACAGGCGCTGTTCCAGGGCGAGTTCGCCGATCTGTCCGGCGTCGAGACCGGTCACGTCCAGGCCGCCGTCCGGCCCGGGGCGGACGGTGGCGCCGGCGGCCCGCAGTACGGCCGTCAGCCGGTCGGGTTCGGCGGCGCGGACGCTGACGGCGGCGCGTCCGGCCCGGGCGGCGAACTCGCCGAGGCTCTCGTCGGCGATCAGCCGACCGCGGCCGATCACCACCAGCCGGTCGGCGGTGTGCTCCATCTCGGCCATCATGTGGCTGGAGACGAAGACGGTGCGGCCCTCGTCGGCGAGCCGGCGGAACAGTCCGCGCACCCAGAGCACGCCCTCCGGGTCCAGCCCGTTCAGCGGCTCGTCGAAGAGCAGCACGGGCGGGTCGCCGAGCAGGGCCCCGGCGATGCCCAGGCGCTGCTTCATGCCCAGCGAGTAGCCGGCGATCCGGCGCCCGGCGGCGTCGGCGAGGCCGACCTCGGCGAGCACCTCGTCCACCCGTCGGCGCGGGATCGCGTTGCCGAGGGCCAGCGCCCGCAGGTGGGCGGCGCCGGTGCGGCCGCCGTGCACGTCCCCGGCGTCCAGCAGGGCGCCGACCTCGCGCAGGCCGCGTGGCAGGCCGCGGAAGTCCCGGCCGCCCACGGTGGCGGTGCCGGAGGTGGGGGCGTTGAGGCCCAGCACCATCCGCAGGGTGGTGGACTTCCCGGCGCCGTTGGGGCCGAGGAAGCCGGTGACGTGGCCGGGGCGCACGGTGAAGGTCAGCCGGTCGACGGCGGTGCGGCGGCCGTATTGCTTGGTCAGCTCGATGACTTCGATCATGGGCACCACAGTGCCGGGGGAGCCCCGGCCGCCGCATCGGACCGGTGTCGACACCGCGGGTCGGCCCCGGTCGTACAACCAGGGTTGGATGACGGCGCCCGACCCCACCGTTACGATCTTGAACCATGCCCGCGACACCTACGCCCCCGTTCATCCGGCGTGTCCCGCCCGAGGCGTGGGTCGCCCTCGCCTGGTGTGTGGCCGCCGCCTACCCCGCCGTGCTGCTCGGCGCCTCCAGCCCGTTGCACCGCGGCGCCGCCCTGCACGGCGGTCTCGCCTTCACCCTGGGCGACACCGCGATCGCCTTCGTCGGCGCGGCGCTGGTGCGCCGGCTGCCGGTGCTCTCGGTCGTCGTGCTGCTGATCGCCACCTGGACGGAGACCGACGGCTGGGCCGGCCACACCCAGGTGTCCCCGGCCGCCCTGCTGGCGGTGTACGTCGCACTGTTCCTGATCACCGCCCATGCCCCGCGCCGCAGTTCGCGCGCCGCCTTCGCCGTGGCGGCGCTCTTCCTGGTGCTGCACATGGGCCTGGTGCACGGCAACACCGTCGGCATCTTCACCGGCACCCACATCGGCTCGGCCGACGGCGCGGCGCTGCTGGCCCTGGTCGCCTGGCTGGCCGGGCGCTCGGTGCGGCAGAACCGGGAGCACGCCGAGACCCTGAGCAGCCGGGCCGCCGCCGAGGCGGTGACCGCCGAACGGCTGCGGATCGCCCGGGAGATGCACGACACCGTCGCGCACAGCATCGGCATCGTGGCCCTCCAGGCCGGCGCGGCCCGCCGGGTGATCGACCGCCGGCCGGAGCGGGCCAAGCAGGCACTGGGCGAGATCGAGGCGGCCGGTCGGGAGACCCTGGCCGCGCTGCGCCGGATGCTGGTCGCGCTGCGCCAGGCCGACGGCGAGGTGTCCGACACCGTCCCGGCGGGCCTGGCCGACCTCGACCGGCTGGCCGCGACCACCACCGCGGCCGGGGTACGGGTGGAGCTGCGGCGCACGGGCGAACCGGGCCCGCTGCCACCGGAGATCGACCTCTCGGCGTTCCGGATCATCCAGGAGTCGGTGACCAACGTGGTCCGGCACGCGCGGGCCGCCGAGTGCCTGGTGACCGTCGACCGCAGCCGGGCGGAGGAGCTCCGGGTGGAGGTCGCCGACCGGGGCCGGGGCCGGGGCCACGGCTCCACGCCCGGCAGCGGCTTCGGCCTGGCCGGGCTGCGCGAGCGGGTCGCGCTGCTGCACGGCGAGTTCGAGGCCGGGCCGCGCCCGGACGGCGGCTTCCGGGTCGCCGCCCGGCTGCCCGTCCCCGCGGGGGTCGGCCGATGATCCGGGTGGTGCTGGCCGACGACCAGCCGCTGGTGCGGGCCGCGTTGGAGATGGTGATCACCGAGACGACGGACGTCGAGGTGGTCGGCGAGGCGGGCGACGGCGCCGAGGCCGTCCGGCTGGCCGCCGAACTGCGGCCGGACGTCGTGGTGATGGACATCCGGATGCCCGGCACCGACGGCATCGAGGCCACCCGGCAGGTGACCGCCGCCGGCGGGCCGTCGAAGGTCGTGGTGCTCACCACCTTCGACGAGGACGAGCACGTGTACGCGGCGCTACGCGCCGGGGCCTCCGGCTTCCTGGTCAAGGACATGGCGCTGGACGACATCCTCGCCGCGGTGCGGGTGGTGGCCGCGGGGGAGGCGCTGATCGCCCCGAGCGTCACCCGGCGGCTGATCGGGGCGTTCGCGGCCCAGCAGCCCAAGCCCGCACCGGCCGCCGCCGCGCGGCGGCTGGAGGTGATCACCGAGCGGGAGCGGGAGATCCTCACCCTGGTCGGCCGGGGCCTGTCCAACACCGAGATCGCCGCCGAACTGGTGCTCAGCATCGCCACCGTGAAGACCTACATGACCCGTCTGCTCGCCAAGCTGGACGCCCGCGACCGGGTCCAACTGGTGATCCTCGCCTACGAGGCGGGCCTGGTCGCCGTTCCCGGCTGACCCGGACAGGCCCCGGCCGATCAGGTCCCGCCCCGTCGGTGAGGTCAGTCCTTGACGGCCACGCCCGCGTACATCGCGATGTCCCGGTCGCGGATCGCCGGGGCGTCCGGGTCCGGCCGCCAGTGGTGGACCAGGGTGACCCCCGGGTCGAGCAGCCGGTAGCCGTCGAAGAAGGCCTCGGTCTCGGCCTTGTCGCGGATCTGCAGCGGGATGCCGCGGGCGTTGTACTCCCGGCCGACGCCGCCCACCCCGACCGGGTCGGTGTCGCCGGTGAACACGGTGAGGGCGAGGAAGCTGCCGGGCGCCAGCGCGTCCATGAAGCGGCGCACGATGCCCTGCGGGTCGTCCTCGTCCAGCACGAAGTGCACGATGGCGATCAGCGAGAGCGCCACCGGCTGCGAGAGGTCGAGCATCTCGCGCAGCCGGGGGTCCTCGATGATCGACTCCGGGTTCCGGAAGTCGGCGTCCACGTAACAGGTGCGGCCCTGGGGCGTGCTGTCCATCAGGGCGCGCGCGTGGGTCAGCACGATCGGGTCGTTGTCGACGTAGCCGACCCGGGCCTCGGGGGCGATCGCCTGGGCGATCTCGTGCACGTTGGGCGAGGTGGGGATGCCGGTGCCGATGTCCAGGAACTGCCGCACCCCGTACTGCTCGGTGAGGTGGCGCACCGAGCGCTGCATGAAGGCGCGGGTGGTCCGCATGGACGTCGGCAGCGCCGGCCAGGCCCGGACGGAGGCGTGCGCGGCGGCCCGGTCCGCCTCGAAGTTGGTCTTCCCGCCGATGAGGTAGTCGTAGACCCGTGCGGAGTGGGGCACGTCCATCCGCAGGTCGACCGAGGGGTAGTGCTCGTCCGTCACGCTCTCGCTCCCCGTTGCTTCGGGCATCCGTCACCGGGCGCCAGGGCGGCCGGTCTTGGTGCGCATGGTAACGGTTCGCCGGTGTGACGGTATGACGAAGGTTCAGGTGAGGGGCGCCTCCGGACTCCGTACCTCCAGCCCCACCGCCTGTCGGGGCAGCGCACCCGCCCGGCCGCCGCGCCCGGCCGCCAGCTCCACCGCCGCACCGATCCAGGCCGCACCGAACGCCCAGGTCGCCACCCACTCGCACAGGTACACCGGCCGCACCGCCCAGTCGGCCCCGAACCCCGACAGCCCCGTCACCACCGCCGCCAGCAGGGCGACCAGGATCAGCACCCCCGCCGCCAGGTACGCCGTGGCCACCCGGGCCGGCTGCGCCGAGCGCGGATTGCGGAAGGAGTACAGGCAGAACAGCGCCAGCATCACGAACAGCAGCCCGGCGAACACCAGATGGAACACCCCGACGGTGCGCTGCAACCCGGTCGGGTCCGACGGCGTCGTCGGGCACAGCGCGACCCCGAGCGCGAACACCCCGGCCGCCGTGCTCCACCGGTCGTCCCGCTGGTCCATCCGGTAGCAGATCAGGAACACCCCGAGCGCGCACAGGGCGCCCACGAAGATGTTCCGGGTGCCGCCGTAGTACGCGGCGCTCATCGACGCGGGCCAGAAGCCGTCCGTGGCCCGCCCGGTGAGCTCGTCCGCCAGCCAGTTGCCCAGCGGCAGGGCCGGCGGCAGCAGCACGCCGATCGCCCCGACGCCGAAACGCAGGAACGTCACGGTCCGTTCGTCCTGGACGGTCCGTCGGGGGGAGTCGGGGGAGTCGGGGGAATCGGGGATCTCGATGGTGTTTCCGGCACTCCGGTCGTCGGTCACGGATGCCTCCTCGCTGGTGAGCGCGATGGTTGGCCGTCAACTGGTGTACCCGCAGGAGGAGATCGACCCACCACCGGATCGGGTGGTTTGTCGGGCGGCCTGCGCTCCGGCCTCGACCTACAACGCGGCCTCGGCGCCGGGTTCGAGGGCGAACTCCGCGTCGTCCGCGTCGTAGTCGTAGAGCTCGCCGTAGCGGCCCCAGTCGATGGCGGTCTCCAACTGGCGCCGGGCGTCCGCGGTGTCGTAGCCGGACCGCAGCAGGTCGAGGAAGAGGTCCTCGCGGAGCTTGTGGTCCCTGGTGGCGGCCAGGGACTGGACGACGGCGCGCACCAGCGGGGCCCGGCGGGCGGCCTGGCGGGCGAACAGCTGCTTCCTGGTGAGGATGTCGGCGGCGGCGAACTCGCGGCCGGCGGGCGTGATGGCGAAGCGGCCGTCGGTGGTGCGGGCGAGGTCGAGCAGGACGGCGGCGTCGACCAGCGGGAGCAGGTCGTCGACCTCGAAGTTGAGCTCGTCGGCGATCTCGGCCAGGCCCTCCTCGCCGCCCATCGCCAGCAGGATCTCCAGCAGGCCGGCCAGCCCGCCGACGGTGGCCGGCGGCAACGGTGTGGTGATCGGGGTGACGGCCTGACGGGCGGCGGGTTCGGTGGCGGGCTGCTCCTCGCGGCCGGTGAGGATGCCGTAGACGGTGTCGACCAGGGCCTCGAACTGGGGGGTGCGGCGGTCGCGCGGGCGGGGCAGGTCGACGGTCAGTTCGGAGCGGATCCGGCCGGGGTTGGAGGACAGCACGAGGATCCGGTCGGCCAGCAGCACCGCCTCCTCGATGTTGTGGGTGACGATCAGGATCGACTTGACCGGGGCCCCGCGGCCCTCCCACAGGCCGACCAGTTCGTTGCGCAGGTTCTCGGCGGTCAGCACGTCCAGGGCGGAGAACGGCTCGTCCATGAACAGCGCGTCCGGTTCGACTACCAGCGCCCGGGCGAAGCCGACCCGCTGGCGCATCCCGCCGGACAGCTCCTTGGGGTAGGCGCCCTCGAAGCCGTCCAGGCCGATCAGGTCGATCGCCCGCAGCGCCCGCTCGCGCCGCTCCTCCTCGCCCACCCCGCGCGCCTGGAGGCTGAGTTCGACGTTCTGCTGGACGGTCAGCCAGGGCAGCAGGGCGAAGGACTGGAACACCATCGCCACTCCCGGGCTGGCGGCCCGCAGCGGGGTGCCCCGGTAGCTGACCGTCCCGGAGGAGGGCGGGATCAGCCCGGCCAGGCAGCGCAGCAGGGTGGACTTGCCGGAGCCGGACTTGCCGAGCAGGGCGACGATCTCGCCCTCGGCCAGGTGCAGGCTGATGTCGTCCAGCACCGGCAGGGCCCGTCCGTCCGGGGTGGTGAAGGTCTTGGTGACGGCGGAGGCCTCGACGATCGTGGTGCGGGCGGGGGCGGCGGTCATCGCGTGGGTCTCCTCAGAGGGCGTAGCGGGTCTCGGAGAGCCGGTAGAGCCGGCGCCACAGCAGCCGGTTGAGCGCGACCACGTAGCAGCTCATCACGCTCACCCCGACCAGGATCCTGGGGAAGTCGCCGGTGCCGGTGGCCTCGGCGATGTACGAGCCGAGCCCGGTGGCGGTCAGGTGGTGGGTGCCGTAGTCGACCACCTCCGCGACGATCGAGGCGTTCCAGGCGCCGCCGGCCGCGGTGATGCCGCCGGTGACGTAGTACGGGAAGACCGCCGGCAGGACGAAGGTCCGCCAGCGCAGCCCGCCCCGGACCTGGAAGCCGGTCATCGCCTCGCGCAGGTCGCTGGGGATCGCGGAGGCCCCGGCGATCACGTTGAACAGGATGTACCACTGGGCGCCGAGCGCCATCAGCAGCACCGAGCCGAGGTTCAGCGAGATGCCGAGGGCGACGAACGCGGCGGTGGCGAAGGGGAACAGGAAGTTCGCCGGGAAGCTGGCCAGCACCTGCACCACCGGCTGGGCGTAGCGGGTGACCTTCGGGTCCATGCCGATCCACACCCCGACCGGCACCCAGACGACGGTGGCCACCACGAGCAGCACCAGCACCCGCCCGAAGGTGGCCGCGCCGAGCGCGAAGGCGTGGCCGAACTCGCCCAGGCCGACGCTGGTGTGGACGTAGTCGAAGGCCTTCCAGGCGCCGAGCACCACCACGGCGGCCACCGCCCCGGCGAAGAACACGTCCCCGGTGCGCTCCCGGGAGGCGGGCCGGGCGAGCGGGTGCTCGGCGAGGCCGAAGACCCGGGTGGCCCGGTCCAGGGCGAGCCCGACCGGCCGCAGCGGGCGGGCGGCCAGCTCCGGCAGGCTGGAGCGGCGCAGCAGGTCGAGGACGAGGCTGCGCGGCCGGTCGGCGGCCTCCGACTCCTCCACCCGGAAGCGTTCGGACCAGGCCGTCATCGGCCGCCAGAACAGCACGTTGACGCCGATCACCATGACGACCATCACGCCGATCGCGATGCCGACCTGGCCCAGGTCGCCGTTGCCGATGGCGGTGGCCGCGTAGGAGCCGATCCCGGGCAGCGCGTAGCGGTGGTTGAGCACACTGATCGACTCGGAGGCGGCCAGGAAGAACCAGGCCCCGCCGAAGCTCATCATCCCGTTCCAGACCAGCGGGATCATGCCGCTGGGCACGTCCAGGCGCCAGAACCGCTGCCACTTGGTCAGCCGCATCACCCGGGCCGCCTCGTCCAGTTCGCGCGGCTGGCTGACCAGCGAGTAGTGGAACGCGAAGGTCATGTTCCACGCCATCGAGGTGAAGATGGCGAAGACCGACGCGCATTCGAGGCCGAGGGTGGAGCCGGGGAAGAGGTTGATGAAGGCGGTGACGGTGATCGACAGGAAGCCGAGGATCGGCACCGACTGGAGGATGTCGAGGACCGGCAGCAGCACCTTCTCGGCCCGCCGCATCCGGGCGGCGGCGGTCGCGTAGACGAAGGTGAACAGCACCGAGGCGATCAGGGCGACGAACATCCGCAGCAGCGAGCGCACCGCGTAGAAGGGCAGCCGGGCGGGGTCGGTGGAGACGGTGGCGGGGGCCTGGTCGGCCAGGAACGGCGCGTCGAGCGAGGGGGCGAGCCGCAGCAGTCCGTACAGTCCGGCGACCAGGGCGGCGCCGACCAGGACGTCCACCCAGCGCAGCCCGGGGCGGCGCCACACACCGCGGGAGGGGAAACCGCCGTTGCCGCCGGTCACCCGTACCACCGTCCGTCCGTTCTTCGGCCTGCCCGCTCGTCCGCCGTGCCGGGTCCGACTGCGCGGGTCCGATCGCGCGGGTCCGACCGCGCACCAGCCTCGCGGCAGACGAACCGGCCCGCCACCGGAGGGCTGCTCACGGGTGGCGGGCCGGGCGGGGGCGGGCGGGCCGGACCGGGGTCAGCCGTTCGGCGTGCCGGCCCGTTGGACGAGTGCGTTGAGCAGGGCCGCGCCGCGCTCGGCGTCGTCCACGCTGATCACGAAGTCCGTCCCGCGCCTGGTGCGGACCACCAGGCACTCGCCGGAGCGCAGGAAGACGCTGGTGCCCCCGCGGAAGACCCGGAAGCCCCAGCCGCCGGCCTGCCGGGCGTTGAGCCAGCCGACCCGGGCGGAGGCGATCTCCTCGGGGGCGAGGTGCCGGGCAGGCCGCCCGAACGGGCCGAAGCCGACGTGCAGGCCGTCGTCGCCCACCCGGACCCGGACCGAGGAGCAGAGCAGCAGGGCGACGGCGCCGAGGCCGAAGAGCACCACCGACGCCCAGTCCACGGACTCGGTGCGCCCGGCCGCGGCGAGCAGCAGGCCCGCCGCCGTGAGCAGGCCCATCACTGCGGCGACCACCTGCATCCAGTGGTTGGAGGCCCGGGAGAGCCAGACCAGCCGCTCGCTGGCCCTGAGTTCCAGCACCGGCCCGCCGGGCCGGGCGGGCCCGTCGGCGGCCGGCCGGGTCGCCAGCCAGGCCAGCACGCCCGCCAGGCCGGCCGCGAGAATGATCAGGAGCACCTCGATGCCCATCGGTGCGGCGTCCTGCCAGCGGGCCCGGTCCAGGTTGGCGCGCACGATCGAGGCCTGTGCGCCGCTCAGCAGCACCCCGGTGCCGGCCAGCACCGGTCCGGCGGCGCCGCGGGCCGGGCCGGGCCGGAACCGCAGCGCGGTGGCCAGACCGGCCGCGACCAGCAGCCAGACGCCGGCCGGGAACAGCGCCGCGGCCGTCAGCGGCATCGAACCGTCCGGCCGGCTCCCGCTCCAGTGCGTGGCCACCTGCTCCGGTAGCCGGTCCCGGGCGGTCAGCGGCAGTGCGACCAGCAGAGCCGTCACGCCGAGGATCCAGACCCCGGCCCCCCACAGCGCCGTCCGGCGCACCGGCCGGTCCGGGGCGGGTTCCCCGGCGGCTTCTTCGTCCTTCACGACATCCCCCTGATCAGATCCACGAGATCGTTCCTGCTGTAGCCGGCCTGGGCCGCGTCCGCGATCAACTGCCGTACCCGCTCGACCAGTTCGCTACGGGTGTCGGCATCGGTGGCGACCGTGATGCCGCGGCCCCGGCGGAACTCCAGCACCCCCTCGTCGCGCAGGGCGCGCAGCCCGCGCAGCACGGTGTTGGTGTTCACGCCGAGGGCCCGGGACAGCTCCCGGGCGGGCGGCAGCTTGTCGCCGGGGGCGCACTCGCCCTCCGCGACGGCCCGTCTGATCGCGCCCGCCACCTGCTCGTGCAGGGGGCGGGCGTCGCCAAGGTCCAGCTTCAGCAACATGGTGCTAGTGACGATAGCACCATCCGATCGTGGTGCCACCGGCCGCTCGGGGGGCGAACCGGGTCAGGGGATGAAGAGGCTCTGCGCCCCGGTGACGCGGCTGTCGTCACCGGCGGCGATCACCTCGACGACCTCTCCGGTGCAGTCCGCGCCGGAGTGGATCTCCGCCGCCCGGTCGGTGAGGTTGTCGACGACGCTGGCGGTCCCGTCCAGGGCGTAGCACCCCGAGGGATCGGTCTGGGTGGTGCCGTTGATGGCGAGGTCCCCGGTGGCCGCGGTGGCCGGAACGGAGGTCAGGGCCAGGGCGGCGGCGGTCATCAGCGGGACGCCGAGGGCGGCGCGAAGGGTGATTTTCATTCCTGATGCATAACCGTCCGAGGCGCGCGCCTCGCCCGGAACGACCGGGTTGCCCCCGGAGGGCGCACGCAGGGCGTACCGCAGAGCGCACCGGAGGGTGGCGCGCCGGTCCGTGTATGGAGTGCGTACGGAACGCCGCCCGGGGCGTCAGGGAGGCGTCAACGAGGGCCGGGCGGGCGGCCGGGAGGCGATTGGGTGGGCAGTGACGGAGGACCGAACCACACGAGGACGGATCATGCACGGCGACGGGCGGCACCAGGACGGCACGGCACCCAGGGTGGTGGTCGGGGTCAGCGGGTCACTGGGCAGTCTGGCCGCGCTGCACCGCGGCCTGGCCGAGGCCCGCGACCGCGGTGCGGTGCTGTGGCCGGTGCTCGCCTGGGAGCCCCCGGGCGGCGAGCACGGCTACCGCCGCTCGCCCTGCCCGCCGCTGCTCGCCGCCGTGCGGGAGGCCGCCGAGCGGCGCCTGGACGAAGCCCTGGCGGCGGCCTTCGGCACGGACGGCCCCGACGTGCTGATGCAGCCCGTGGTGATCCGCGGCGAGACCGGCCCCGCCCTGGTGCACGTCGCCGACCGACCGGACGACCTGCTGGTGCTCGGCCGCAGCGGCGGCCCGCTGCGCCGCCGGCTGCGGCGGTCGGTGTCCGCGTACTGCGCCCGCCGGGCCGGCTGCCCCGTCCTCGTCGTCCCGGTGCCCGAGCTGCTGCACGACCTGGAGGCGCTCCACCGCCGCACCCGCTGGCACCTGACGGTCGCCCCGGCGCCCGAACCGCTCGCGGCGAAGGGCCGCTGACGGGTGCGGATGTACTCGGTGCGCCCCGGCGGCGCCCGCTTCCGTCCGGTGCTGGAGCGGCCGGCGCCCGGCACCTCGGGCACCATCGCCCTGCTCGGCGGCGGACTGCTCGCGCTCGCCCTCGGCCGGGTCGGCGCCCTGCACTCCGGGGCGCCCGCGCTCGCCGCCTACCTGGCGCTGTGCGTACTGGTCGGGCACTTCTCCCGCCCGTGGGCCGCGCCGCTGGTCGGCCTGGCCGCCTGGCTGTGCTGCAATGCCTTCGCCGAGCACCGGCACGCCGAGCTCGGCTGGTCCGGCGCCTGGCCCGAGACCTGGCACTACGCGGCGTTCACCGCCGCCGCACTGCTGCTCCCGCTGCCCGCGGCGCTGCCCCGGCGCCGGGTGCGGGTGGCGCTGCTGCGCCTGGACCGTACGGTCTGAGGCGCCCGTGGACGGCCCGCCCCCGCACGGGGACGGGCTGCCGCCGAACCCCCGGGCCCCGGCCGGTACTCCGGAGCCCGCGGCGACCGGTGGAAGACAGGTGAAGGCGGGGCGCCCCGGCGCCCCGCGGTGGAGTGGCCGACGTTCGGACAGCGGGCCCGCCGCCCGCAGCGGCCACTCCACCGCCACCCCCGCGCACCGTCATGTCCCGCTCGTCGTGGCCGAGTTGGTGCCCCCCACCCTGGTGGCCCGGGATAAGGGCGCGGAGGATGTCCGTATGCGGATGACGAACGCGGACCGGCCGACGAGCATCACGGGCGAGGACGTCGGGCCGACCGCCCGGCTGCTGGCCCGGGCCTTCGGCGACGACCCGATGATGTGCTGGTTCTTCCCCGAGGAGGCCGCCCGACCGGCCGCGCTGGTCGGCTACTTCGACACACTGCTCACCCGGCAGTACCTGCCGTACGGGGTGTGCGAGCGCACCGGGCACGCGGCCGCGATCTGGGTCGCGCCGCAGGCCCAGGAGAAGGCCGTGCCGGACGAGGGGACGATCCGGGAACTGGCCGCGCTGCTCGGCGACCGGGCCGGCTGGTTCCGGGAGTGCGTGGCGGCGGCCGCCGCGACCGCGCCGCAGGAGGCGCACTGGTACCTGGCGCTGCTCGGCACCGACCCGGCCGCCCAGGGCCGCGGCCAGGGCGCCGCACTGCTGCGCGCCGGCCTGGCCCGGGCGGACGCCGCGGGCCTGCCGGTCCACCTCGAGTCCTCCAAGCGGGAGAACCTCGCCGTCTACCAGCACTTCGGCTTCGAGGTGCTGGAGGAGGTCCGGCTGCCGGCCGACGGCCCGACCCTCTGGACGATGCGGCGCGCGCCGGGCGCGTAGGACAGGCCCTGGAGGCCCTTTCCCCGCACTCGGTGTCCGACCTCGCTGCGGGGTTCCCGTCGGGCTCGGCCTGCCCGCGCAGCCGTCCGCCACGGTGGTGGGGCGGCGGGGTCAGTCCTGGGGCGGCCGGGCGATGCGCAGCCCGGCCCGGCCGAGTTGTCCGGCGATGTCCGCGAGGTACCGCTCGGCGTCGGCCACCGTTCCGATCCCGGCGGCCCGCCGGCGGATCCGGTCGTGCTCCTGCGGGTGCAGGCGCGCTTCCTGGATCGCGGCCGTCTCGACGAACCCGCGCAGCGTCGCCGTGACGGGCCGGCCGGGATCGGCCGGGCCGGTGGCCTCCGCCTTCCAGGACACACCCGACTCGGCCGGGTCGGGCAGGGTGTGGGGCGCCTCGCGCGGGGCGTCGGCGGAGAGCAGGTGGAGGAAGTCGTTCGCCCGGGCGTCGCGGTCGGTGAGCGGGGCCAGTCCGAACAGTCGCTCGACGGTGGCGAGCAGCGAGCCGTGGTCGTACTGGGTGTGGTCGATCAGGTTGCAGTTCCGCCCGCCCGTGCCGCCGGGTGCGGCGGCCGGGACCCACGGGGAGACGACGACGGCGGGCACCCGGACGCCGAGCCGGTCGAAGCGGAAGCCGTGGGCGCTGTGCTCCGGGTCGGTGCGGTCGCCCGGTGGGACGGCGGTGGGTGGCGGCACGTGGTCGTAGAAGCCGCCGTGCTCGTCGTAGGTGATGACGAGCAGGCTGGACTCCCAGAGCGGTGAGCGCCGCAGCCCCTCGTAGACGGACTTGATCAGCGCCTCGCCGTCGGTCACGTCGCCGAGCGGGTGCTGGCTGTTGCCGCAGCGGAAGTCACCGCCGTGGGTGAGGACGTGGCCGTAGTTCGGTTCGATGAAGGTGTAGGCGGCCGGGTACGCGGGGTCCTGGAGGTGTTCCGTCAGGTCGTCGAGGTGGTGGTAGTGCTCCAGCGTCGTCAGCAGGTCCATCCCGGCGAGCGCGCTGACCTGGGGGAGCGCGTCGCCGGCGTAGACGCGCCACGGGAGGCCCTTGCCGTCCAGGGCTTCGTAGAGCGTCCCGCGTTCGAACGTGTAGCCGCTCAGCCGCGACCGGACGGTGTCGACCGGGTCGGGGCTGTGGTCGAGGCCGGCGGAGCTCGCCGCGTGCAGGAAGAAGCGGTTGGGCCAGGTCGGCCCGGGCAGGGCGGAGAACCAGCGGTCGCAGACGGCGAACTCGCGGGCCAGGGTGCTGAGGACGGGGAGCTGTTCGGCGGTGAAGCAGGCCATGACGGCGCCGGGGTCGGCGAGGGCCTCGGCGTTCTGCTTCACCGTCGCCTCGTTGACGTAGTTGTCGACGAAGCCGTCCAGGGTGATCGGCGGGTAGGTGCCGTCGTAGGCGCACCGGTCGTCGTGCGGACGGCCGGTGATGGCGGTCGAGGCGAGCTGGAGCTGGACGTCGCAGAACTCGTGCGGCGGGTCGACGGGCAGGGCGAAGGGCGCGCCGATCCGGACGGGGTAGTCCTTGCCCGCGTGGTGGTTGCCCGCGCGGGTGTCGGGGCCGTCGACGGTGGTCGGCGCGCCGGTCACCGCGTCCGTGCCGACGCCGTGGCGGAGGCTGCCGGCGGCCACCGTGCCGGTCGACACCCCCAGCATGTGGTCGAACGAGCGGTTCTCCAGGACGAGGACGAAGACGTGCCGGATCCGCCCCTGGGGTGCCGGTGCCCGGCCGGACCGCAGCCCGGCGAGCCAGGCGTGCCACTCCTCCCGCTCGTGGGTGATCGCCTGCCGGATGCGTTCGATGGGCTCCATGCGCTCACCCCAGCAGGAGTGGTGACGGACCGTCAAAGACCCACGCCGGTGGGTGGTCGGTCAGTCCTCGGTGGGGAGTTCGGCCGGGACGGCGATCACGTCGACCAGGGCCCCGCCGCGCAGGGCGGTGAGCGGCAGCGGGCGGCCGATGGCGTCCGCGAGCATCAGCCGCTGGAGGGCCTGGGCGCTGCCCATGGGTTCGGCGGCGGCGGTGATCAGCAGGTCGCCCTCGAGCAGGCCGGAGTGCGCGGCCGGGGAGTCGGGGACCACCTCGACGATCCGCAGGCCGGTGCGCTGCCCGGTGCGCTCGCGCAGGGCGGGCGGCAGCGGGGCCGGGACCCCGGCCAGGCCCAGGTAGGCGCGGCGGATCCGGCCGTCGGCGAGCAGGGCGGCGATGATCCGCCGGCTGGTGGCGTTGATCGGGACCGCCAGGCCCAGCCCGTTCCCGGCCACCGCCGTGGTGATGCCGACCACCTCGCCGTCGGCGGTGGTGAGCGCGCCGCCGGAGTTGCCGGGGTTGAGCGCGGCGTCGGTCTGGATCACGTCGTCGATGATCCGTACGGCGCTGCCGGCCCGGGCGGGCAGCGAGCGGCCGAGCGCGCTGACCACGCCCGCGGTGACCGTCCCGGCCAGGCCGAGCGGGTTGCCGACGGCGACGACCAGCTGCCCGACCCGCAGCCCGGTGGCCTCGCCGAGCGCCACCGGCGAGGGGGTCGGGCCGTCGGCGCGCAGTACCGCGAGGTCGGAGAGCGGGTCGGCGCCGATGGTGTGGAAGGGCGCGGTGGTGCCGTCGGCGAAGGCCAGCGTGCCGGCGTCGGCGTGGCCGACGACGTGGGCGTTGGTGAGCAGGAAGCCGTCCTCGGTGAAGACCACGGCCGAGCCGAGCGCGGTGCTGAACCAGCCGTCCCGGCCGCGCCGGGGGACGTGCAGGGCGGCGACCCGTGGCGTCACGGCAGCGGCGACGGAGGTGACGATCCGCGAGTAGGCGTCCAGCGGCGCTTCCGCCCCGGGCGCGCGCTCGGGGCCGGGGCCGGGGATGGTGTCGGCCATGGGTGCTCACCCCTTACGGAGGTCCGGGTCCACCCGGTAGCAACAACGGAGCGTCGCCGAGGCTTCCGCCGACGGGCTCAGTGCGCGAACGGCGGCTCGAAGCAGCCGGTCTCGGGGTACGGGCCGCTCGTCCGCACCTGGTAGTTGGTCGGCTGCACGAACCCGATGACGCAGGCGTCGGGGCGGACCCGGAGGCTGATCGAGGCGCCCTCGGGGGTGACGTAGTCCCGCTCGCTCGTGAAGCGCGGCTCGCCCGGCCGCACGGTGAGCGCGCCGACGGTCTGCGTGGTGTTCGGCCTGGCGTCCTCCGACGGGTACCCGAGCCGGAGCAGTGCGGTGCGCACGCTCGCCGGGTCCCAGGTGCCGGATTCCCAGAGCCCCTTGAGGACGGGCTCGATGCGGTTGGCCTCCCGGCGGGCCTCCTGCTCGGCGGCGGGGGACAGGTCGCGCGCGATCCGGGAGCCGTTGTTCTCTCGGTAGTGCGGCGCGCCGTCGCCGGCCCCGGGTTCCGCGTACGGTGTGGCGCTCGGGACGTCCGTGCTGGTCGGGGTGGTCGGCGCGGCCGCCGTCGGCTGGGTGGCGCGCTGTGTTCCGCAGGCGGTCAGGGCGAGGGCGGCGGCCAGCAGGGCGACGGCGGTGAGGCGCCCGGGCCGTCGCTGCACCGGGTTGGGTATGACGATCACAGGAATGACTTTCTCATGGGCGGGAAAGATCGCCTTCGGTGCGGCGGTGCCCACCTCCGCGCCCGCGTCGGTCCTGACGCCTTCTTGATGCGCGGGAAAATTGCAAAAGACGAGCAAAGTGGGCGTATCGTTCAGGCAAATCCGCATCCGTGGGAGGGGCCCGATGGAGACGACCGAGCTGGAGACGACCGAGCTGGAGTCGAACCGGCAAGCGCAGGGCGGAACGGGCGCCGACGGAACGGGCGGTGCCGACGGGCCGGACGGCGGCCCCGCCGCCCTGCTGCGCCCGACCCGGGAGGCGCTGCTCGCCCGCCGCGCCCACCGCGCCCCGCGCTGGAAGCGGCTGCTGTCGCCGGGGTCGGCCGGGCGGTCGGCCTGGATCCGGCTGGAGGCGGACGCCCAGGCCGAGCGCCTCGGCCGCCGCACGCCCGGCACCGAGCACGTCCTGCTGGCCCTCCTCGCGCTCCACGAAGTGGCGAGGCAGGAGCCGGAGTTGGCGCCGGAGGCGAACGCCGGTGAGCTGCTCGCCGGGCTCGGCCTCGACCACGCCCGGGCACACGCAGCCCTCGACGCCGGACAGGTGACGCTGCCCGCCGACCCGCGCTCGGTCGAGGCCTACCTGTCCGGCGGCGCGGCGGACGGCGGCGCCGAGCCGCTGCTGAGGGTGCTGCTGGCGGAGGACACCCGGGCCCGGCGCCTGGTCGAGGCCCTGCGATCATGAGAGCCGCTCCGCGCCGATGAGGGCCGACGGGCGATGAGAGAGGAAGGACCCCCGATGCACGTCACGCTCGCCGAGGAGCTGGTGCTGCTCTCGCTGGACGACCGGACCGGCGCACCGAAGGAGGGCGCGAGCACCGCCTGGGCCGCCACCGGTGGCCTGCTGGCCGAACTGGTGCTGGCCGGACGCGTCGAGGTGGCCGACGGCCGGCTCACCGTGGTCGACCGCACCCCGACGGGTGACCCGCTGCTGGACGGCCGGCTGGAACGCCTCGACGAGTGGATCGGCGGGCGGCGCCCGGGCCGGGCCAAGGCCGCGGACTGGCTCACCAAGGACCGGGCCACCGTGCTCCGGGACACCGAACTGCGGCTCTGCGACCGCGGCCTGGTCACCGAGGAGCGGCGCCGCGTCCTCGGCATCTTCCCGGTCCGGCTCTACCCGGAGGCGGACGGCAGCGTGGAGCGCGCGCTGCGCGAGCGCCTGACGGCCGTCGTCCTGGACGGCGCCGAGCCGGAGCTGCGCACGGCCGCGCTGATCGCCCTGCTGCACTCGGCCAGGCTGCACCGGCTGGCCTTCCCCGACCTGCCGCGCAAGCAGGTCGAGCCGCGCTTCGCCGAGATCGCCGCGGGCGACTGGGCGGGCGACTCCGTCCGCGAGGCGATCCGGAACATGCAGGTCACCATGGCCGCCGTGATCGCCGCGACGGCGGCCGCGACCACCGCTGCGGCGACGGCCTGAGGCCCGGGGGCCCGTGCACGTCGGACGGGCCGGCGGGCCGGTGGCGGGAGCTCACAGCACGGCGGCACCGAGGGTGATCGAGGCCAGCACCATCAGCAGCCCCAGGGCGACGAAGCCGTACTCCAGCCGCACCCGCTCCCGCCCGTCCACCAGCACCTGCCGGGGGTCCGCCGGGTCGTAGCGCACCGGGACGTAGCCGCCGTCGGGCATGGGGTGGCGGGCGGTGGACGGGACGGGCGAGAACACCTCGACCACCCGGCCGTCCGCGGTCTCGAACTGGAGCAGCGGCCGCGGCGGCAGCGCCCGGTCCTCCGGGGTCGCGACGCGGGACCGCACCAGCGCCGGGACCGGCACCCCGACCCGGCGCAGCCGGCGCAGTTCGCGCAGCCCGACCACTCCGGCGAGGTAGGCGACCACACCGCCCAACGCCCCGAACACCACCACGGCGAACCCGGCCGTCCCACCCACCGCGTGCCTCCCAGCCCGATTACCAGCCCCGAGACTCCCCGAACTCCCAGTATCGCCGAGGGCGGGCGGTCCTGACGCTCAGCAGCGGTTCGGTCCACTGCGGGCGCCGGCCCGCGGTCGGAGTACCGTGGAAAGCGTCTCGGGTGCGGCGGACCTGGTGAGCGGAGGCGCCGGTGGCGCGTGAGCGGATGTCCCCGGCCGATGACTCGTGGCAGAGCCCGATCGGGGCCGTCGGCAAGGTGACGGTGCCCATTCCGCTGGACGGTCCGGGCGAGGTGCTGGTGGCCCTGAGGGGCGGTTCGGAGGTGTTCGCGGCCTGGTGCTCGGAGCCGGTCGGCCGGGACGTCCGGGTGGTCGTGGTGGACGCGCTCTCGGCCCGCTCGGTCATCGTCGAGCTACTGCCGTCGTAGCCGCGCGTCACAGCCCCAACAGGTCAGGTGGCCCAACAGGTCAGGTGGTCGATCATGTTCTTCTGGCACGTTCCCGCGCCCAACGAGGCGATGCTGATATCCGGTTCCAAGCACCAGGCGCAGGACACCCAGTTCCGCATCGTCACCGGCCACGGCAGCCTGGTCCTGCCGGTCAAGCAGAAGGTCCGGATGCTCTCCCTGGCCCTTCGGGAGGCGGAGATCGCCGAGGACTGCGTCACTCAGCAGGGGATCCGGCTCACCGTGCGCGCGGTCTGCGTGTTCAAGGTCGGCGACGACGCCGTGTCGATCGCCAACGCCGCCCGTCGCTTCCTCTCGGAACAGGAGCAGATGGAGGAACTCGTCGGCCGGATCTTCGCCGGCCACCTGCGGTCGATCATCGGCGGGCTGACCGTGGAGCAGATCATCCGGGAACGCAGCAGGGTCGCCCAGGAGGTGATGGCGGGCAGCCACGGCGAGATGGAGAAGCTGGGCATCGTGGTCGACGCGCTGCAGATCCAGGAGATCGAGGACTCGACCGGTTACATCGACAACCTGGCCGCGCCGCACGTGGCGGCGGTCGCCAGCCAGGCCCGGATCGCCCAGGCCAAGGCCGACCAGGAGGCCACCGAACGGGAGCAGCAGGCGGCCGCCCTGAAGGCCGAGTACGAGCGCGACACCGCGATCAAGCGGGCCGGCTTCCTTGCCGAGACGGAGCAGTCCAGGGCGCGCGCCGCCCAGGCCGGCCCGCTCGCCGAGGCCCGGGCCTCCCAGGACGTCATCGAGGAGCAGACCGCCCTCGCCCAGCGCCGGGCCGCGCTGGCGGCGCAGCAGTTGGAGGCCGAGGTACGGCGCCCGGCGGACGCGGAGGCGTACCGGCAGCGGACGCTGGCCGAAGCCGCCCGTGACCGGGTGAAGTTCGAGGCGGACGGCAGCGCCTACAGCGAGCGGGCCCTCGCCCAGGCGCAGGCGGACGCCAACACCGCCCGGGCCGAATCCCTGCGCGGCGGAAACCAGGAGCTCATCGCCGCCAACCGGATCGTGGAGAACCTCCCGCTCCTCGCGGACGCGGCCGCCCGGGGCATGTCCGGCGCCGAACTCACCGTCCTCAACGGCAGCGACGGCGTCAACCAGGTGGCGGCCGGCATCGTCAGCCAGGGCCTGGCCATCCTGCACTCCCTCCAGCGTTCGACGGCCGTGGCCGCCGACGGCAAACCGACACCCCGCCGCCCCGCGGCCTAGATTTCTGTGAGCGGGACGTTCGGGTCCGCGAGCCGGTCCACGTCCACCGTCCGCCCCGAGCGCACCAGTTCGCGGATCGGGTCGGTGACGTCCCACACGTTGACGTTCATGCCGGCGAGCACCCGGCCCCCGGACAGCCAGAAGGCGATGAACTCCCGGGTGGCCGGGTCGCCCCGGAACACCACCCGGTCGTAGCCGTCGGGTTCGACGTAGCCGACGTACTCCAGGCCCACGTCGTACTGGTCCGAGAAGAAGTACGGGACCCGGTCGTAGACGGCGTCCGGCTGCCCCAGCAGGGCCCGGGCGGCGGTCTGCGGCTGGTTGAGGGCGTTGGCCCAGTGCTCGACCCGCAGGTGCCGGTCGAACAGCGGGTGGTAGGCGTTGGCGACGTCGCCGGCCGCGTAGACGTCCGGGTCCGAGGTGCGCAGGTGCTGGTCGGTCTTGATGCCGTTGTCCACCTCCAGCCCGGCGGCCTCGGCCAGCGCGGTGGCGGGGGAGATGCCGATGCCGACCACCACGGCGTCGGCCGCCAGCTCGGTGCCGTCGCCGAGCCGCACGCCGTTCACCGTGCCGTCGGCGCCGGTCAGTTCGGCGACCTGCACACCGAAGCGCAGGTCCACGCCGTGGTCGCGGTGGAGGTCCGCGAAGACCTGGGCGACCTCGCGTCCGAGCACCCGCAGCAGCGGCAGCTCCAGCGACTCCAGGACGGTGACCTCGGCGCCCGCCGCGCGGGCCGCGGCCGCCACCTCCAGGCCGATCCAGCCGGCGCCGACCACCGCGATCCGGGCGCCCGGCCGCAGTACGGCCTTGATCCGGTCGCTGTCCTCGACCCGGCGCAGGTAGAGCACGCCGTCCTGGTCCGCGCCGGGCACCGGCAGCCGGCGCGGCACCGAGCCGGTGGTCAACAGCAGCTTGTGGTAGCCGATTTCGCCGTCGTCGGCGAGGGTCACGGTGCGGGCGGCCGGGTCGATCGCGACGACCGGGGTGCCGAGCCGCAGTGTGACGTCGTGCTCGGCGTACCACTGCGGCGGGTGGACGTGGATCTTCTCCCGGGCCTCCTTGCCGAGCAGGTAGCCCTTGGACAGCGGCGGGCGCTCGTACGGGCGCTCGTGCTCCTCGCCGATCAGCACGATGCCGCCCCGGTACCCGGCCCCGCGCAGGGCCTCGGCCGCCTTGGCGCCGCCCAGGGAGGCTCCGACGATCACGATCGGCCGTTCGCTGCCCGCCATTGCCCGACTCCTTGCTCTCCGTCGACGATCCGGGGTCAGCCTGCCGCCGAACGGGTGGTGTGTCGAGACCGCGCCGGGCGCGCCGCGCCGCGCTCGCCCGTACGGGTGAACGGGGGCCTCACGGCGTGGCCGCCTCCCTGACCAGCGCGGTATCGGTGAACTGCTCGAAGCGGACGATCCGGCCGCCGCGCACGACGAAGTGGTGGGCGACCCGGACCGCGAGCGGTCGTCCGGTGGCCTTGTGGACGGCCGTGTAGCGGGCCAGCACCACCACGTTCTCGCCGTCCACCACGTACAGGTCGTCGTGCGCCGTCCAGTTGTCCCACTCGGCGGCCAGCCGCTCCATCACGTTGGCGGTGACGCCCTTCGGCGTGCGGTAGGTGCCGGCCAGCGGGAAGCCGGCCATCTCGGTCCACTCGACGTCGTCGGCGAGGGTGCTGCGCAGCGCGGCCAGGTCGCCCCTGGCGGAGGCCAGGTACTGGCGGCGCACCACGTCCGCGGGGGAGGCGGACTCGGCGAAGCCGGCCACGTCCCTGGGGATCTCGATCACCGCGCGCTCACCCCCACGCCATCTCGCCCATGGCGACCTTGGTGCCGATGTCGACGGCGATCCGCAGCCCGAGGTCCGGGAAGCGCCGCTCCAGCGCCTCCTTCGCGGCGGCGGCGTCCGCGGCCCGGCCCAGCTCGGTCTCGAAGGCCCGCAGGTAGGCGCGGGTGTGGTCGAGGGCGTTGAGGTCGGTGGGCGCGTCGGCGACCCGGTGGCCGGCCGCCAGCCAGGTCGGGCGGAGCGCCTCCATGCCGTCCAACAGGTCGATCCAGGCGGCCCGTTGGGCGGCGGTCGGGGTGTCGGCCGTCCACACGTGCAGGCCCTCGAAGAGCAGCACCCCGCCGAGCACCGCGCGGTGGTGGTGCTGCCACAGGTAGTGCCGGTCGGGGAGGTGGAAGTCGGCGCCGCGCAGTTCGAACCGGTGGCCCTCGAAGACGATCTCGTCCCCGGTCAGCACCTCCGGCCGGACCAGCCGGGTCGGCAGCTCGGGGCCCAGGTGCGACCAGGCGCGCAGCTTGTCCTCGTTGGTGTCCTGGATGTGCTGGACGGTCGAGGCGGTGGCCAGGAAGCGTGCGCGGGGGAAGGCGTCCTGGATCTCCTGGGCGCCGAAGTAGAAGTCCGGGTCGCCGTGGCTGACGAAGACGGTGGTCAGCCGCTTGCCGCTGGCGCGCACCCGCTCGACCAGCCGGCGCCCGTCGGAGCGGGTGAACCCGGCGTCCACCAGCAGGGCGTCGTTCGGCCCGGTGACCAGGACGGCGGTCTTGTTGAGCGAGCTGTCGGGGGCGTCGATGATCTCGAAGTCGAGAGCGCTCATGCGTACGGATCCTTCCTCGGGCCGGGCACGCCTCGTCGCCAGGATCCCTGCCGGGGAACCGGCGCGCATCCGGAGCGTCGACGGGTGCTGCCGATCGGGTGCTCTCCGCCCCGTGCTCGGGCGACACCCCGTGCGCGTCGTCCGTCGCCCGGGCCCCGCCCCAGCAGACTTCCAGGGCCCCATCGTGTTCACGTCATGAGAGGACCGAGGTGAAGCCCAGTCAGAGACCGGCGGTACCACCCGTCGGCTGGAGACGCCGACTAGGCAAGGCGATGAGTTCCGCCCTGGCCTTGACGCTCGTACCCTTCGCCATCTCACTCGTCGCACCCACCCAGGCCTCGGCGGCCGGCCTTCCGGGCGGGCTCGGGCCCTGCCTGGGCGCGGACTGCCCGGCGACCTTCCCCCCGGTCAACAACGGCCCCTTCGCGGGCCGCGATGCCGGGATCAACATCTTCGTCGGCGGTGACTTCAACGTCGCCGGCTCGGCCGCCGAGGCCGAGGGCCACGTGGTGACCCTCGGCAGCTTCAACCAGAACAAGGCCGCCGGCGCCAGCTCCGGCTACAACGTCGGCATCGCCGGCGTCGGCTCGCGGGTGCCCCCGCCCGACGGTGCGGACTTCCTCACCGCCGGCGGCAACGTCACCGTCGCCCCGGGCCAGCGGCTGCTGGCGGACGGCGGCGTGGTCCGCTACGCGGGCACCGCCACCGGCACCATCACCGGGACGACGGTCCAGGACGCCCAGGCCGTCGCCGCCTACGCGCCGCTGCGCGGCCAACTGCAGTCGGCGAGCGAGTGCTACGCCGGGGTCGGCACACCCCGCCCGGCCACCGGGACGGCCGTCAACCAGGGCTACCAGACCCTGTTCACCGGCGACGGCAGCTCCGCGCTCCAGGTCTTCAACGTCGACTTCGACCTGGTCGGCAACGGCGGCTCCACCCAGGGCGTCGCCTTCACCGGGATCCCCGCGAACGCGACGGTGCTGGTCAACCTGGTCGGCGGAGCCCGCACCGTCAACACCTACAGCGGCAGCTTCGACGACAACGACCCGTGGAACCAGCTGCGCCCCCGTCTGCTGTGGAACTTCCCGACCGCGAGCACCGTCACCCTCACGGGCTCCGGGCAGTTCCAGGGCAGCGTGCTGGTCGGCAACCCGGCCAGCACCAGCACGATGAACCTGCCCGGCCTGAACGGGCGCTTCTTCACCACCGGTTCGCTGCTGCACAACTCCGGTTCGGGCATGACCGGCACCGAGTTCCACGCCTACCCGTTCAACGGCGACCTGCCCGACTGCGGCAACCCGCCAGCCCCGACCGCGTCGACCAGTGTGACCAAGGTCGACTCGGCGACCTCGCAGCCGCTGGCGGGCGCCACCTTCCAGCTGTGGCGGGAGACCAACGGGGTCGCCGGGTTGCAGACCTCGGGCACCACCCCGGACAGCAAGGTCGGCGCCCCCTGCACCACCGGGGCGGACGGTGTCTGCACCGTCGGCGACCTGCCGCTGGGGACGTACTACTGGCAGGAGACGGCGGCCCCGCCCGGGTACGACCTGCCGCAGCAGCCGGTGACGACGGTGGTGCTGGACACCAACGGCCAGACCGTCCCGGTCACCGTCGCCGACACCAAGTCGCCGGTGGTGGAGACCGCGTCGACCAGTGTCACCAAGGTCGACTCGGCGACCTCCCAGCCGCTGGCGGGCGCCACCTTCCAGCTGTGGCGGGAGACCAACGGGGTCGCGGGGCTGCAGACCACCGGGGCCAACCCGGACACGGCGGTCGGCTCGCCCTGCACCACGCCCGCCTCGGGCGTCTGCTCGGCGACCGGCCTGCCGCTGGGTACCTACTACTGGCAGGAGACGGCGGCCCCGCCCGGGTACGAGCTGCCGCAGCTCAATGTGACCGAGGTCGTGCTCAACACCAACGGGCAGAACGTCGGGGTGACGGTGGCCGACACCAGGACGACGGCCCCGACCGCCGCCACGACCGTCACCAAGGTCGACTCCGCCACCGGGCAGCCCTTGGCGGGTGCGGTCTTCCAGCTGTGGCGGGAGACCAACGGTGTGTCCGGCCTGCAGACCACGGGTGCCAACCCGGACACGGCGGTCGGCTCGCCCTGCACCACGGGGGCGGACGGTCTCTGCACGGCGCAGGGCCTGCCGCTGGGCACCTATTACTGGCAGGAGGTCTCCGCGCCGAACGGCTACGAGCTGCCGGACCTGAACGTGACGACCGTGGTGCTGGACACCAACGGGCAGACCGTCCCGGTCACCGTCCAGGACACCCGGACCGTCGCCCCGACCGGTACCACCTCGGTGACGAAGGTGGACTCCGCGACCGGGCAGCCGCTGGCAGGCGCCACCTTCCAGCTGTGGCGGGAGACGAACGGTGTGCCCGGGCTGCAGACCACCGGGGCCAATCCGGACACGGCGGTCGGCTCGGCCTGCACCACCCCGGCCTCGGGCGTCTGTTCGGCCGACGGCCTGCCGCTGGGGACGTACTACTGGCAGGAGACGGCGGCCCCGGCCGGGTACGACCTGCCGCAGCAGCCGGTGACGACGGTGGTGCTGGACACCAACGGCCAGAACATCCCGGTCACCGTCAAGGACGCCAAGACGGCCACGCAGACCGGGAAGACCACCGTCACCAAGGTGGACGCCGAGACGGGCAAGCCGTTGGCCGGAGCCGTCTTCCAGCTGTGGCGGGAGACCAACGGTGTGCCCGGTCTGCAGACCACCGGGGCCGACGCGGACACGGCGGTCGGCCCGCTGTGCGCGACCGACGTCAACGGCGTGTGCTCGGCGGACAACCTCCCGCTGGGGACGTACTACTGGCAGGAGGTCGTCGCTCCCCCCGGGTACGAGCTGCCGCAGGACGCGGTGTCCACGGTCGAACTGACCAAGGACTGCCCGTGCGTGGAGATCACGGTCGCGGACAGCAAGAAGTGTCCGCCGGAGCCGTGCCCGCCGGATCCGTGCCCGCCGGAGCCGTGCGACCCGCCGGACCACCCGTGGGGTCCGAACACCGACCGCACCCCGGTGCCCGGCCTGCACGGAGGGCGCGCCTGACGGACCGTCCCGCGCCTGAGCGCCTGAGCGCCTGACCTGACGAAGTGGCCGGAGGAGCCGACGGCGGCGCCTCCGGCCACCGGCGTGCCCGGAGGTCAGGGCCTGCAGGTCATCCCATCGGGAGGTCCTGCTCCTCCGTCCGCGCCAGCCGCAGCACCGCCAGTGCCCCGACCGCCGTGGTCACCGCGAGCCCGCCCCACAGCAGACCCGGCCCCGCGGCCAGCAGCGCCGTCAGCACGGCCGGAGCCGCCGCCCGGCCGACCCCCATCGACAGCTCCCAGCGGGCCACCGCCCGCCCCAGCAGGTGCGGCGGCGCGATGGCCGTCACCAGGGCCGTGCCGGAGCCGGAGTAGAGGATCTCGCCGAGCGTGTACGGCACGGACACCAGCACGATGCCCACCGTGCCCGGGACCCCGCCCAGCGACCCGGCCGCCCAGAAACCCAGGTACGACAGGCTCAGCGCCGCCCCCGCGGCAGCCAGCACCGACTGCCGGGAGCGCTTCGCCAACCGCAGCACCAGCGCCAGCTGCAGTGCGATCACCAGCACGGTGTTGCCCACGAACAGGCCCGAGGACCAGGCCGCGGAGGCGTGCAGCTGGAGCACCAGCAGCGCGGGCAGCGCCACCTCCAGCACGTCGAAGCAGAACGCGTACGGCAGGTTGGCCAGGCTCAACAGGGTGATCCGGCGCAGCGGTTCGCCGCCGTCTCCGGCCTCCTCGGCCCGCTCCACCACCGTCTGCGGCGCCCGGACCCGCAGCGAGGCCACCAGCGCGGCGGCCAGCAGGCAGGCCACGGCGGTCAGCCCGGCCAGCACCCGGATGACGTCCGTCCCGCCGGCCACCGCGACCGTCGCCAGCAGGGCGCCCGCGCCCAGGCCCGCGTTGCGCACCGAGCGCCCGGCGGCCAGCGCCGCGTCCCGCAGCCGGCCCTCGGTCAGGGTGCTCACCACGGCGGTGTGGGTGGCCGGCCAGGACTGGCCGCCGATGCCGAACAGCACCGCCGCCGCGGTGAACAACGGCAGCCCGTCCGCGGTGAGCAGGACCAGCGCGCCCGCCGCCCGCACCACCAGGGTGACGGCCGCGGGCAGGGTGCGGGCGCCGGTGTCGATCCAACGGCCGGTCAGCGGCACCATCACCAGCCCGGCGACCATCCCGGCCGACAGGGCCAGACCGACCGCCCCGGCGTGCAGGTGCAGCACCCCGACGCCGTACAGCAGCAGGAACGGGTACAGCATGCCGCCGCCCACCGCGTCGACGGCGAGGGCCGCCGCGTACCGGGGACCGCCGGCGGCGGTCAGCAGGCCCAGCAGTGCGGACGGGTTGCCGCGGCCGGTGCCGGTCGGCGGGACGGTCGGCGGGGCGGGCGGTTCGGGGGTGCGGACGGCGGCGTCGACATGGACGGACTTCTCCTGGATCAGGCTCATGGCCGGTACGGTCCGCCCAGGTGGCGCCGCGTGTCGCGTGGATTGACGGATGGCGTCAAACGACGGCGGAGCAGGTCGGAGGGGATGGCAGGATCACAGCCGTGAGCGTGACCATCGACATCACCGGCCTGCCCGAGGAGCGCCTGCTCTTCGCGCCCTCGCCGCTCGCCGAGTGAACGCCGTGCCGCACGAATGGCGGGACGGACAAGAACGGCGAGAACGGGGGAACGACGGGAACGACGGGAACGACGGGAACAGTGGGCAGCCGGAGCACGTTCGTCCGGTCATGACCGACGACGCCCCTGAGATCCTCCGCTACGCCGCCTTCTCGAACCGCCCCGAGGGCGGCAACCCCGCCGGCGTGGTGCTCGACGCCACCGGACTGACCGCCGAGCGGATGCTCGCCGTCGCCGCCGAGGTCGGGTACTCCGAGACCGCCTTCCTGACCCCGGGCGGCGAGCAAGGCGCCTACCACGTGCGGTACTTCAGCCCGCTGCTGGAGGTGCCGTTCTGCGGGCACGCGACGGTGGCCGCCGCCGTCGCGGTCGCCGGGCGGTCCGGCCCGGGGCGGTACGTGTTCAGCACCGCGGCCGGGGACGTCCCGGTCGAGGTCGAGCCCGGCGACGACGGCCTGCGGGCGACGCTCACCAGCGTCGAGCCGAAGGTCGAGGAGGTGTCGGCGGCGGACGTCGAGGAGGCGCTCGCGCTGCTCGGCTGGTCGGCCGCCGACCTGGACCCGGCGCTGCCGCCGCGGATCGGCTACGCGGGCGCCCGGCACCTGGTGCTGGCCGCCGGCACCCGCTCCCGACTGGCCCGGCTGGACTACGACTTCGACGGGCTGGCCGCGTTCATGAACGCCCGTGACCTGGTCACCCTGCAGCTGGTCTGGCGCGAGGCCCCCGAGGTGTTCCACGTCCGCGACCCGTTCCCGGTCGGCGGCGTGGTCGAGGACCCGGCCACCGGCGCGGCCGCGGCGGCCTTCGGCGCGTACCTGCGCGAGCTGGGCGCGGTGACCGCCCCGGCGGTGCTGACGCTGCACCAGGGCGAGGACCTCGGGCGCCCGGGCGTGCTGCGGGTCGAACTGCGGGCGGAGGACACCCGGGTGCGGGTCTCCGGGACGGCGGTGGCGATCCCGTAGCAGGGAAGCGGGGAAGCGGGGGTGCCGGTCCCGGACCGGCGCCCCCGCCACCGGGTCAGCAGCTGTCGGCGAGCAGGGCGGCCAGGCCGTCCAGGCCCCGGTCGACGGTCGCCGGGTCCACCTGGCTGACGGAGAGCCGCAGTTGACGCTCCCCGCCCTCGCCGGGGTAGAAGTGGGACATCGGCGTCCAGATCACCCCGTACCGCGAGGCGGAGAGCTCCAGCAGGGCGTCGTCCACCACGCACGGCACCGTGAGCACCAGGAAGAAGCCGCCGCGCGGCTCGTTCCAGGTCACCCCGCTGCCCGGCGGGAAGCGCCGGGCCAGGCCCGCCAGCACCAGGGCGAGGTTGCGCCGGTAGAGCGCGGCGACCTCGGTGTTGGCGGCCCGCAGGCTGTGGCCGTGTACGAGCAGTGCGCCGCCGATCACGGCCTGGGCGATCGGCGAGGTGTTCACCGTGGTCATGCTCTTGATCATGCCGAGCAGGTCGGCCAGCAGGCCGGTGCCGCCCGCGCCGTCCGCCACCAGCTGGTCCGCCACCACGTAGCCGACCCGGGCGCCCGGGAGGGCCGTCTTGGCGAAGGAGCCGAGGTGGACCACCCGCCGTGCGGTGTCCAGCGCCTTGAGCGAGGGCAGCCGCTCCTCGCCCGCGAACACGCAGTACGGGTTGTCCTCCAGGACCAGGAAGTCCTCCTCGGCGGCCAGCTCCAGCAGCTCCCGGCGCAGTTCCAGCGGCAGGCTGGCGCCGCTCGGGTTGGCCACGTCCGGCACCAGGTAGAGCGCCCGGGGCCGCAGCCCCTCGGCCCGGGCGGCGGCCAGCTGCCGGCGCAGGTCGGCCAGGTCGAGCCCGTCCGGGCCGTCGGCCACCGGCCGCACCGGCAGGTCCGCCAGCAGGGCGGCGCCGGTCAGCCCGACATAGGTGGGCGAGACGGCCAGCACCACGTCCTCGGGGCCGCGGCGCAGCGCCCGCAGCACCAGGAACATCGCCTCCTGGCAGCCGACCGTCACCACGATCGACTCGGCGGGCACCTCGATGCCCTCGTCCACCGCGAGGTGCGCGGCGATCAGCTCGTGGATGATCCCCTTGGTCCGCCCGTACTGGAGTACCTGGCGGCGGGCCGCCTCCTCGGACAGTCCGCGCTCGGTGCGCAGGTGCTCGGTGTAGCGGTCCAGGTAGCGGTGGACGGCGTCCAGGTCGAAGAACTGCTCGGCCGGGCGGCCGGCCGCGAAGGAGACCGCCTCCGGGTAGCGGATCGAGATCTCGTTGAGCAGGTTCATCGAGGTCATCGCCGGGTCGGCGAGGGAGGGGTGCAGGTCGGTCAGCCGCAGCTCGTGCGGTGGGGCGGTGACGGTCACGGGGCGCTCCAGGCGGGGCAGGGCAGGGGGGTGGTGCGCAGGGTGGCGGCGGCGGTCAGGTCGGCGCAGCCAGCCAGGCCGAGGGCGTGCCGCAGTTCGGCGGCCAGCAGTTCCAGCACCCGGGCGCAGCCCGGTTCACCGGCGGCCGCCAGGCCCCAGATCGCCGGGCGGCCGAGCAGCACCCCGGACGCCCCGAGGGCCAGCGCGGCGAGCACGTCCGCGCCGCCGCGCACCCCGCTGTCCAGCAGCACCTGGCAGTCCCGCCCGGCCAGCGCCTCGGCGACGGCCGGCAGGGCCGTCAACGAGGGCACCGCCCGGTCGAGCTGGCGGCCGCCGTGGTTGGAGACCACCACGGCCGCGGCGCC
This sequence comes from Kitasatospora sp. NPDC028055, assembly GCF_040637885.1. Lineage (NCBI taxonomy): Bacteria > Bacillati > Actinomycetota > Actinomycetes > Kitasatosporales > Streptomycetaceae > Kitasatospora > Kitasatospora sp. NPDC028055. Next base: position 85,672 of record NZ_JBEZXE010000014.1, on the reverse strand, counting down.
CAGCTCGGCGGCCCGCAGGGCGTCCGCCGGGTCGAGCACCCCCTTGACCACCAGCGGCAGCCGGGTGTGCTCGCGCAGCCAGCCGAGGTCCGCCCAGGTGACGGCGGGGGAGAGCAGCTCGGCGGTGTGCGCGGCCACCGCCGAGACCTCGGCGGTGGCCCGGTGCGCCCGCCCGGCGGCGCCGCCCTCCAGCAGCGCCGCGCGGACGTCCCCGGGCAGGGCGAAGGCGTTGCGGGCGTCGCGCAGCCGGCGGCCCATGTACGGCACGTCGGCGGTGACGACCAGGCACTCGCTGCCCGCCGCCTCGGCGGCCGCGACCAGGTCGAGCAGCCGGGCCCGGTCGCGCAGCCAGTACAGCTGGAACCAGAGCGTGGCCCCGGTCGCGGCCAGCTCCTCGAAGCCGACGCTGCTGAGCGTGCCGACGGTGAACGGCACCCCGGCCGCGGCGGCCGCCCGGGCCGAGGCGAGTTCGCCCTCGGGGTGGAACAGCCGGTGGTAGGCGATCGGGGCCACCGCCACCGGCAGGGCCGACCGGCTGGTCACCAGGGTCGCGGAGGTGTCGCAGTCGGAGACGTCGGCGAGCACCCGGGGCACCACGGCCTGCCGCTCGAAGGCCGCCCGGTTGGCGGCCAGGGTGCGCTCCTGCTCCGCGCCGCCGGCCAGCCAGTCCCAGACCTGGGGGCTCAGCGCGGCCCGGGCCGCCTGCTCGTACTCGGCGACGGACAGCGGCTGCCGCGCCGCGGTGGTGCCCGCACCCGGCGGGGTCAGGACCGGGGCGCTCATCCGGCGACTTCGCTGGCGTTGCGCTGGAGTTCGACGGCCTCGTAGAGGGCACGGATGTTGTTGCTGCCGAAGTTGCGGGCCCGGATGCGCTCGATCACCTCGAAGAAGAAGGTGCCGCGCGGGTGCTGGGAGCGGGTGAAGATCTGGAACAGCTGGCCGTCGTGGTCCTGGTCGACCAGCAGGTTGAGGTCGCGCAGCTCGTCGAGGGAGTGCCGCAGCGGGGTCAGCCGGGCGGGCAGGGCGTCGAAGTAGGTGCCCGGGGTGCGCAGGAAGGGCACGCCGCGGGCGGCCATGGTGGAGACGGAGTGGACGGCGTCCGCGGAGGAGAAGGCCACGTGCTGGACCCCGGCGCCGCCGTGGTCGGCCAGGAAGGAGGCGATCTGGCCGCCGGCGTCCGGGGTGAGCGGCTCGATCAGGGTGAGGGTGACGCTGTGGTCGGGGCTCTGCACGACCATCGAGTCCATGCCGAGGGCGCCGACCTCGATCCGCTCCTCGAAGACCATCCGGAAGCCGAAGACCTCCTGGTAGTGCCGGACGGTCGCGCGCAGGCCACCGGAGGGGACGCAGACCGCGAAGTGGTCGACGGAGCGCAGGCCCACCTCCGCGGCACCGGTCACGGGGGCCGCGTCGGGCAGGCCGGGTATCCGGTCGGCGGGGACGTCCGGGCCGCGCTCGACCAGGGTGTGCACCACGTCGCCGAAGGCGCCGACCACGGCGGTGACACAGCCGTCCGCGGCCTGCGGCGGGCGCAGCCCGTCGGCGCCCCGCCCGGTCAGCGCGCGGTAGGCGGCGGTGGCGTCCGGGACCCGCAGGGCCAGCGCGGCCACGCCGTCCTCGTGCCGGGCCAGGTACTCGGTGGCCGGGTGGCCGGCGGCCAGCGGCTGGGTGAGCAGCAGCCGGATCGCGGCCTGGCCGAGCAGGGCGGAGACGCAGCGCTCGGCGCTCCCGCCGCGCTCGGTGGGCGGGACGAGCAGGTCGAAGCCGTACTCCGCGGTCAGTCGGGCGACCTCGGCGGTGAGGTCGGTGACGTAGAACTCGACGTGGTCCAGGGTGAGTTCGATCGGTGCCTCGGCAGTGCTGTCGGTGGTGAGGGCGGTGTCGGGAGAGGAACGGTCGGGCATCTGAGGGGCTCTCTCGTGAGGAGTGCGCGGAGGCCCGCCCCGGCGGCGGTGCGGTACGGCAGGGCCGCCGCCGGGGCGGGCCGGTGGCGAGGTGCTTTGGTACGGGGACGGGTGGTGCGGGAACGGGTGGCGCGGGGACGGGTGGTAGCGGCCCGGGTGGTGCGGGCCGGTCAGGTGGACTGGAGGCGCGGGGTGGCCTCGGCGGGCACCTCGGCCGGTTCGGCGTCCTCGGCCGGGGCCGGGGTGAGCTCCCCGGCCGCCTGCTCCGCCGACTCCTCCTCGTCCTCGTCCTCCTCGATCACCGCGTCGGGCTTGCCCAGCAGGTAGAGGCCGGACAGCAGCGCGCCGATCACCATGGCGACCAGCACCGTGTGGAAGTCCAGCGCGGCCACCAGGCCGGCGCCGACGCCGATGGCGATCGCCTGCGGGGCGGTGAGGGAGAGGTTGACGGCCGCCTGGGTGCGGCCCATCAGCTGCGGCGGGGTCAGCGACTGGGCGGCGGTGGCCAGGCCGACCACACCGGCCGGCATGCCGGCCCCGGCGATCAGCAGACCGGCCGACACCACCCAGACCGAGGGCGCCAGCAGCAGCAGGGCGCCGACCCCGAAGGTGGCCGAGCCGAGCATCACCGTCCTCCGGGGGCCGAGCTTGCCGATCAGGACGCCGCCCAGCACCGAGCCGGCGAGCGCCCCGACCGCCTCCACCGTCTCCAGCACGCCCAGGAACTGCGGCGAGCGGTTCAGCCCGTGCTGGATGAGCGAGAACAGCACCGGCTGGAGGAAGCTGAGCACGGTCGCGGTGGCGGTGGTCGCGATCAGCAGCGGCAGCAGCGAGGCGGTGGAGCGCAGGTGCTGGAAGCCCGCCAGCACCTCGGTGCGCCAGTGCCGCCCGGACGGCTCCGGCTTGGTCTCGGGCACCCGCAGCGCCAGGAAGGCGAGCGCGGCCGCGAGCAGGATGCCGATGTCGACCAGGGCGACGGCCCGGCCGCCGAGCCACCCGTACAGGCCGGAACCGACCAGCGGCGCGACCAGGGTGGTGCCCGCCCGCATGGTCTGGGTGAACCCGACGGCCGCGCCGAAGTCCTGACGCTCCGTCAGGATCGTGCGCAGCATCGCGCTCTGGGCCGGGGTGAGGACGGCCCCGGCCAGCCCGTAGAGCACCGCGGTGCCGTAGATGATCCACAGGTGGCCGCGGCCGTCGACCAGCAGCAGCGGCGAAACCGCCACCGCCAGCACGAGGTTGACCGTGACCAGCAGCGGCCGTCGGCGGACCCGGTCGGCGACCAGGCCGCCGAGCGGCAGCAGCAGCATCGGGACGGCGTAGCAGAACATCACCAGACCGGCCGCCGAGCTGCTCCCCGTCAGGACCTTGGCCCAGATGCCGAGGGCGATGAAGAGCGCGCTGTCCCCGAGGACGGACAGCGTCTGTCCCGCGATGTAGAGCCGGAACTCCGGCCGCGCCAGAAGTGGGTGCATGTGCTGTCCTGTCCTTGACTGCTGCGTTGGCGATGGATGGTGCCGGTCTGGGGCGGGGCTAGCGGGGCTGGTTGGGCGGTGCGGCGGCGGCCCGGTGGGCGCGGGTGAAGCCCTCGAGCACGGCGTCGTTGGCGTCCTTCTCGCCGACGGCGATCCGGATGCCCTGGCCCGGGTAGAAACGGACGGCCACCCCGAGCCGCTCCAGCTCCGCCTTGACCGGGAGCTGCTCCTCGGGCGAAGGCGCCGTCACCCAGAGGAAGTTGGTCAGGCTCGGCGGCACCGACCGGCCCAGGGCGAGCAGTTCGGCCCGCAGCCGGTCGCGCTCGGCGGCGATCTCGGCGATCCGCCGGTCCACCTCGTCCTGGGCGGCGACGGCGGCCAGCAGGCCCGCCTCCTGGAGCCGGTTCACCGCGTACGGCACCTGGACGCCGCGCACCCGTCGCGCGACCGACTCCTCGGCGACCGCGTAGCCGATCCGCAGCGCGGCCAGGCCGTGCGACTTGGAGAGGGTGCGCAGCACCACCAGGTTGGGCCACTCGGCGATCCGGTCCGGCACCGCCGGGGCGGCCCAGCCCCCGGCGAAGTCGACGTAGGCCTCGTCCAGCAGGATCAGCGCGGTGGCCGGCACCCGGCGGAAGAAGTCGGTCAGCTCCGCCCAGGAGTAGACCGTGCCGGTCGGGTTGTGCGGGTTGCACAGCACGATGATCCGGGTGCGCTCGTCCACCCGGCCGGCCATCGCGGCCAGGTCGTGCCGGGCGTCCGCGCCGAGCGGGACGGACCGGGCCTCGGCGCCGGCGATCTCGCAGAACAGCGGGTAGGCGTCGAAGCAGGGGTCCGAGTGGACCACGTTGTCGCCGGGGCGGACGACGGAGTGGAAGAGGTCCAGCGCGACGCCGGCCGAGCCGTGGCCGACCACGACCTGCGCGGCCGGGACGCCCTGCCAGTCGGCGATGATCCCGGCGAAGCGCTCCGGGCGGAAGTCCGGGTAGCGGTTGAGGTCGCCGACCGCCCCCGCCAGGGCGGTCAGCACGGACGGCAGCGGCGGGTACGGGTGCTCGTTCTGGGCCAGCAGGTGTCTGACCCCGGATGCGGCGGCCATCAGTCGGCCTGGAGGACGTAGAGCCAGCTGTGCGGGGTGGCCAGCGCCTCGACCCGGTCGATCCGCAGCCCGGCGTCGGTGAACAGCTGCTCGTAGGTCTCCTTGGTGTGCAGCGGCACGCCCATCATCGCGTGGGCCAGCTCGAAGCCGACCGAGAAGACCGGCATCGCGCTCTGGGACTCGCCCGGGCCGCGCAGCATGGTGTCGCCGAGCACGAAGGTGCGGGCCTTGGGGAAGGCCTCGCGCATCCGTGTGAAGATCGAGGAGCGGGTGCTCGGGTCGGCGAGCAGGTCGTGCAGCAGGAAGAAGCTCATCACGGTGTCGACCTCGGCCACCTCGGCGGCCTCGGCGTCGTTGTCGATCTGGGTGCCGAGCAGGCCCAGCACGTCGGCCCGGACGGCGGTGACCCGGTCCTGCATCCCGGCGGCGGCGATGTCGGCGCGGGCGATGTCGGTGGCGGGGCGGCTGATGTCGATGCCCAGGCCGCGGCTGCCCTCGCGCTGGGAGACCACCCGGCGGACCCGGGCGGAGGTGCCGCTGCCCAGGTCGGCGATGGTGCGGAAGTCGATGCCGGAGAGCACGTCGGTGAGCTGCGCGGCGAACATCGACTGGTCGCACTGGGCGGAGCCGAGGGCGACCATCGCCTCGTCGCGGAAGACGTCCGCGTTGTAGTGGTGCGAGCCGGTGCTCAGGTGCCCGGCGCGGCCGAACACGTCGTGGTAGCCGCCGACCGCCCAGGTGAAGTAGCCGCGGGCGGCGGCGATCTCGATGCCCGCCTCGGTGGGCAGGTAGCCGGCGCCGTCGGCCTTGAGGTAGCCGTAGTCGGCGGCGGCGCGCAGCACGGCCTCGGTGCGGGCGGTGTCGCCGCCCTGGGCAGCCACTGCGGCGGCGGAGAGCGCCTCGCCGCGGCCGATCTGCTCCAGCACGCCGATCCGGTCCAGCGCGAAGATCACGTTGGCGGCGATGAAGCCGTTGTAGGCGTCGGTCGACGAGATCGGCGCCGGGGTGACGCCGCGCCAGGTGTCGGGGATAACGGCAGTCTGCATCGGTGTGTCCATTCCTCGTGGTGGCCGGGTCGCGGCCGCTTGGCGTGGTGGTGCGGAGGGTGTCGCGGTGTGCGGGGGGAGCCTCAGGGGCGGGTCGTGGGGTCCTGCGCGGGGGCGCGCAGGCGGTCGGCGAGCACCGGGCCGATGACCGCGAGGGCCTCCGGGCCGGTCATCGTGCCGTGGGTGCTGGGCACTTCGTGGACCTCCAGCCGGCCGCCCACGTGGGGCCGCCAGCTCTCGGGGTCGGGGGCGTCGGCCGGGCGGTCCTTCGCGGCGACGAAGACCAGTGCGTCGCCGTCGTAGCCGGGCAGCGGGGCGTCGCCGGCCAGCGCCAGGTCGGCCAGGAAGACCTCGACCACCCGGGCCACCCCGGCGCCGCTCAGCCCGGCCAGCGGGCCCGCGCCGTGCCGGACCAGCTCGGCGTAGCCCGCCTCGTCGGCGGGCCAGTCGGTGATCTCGCCGGCCTGCTGGCCGAGGGACTCCAGGATCGCGGCGAGCAGCGCCGGATCGCGGTCGTGGGAGCCGCCGGTGAACCGGGCGTACTCGTCCAGCTCCGGGTAGCCGTCCAGCACGGCGAGCAGTTCGACCCGCTCGCCCTGCTCCCGCAGCAGGGCCGCCACGGCGTGGGCGACCGGGCCGCCGAAGGACCAGCCCAGCAGGGCGTACGGGCCCTCGGGGCGGACCGCGCGCAGTTCGGCCAGGTAGCGGTGGGCCATCTCGGCCAGGCTCGCCGGGTGGCGGGAGAGGTCGGCCAGGCCGGGGGCCTGGAGGCCGTAGATCGGCTGCTCGGCGTCCAGGTGGCGCAACAGGCCGGTGTACACCCAGCTGATCCCGGCCGCCGGGTGCACGCAGAACAGCGGCGGGCGCGAGCCCCGGGTGCGGATCGGCAGCAGCACCGGGAAGTCCTCCTCGGCGGGGGCGCCGTCCCGGGCGGCGGCCAGCAGTTCGGCCAGCCCGGCGACGGTCGGTGCCCGGAACAGCGCCCGGACGCCGAGTTCGGCGCTGCCGGTCAGCTCGCGCAGCCCGGCGACCAGGCGCCCGGCCAGCAGCGAATGGCCGCCCAGCTCGAAGAAGTTGTCGTCGATGCCGACCCGCTCCAGGCCGAGCACGTCGGCGAACAGCCCGCAGAGCACCTCCTCCAGCGGGGTGCGCGGCGCCCGGCCGCCGCCCGCCCGGCCCGGCTCGGGGGCGGGCAGCGCCCGCTCGTCGAGCTTGCCGTTGGGCGTCAGCGGCAGGCGCTCCAGCGGCACCAGGGCGGCGGGCAGCATGTAGTCCGGCAGCTCGGCGGCCAGGTGGGTGCGCAGCGCGTCCAGGTCCGGCGGACCGGCGTCCGGGGCCGGCACCAGGTAGCCGACCAGGCGCTTCTCGCCCGGGGCGTCCTCGCGCACCACCACGGCGGCGGAGGCCACCTCGGGGCGGCGGCTGAGCACCGAGCCGATCTCGCCCAGCTCGATCCGGAAGCCGCGGATCTTCACCTGGGCGTCGATCCGGCCCAGGTAGTCCAGTTCGCCGGAGGCCGTCCAGCGGGCGAGGTCGCCGGTGCGGTACATCCGGGTGCCGGGGGCGCCGTACGGGTCGGCGACGAAGCGCTCGGCGGTCAGCGCCGGGCGGCCCAGGTAGCCGCGGGCCAGGCCGGCCCCGGCGACGTACAGCTCGCCGGGCACCCCGGCGGGCACCGGGCGCAGCCGGGAGTCCAGCAGGTACAGCCGCAGGTCCGGGATGCCCGCGCCGATCAGCGACCGGGACTGCCCGGCGGCCGTGGCGGCGTCCAGCGGACGGTAGGAGACGTGCACCGTGGTCTCGGTGATGCCGTACATGTTGACCAGCAGCGGCGCGTCCTCGGCGTGCCGCCGGTACCAGGGCTCCAGCCGGGCCAGGTCGAGCGCCTCGCCGCCGAACACCACCCGGCGCAGGGCGAGTCGCGCGCCCAGCTCGGGCTCCTCCTGGTCGACCTGCATCAACTGGTAGAAGGCGGACGGGGTCTGGTTGAGGAAGGTGACCCGCTCGCGCACCAGCAGCTCCAGGAACTCCCGGGGCGAACGGCTGGTGTCGAAGGGCACCACGACCAGGCGGCCGCCGTGCAGCAGCGCGCCCCACAGCTCCCAGACCGAGAAGTCGAAGGCGTAGGAGTGGAACAGCGTCCAGACGTCCTCCGGGCCCGGGGCGAACCAGTGGTCGGTGGCGGCGAACAGCCGGGCGACGTTGCGGTGCGGGATCACCACGCCCTTCGGCCGGCCGGTCGAGCCCGAGGTGTAGATGACGTACGCCGGGTGGTCCGGGCCGAGCGTGGGGGTGGGCGGCCCGGCGGGTGTCCGGGCGAGTTCGGCGGCCGTCCCCGGGGTGTCGAGCAGCAGCAACGGCAGCTGCGGGTCGGGCAGTCGCTCGGCGGCCGCGGTGGTGGTGAGCAGCAGTGCGGGGGCGGAGTCGGCCAGGGTGTAGGCGATCCGGTCGGCCGGGTAGTCCGGGTCGATCGGCACGTAGGCGCCGCCGGCCTTGAGCACCGCGAGCACGGCGACCACCAGTTCCACCGAACGGGGCAGCGCCAGCGCCACCAGGCGCTCGGGGCCGACGCCGCGGTCGGCGAGGAGCCGGGCCAGCCGGTTCGCCCGGGCGTCCAGTTCGGCGTAGTCGATCCGCTCCTCCCTGTCGACCACCGCCACGGCCTGCGGGGTCCGGGCCGCCTGGGCCGCGAACAGCTCCGGGACGGTGCGGAGTTCGGCGGCGTCCGGCCGACCGGCGGGTGCGGCGCCCGGCCGATCGGCGGGTGCGGCGCCCGGCCGATCGGCGGGTGCGCTCCAGTGGTCCAGGATCAGGGTGCGCTCGGCGGGGGCGAGGATCTCCGCCGCGTCGACCGGGCGGGCCGGGTCGGCCACCACGGCGGTCAGCAGCCGCACGAAGCGCTCGCCGATCGCCGTCACCGTGGCCGGGTCGAACAGCTCCTCGGCGAACTCGACCACCACGCCGATCCCGGCCGGGGTGGGGGCACCTCCCGGGCCGCTGGGACCAGCGGGACCGTCGGCGGCCAGCTGCTCGCTGAATCCGAAGGCCAGGTCGAACTTGGCGAGTTCGGCCGCCGAGGGCTCCACCCGGGCGGGCAGGCCGGCGAAGTCGAGGGCGGCCTCGGCCTCGGGCCCGGCGGCGAAGGTCAGCATCACCTGGAACAGCGGGTGCCGGGCCGTCGAGCGGGCCGGGTTGAGCGCCTCGACCAGCCGCTCGAAGGGCACGTCCTGGTGCTCGAAGGCCTCCAGGTTGGCCCGCCGCACCCGCTCCAGCAGCTCGTGGAAGCTCGGATCGCCGGAGAGGTCGGTGCGCAGGACGAGGGTGTTGACGAAGAAGCCGATCAGCTCGTCCAGGGCCTCGTCGGTGCGGCCCGCGACCGGGGTGCCGAGCGGGATGTCGGTGCCCGCGCCCAGCCGGCCCAGGGTGGCGGCCAGCGCGGCCTGCACCACCATGAACACGCTGGTGCGGCTCTCCCGGGCCAACTCGACGACGGCGGAGTGGAGTTCGGCCGGGAGCCGGAACTCGACGGTGTCCCCGCGGCGGGTGGGTGACAGCGGCCGCTTGCGGTCGTAGGGGAGCGCCAGTTCCTCCGGGAGCCCGGCCAGCGCCTTTTGCCAGTAGGCGAGTTGGAGGTGCTGGGCGCCGTCCGGGTCGTCCTCCGCGCCGAGCAGCTCGCGTTGCCAGAGGGCGTAGTCGGCGTACTGGACGGGCAGCGGCCGCCAGCCGGGTTCCACGCCTGCGTGGCGGGCCCGGTAGGCGGTGTCCAGGTCGCGCAGCAGCGGGCCGACGGACCAGCCGTCGCTGACGATGTGGTGCATCAGCACCAGCAGCACCTGCTCACCCTGCGGCAGGGAGAACAGCGTGGCCCGCAGCGGGAGTTCGGCGGCCAGGTCGAAGGCCTCCCGGCTCGCGGCGGCCAGCTCCGCCCGCAGCTCCGCCTCGTCGGCCACCGTGCGGGTGTGCAGGGCGGGTTCGGCGCTCGGGGCGATCAGCTGGTGCGGCCGGCCGTCGGCGCCCGGGAAGGTGGTGCGCAGCACCTCGTGCCGGGCGACCACGTCGGTCAGCGCCGCGGCCAGCGCCCTGGCGTCGAGGGTGCCGCCGATCCGGAGCACCAGCGGGGTGTTGTAGAGCGCGCTCGGGCCCTCGAACTGGTCGATGAACCACAGGCGTTGCTGGGCGTGGGAGAGCGGGACCAGCTCCGGGCGCGGCCGGGGCAGCAGCCGGGCGCGGACCGGGCCGGTGCCCTCGCCCAGGTGCCCGGCCAGGGCGGCGACGGTGGGGTGGTCGAAGAGGGCGCGGATGGGCAGTTCGACGTCCAGGGCGGTGCGGATCCGGCTGATCAGCTTGGTGGCGAGCAGGGAGTGGCCGCCGAGGTCGAAGAAGTCGTCGTCGATGCTGAGGGCGGACAGGCCGAGGGTCTCGGCGAAGAGGGCGCAGAGGGCCCGTTCGGTGGTGGTGCGGGGGGCGCGGCCCTCGGGGGTGCCGGTGTGGTCGGGGGCGGGCAGGGCGCTGCGGTCCACCTTGCCGTTGGCGGTGACCGGCAGCGCGTCCAGGGTGACGATCGCGGCCGGGACCATGTAGCCGGGCACCCGGTCGGCCAGGAAGGCCCGCAGTTCGCCGGGGGTGGCGTCGCCGGTGACGTAGGCGACCAGGCGCTTGTCCCCGGGCCGGTCCTCGCGGACCGTCGCCACCGCGTGCCCGACCGCCGGGTGGGCGGCCAGCGCCGCCTCCACCTCGGCCGGCTCGATCCGGAAGCCGCGGATCTTCACCTGGTCGTCGGCGCGGCCGAGGAACTCCAGCAGGCCGTCCGCGCTCCACCGGACGATGTCGCCGGTGCGGTACATCCTCTCGCCCTTGCCGCCGAACGGGCAGGCCACGAAGCGCTCCGAGGTCAGCCCCGGGCGGCCGACGTAGCCCCGGGCCAGGCCGTTGCCCGCGAGGTACAGCTCACCGGGCACCCCGGCGGGGACCGGCCGCAGGGCGTCGTCCAGCACGTACGCCCGGGTGTTGGCCAGCGGGCGGCCGATCGGCACCACGGCCGGGACGTCCCCGCCGGGCGTCATAGTGAAGGTGGTCTTGATGGCCGTGGTCTCCGTCGGCGCGTACACCGCGACCACGTCCGTCTCCGGGCACGCCCGGAACAGCTGCCGGACGGACTCCGGCGGCACCACGTCACCGCCGGTCCACACCTGGCGCACCCCGCGGAAGGCCTCCGGGGTCTCCTCGGCCATCAGCCGCAGCAGACCGGAGGGCGCCTGCACCAGGGTGACGGCGTGCCGGGTGATGGTCGCGGCCAGCGCGGGCAGGTCGAGCTGCCCGGGGGCGGCCAGCACGATCCGCCCACCGGTCACCAGCGGCGCCCACACCTCGGTGGTGGAGGCGTCGAAGGCGGTGGGCGAGTGCAGCAGCACGCTCTCGTGGTGGCCCTGGTGGAAGTGCGGGTTGGTGAGCAGGTCGACGACGTTGCGGTGGGTCACCGCGACGCCCTTGGGGAGGCCGGTCGAGCCCGAGGTGTACATCACGTAGAGCAGCTGACCGGGGTGGGAGCGGCGGCCGGCGGGGGCGGTCCGGGCGGCGGCGGACGTGTCGGTGGCGTCGAGGGCGGTGATGTCGAGGGCGGTGACTCCGGTGCCGCTGTTGAGGACCGGGTGCGCGCGGTGCGCCGGGTCGACCAGGACGAGCTGCGCCCGGGTGTCGGCGAGGATGTGCCGCATCCGGTCCAGCGGGTAGCGGGCGTCCAGCGGGACGTACGTGCCGCCCGCCTTGGTGACCGCCAGGATCGCCGTCACCAGCTCGGCCGAGCGGTCCATCAGGATCGCGACCGGCTCCTCCACCGCCAGCCCGCGGGCCAGCAGCACGGAGGCCAGGGCGCCCGCCCGGGCGTCGAGTTCGGCGTAGCTCAGCCGCTCGGTGTCGGACACCACGGCCACCGCGTCGGGGGTGGCGGCCGCCCTGGCCTCGAACAGCTCGGACAGGGTGCTGTCGGCGATCGGGACGGCGGTGTCGTTCCAGCCGGTGAGCAGCTGCTCGCGCTCGGCCGGGTCGAGGATCTCGATGGTGCCGATCGGCGCGTCCGGGTCGGTGGCGGCGGCGTCCAGGATGCGCAGCAGCCGTTCGGCGAGGGTCACGACGGTGGCGTGGTCGAAGAGGTCCGCCGCGTACTCCACGGCCGCGGCCACGCCGAGCGGGGTGCCGTCCTCGGCGTGCTGCTCGGTGAAGTTGAAGTTCAGGTCGAAGTGCGCCTGGGACTCGCCCGCGCCCTCCAGCGCCCCGCTCACCCCGCCCAGGGTGAGTACGGGGACCGGGTCGCTGCTCACGGTGAGGACGGTCTGGAAGAGCGGGTGGCGGGCCGGGGTGCGGGTGGGGTTGAGCTGCTCGACCAGGCGCTCGAAGGGGATGTCCTGGTGGTCGAAGGCGTCCAGGTCGGTGCGGCGGACGCGGTCGAGGAGTTCGCGGAAGCCGGGGTCGCCGGTGGTGTCGGTGCGCAGGACGAGGGTGTTGACGAAGAAGCCGACCAGGTCGTCGAGGGCTTCGTCGGTGCGTCCGGCGACCGGGGTGCCGAGTGGGAGGTCGGTGCCGGCGCCGAGGCGGGTGTAGAGGGTGGCGACGGCGGCCTGCAGGACCATGAACAGGCTGGCCCGGTTGGCCGTGGCCAACTCGGCGAGCCGCCGGTGCAGTTCGGCGTCCAGCCGGTACTCCACCGTCCCGGCGCGGTGGCTCGGAGCGGCCGGTCGCGGCCGGTCGTACGGGAGCGCCAGTTCCTCCGGCAGCTCGGCCAGGGCCTGCTTCCAGTGGGCGAGTTGGGTGTGCTGGGCGCTGGTCGGGTCGTCCTCGGTGCCGAGCAGGCCGCGCTGCCAGAGGGTGTAGTCGGCGTACTGGACGGGCAGCGGCCGCCAGTCGGGTTCCGCGCCTGCGTGGCGGGCCCGGTAGGCGGTGTCCAGGTCGCGCAGCAGCGGGCCGACGGACCAGCCGTCGCTGGCGATGTGGTGCAGCAGGACGACCAGGGCGTGCCGTTCGGCGTTCAGCGAGAACAGCGAGACCCGGATCGGCAGGTCCTCGGCGAGGCGGAACACCTCGCCGGTGGCCTCGGCCACGGCGGCGCGCAGCTCCGTCTCGTCGGCCACCGTGCGGGTGCGCAGGGCGGGTTCGGCGTTCGCGGCGATCAGCTGGTGCGGTCGGCCGTCGGTGGCCGGGAAGGTGGTGCGCAGCACCTCGTGCCGGGCGACCACGTCGGCCAGGGCCCCGGCCAGGGCCTCGGTGTCGATGGCGCCGCTGAGGTGGGCGACGAACGGGGTGTTGTAGAGGGCGCTCGGGCCCTCGAACTGGTCGATGAACCACAGGCGTTGCTGGGCGGGGGAGAGCGGCACCAGTTCGGGCCTGGCCTGCGGGCGCAGCGCCGGGCGGGCCGGGGCGTCGACGGCGGGCAGGGTGGCGGCCAGGGCGGCGACGGTGGGGTGGTCGAAGAGGGTGCGGATGGGGAGTTCGACGTCCAGGGCGGTGCGGATCCGGCTGACCAGTCTGGTGGCGAGGAGGGAGTGGCCGCCGAGGTCGAAGAAGTCGTCGTCGATGCTGAGGGCGGGCAGGCCGAGGGTTTCGGCGAAGAGGGTGCAGAGGGTGTGTTCGGTGCCGGTGCGGGGGGCGCGTCCTTCGGGGGTGCCGGTGTGGTCGGGGGCGGGCAGGGCGCGGCGGTCGACCTTGCCGTTGGGGGTGACGGGGAACGCGTCGAGGACGAGGACGGCGGTCGGGACCATGTAGCCGGGGAGGCGCTCGCCTGCGAAGGCGCGCAGCTCGCCGGGGGTGGCCTCGCCGGTGACGTAGACGACCAGGCGCTTGTCGCCGGGCTGGTCCTCGCGGACCAGGGCGAGGGTCTGTCCGACGGCGGGGTGGGCGGCGAACGCGGCCTCGACCTCGCCGAGTTCGATCCGGAAGCCGCGGATCTTCACCTGGTCGTCCGCGCGGCCGAGGAACTCCAGCACACCCTCGGCGGTGCGGCGGGCGAGGTCGCCGGTGCGGTACATCCGGGTGCCGGGGGCGCCGTACGGGTCGGCGACGAAGCGCTCGGCGGTCAGGCCCGGGCGGCCGACGTAGCCGCGGGCCAGGCCGGCTCCGGCGACGTACAGCTCGCCGGGGACGCCGACCGGGACGGGGCGCAGACCGTCGTCCAGCACGTAGGCCCGGGTGTTGGGCAGCGGGCGGCCGATCGGGACAGTGGCGGGGACCTCGGCCGGGGTGGCCATGCGGTGGTGGGTGGCGAAGGTGGTGGTCTCGGTGGGGCCGTAGCCGTCGACCACGGTCAGGCCGGGGCAGGCGGTCATGACGCGGCGGACGGCGGCGGGGGCGACCACGTCGCCACCGGTCCAGACCTCGCGCAGCCCGGCGAAGAGGCGCGGCGACTCGGTGGCCATGACGTTGAACAGTCCGGCGGTGAGCCAGGCGGCGGTGACGCCGCCGCGTTCGATGGTGTCGGTGAGTTCGGTGACGCCGAGGCGTCCGGCGGGGGCGAGGACGAGACGGGCGCCGGAGAGGAGTGGGGCCCAGAGTTCGTAGGTGGAGGCGTCGAAGGCGGTGGGCGAGTGGACCAGCACGCGGTCGTGGGCGCCGCCCGCGAAGGTGCCGCCGAGGGCGAGGTCGACGATCGAGCGGTGGGTGACGCCGATGCCCTTGGGGGTGCCGGTGGAGCCGGAGGTGTGCATCACGTAGGCCAACTGCTCGCCGGTGATCGTGAGGTGGAGGTTGGTAGCGGTCTGCTCGCCGACCGTGAGGGTGGTCAGTCCGGTCAGGGCGGCGTGGTCGCGGTCGGTGACGGCGATCCGGGCGCCCGCGTCGGCGAGCACGGCCGTGAGGCGCTCGTGCGGCTGGGCGTCGTCCAGCGGGACGTAGCTGCCGCCGGCCTTGAGCACCGCGAGCAGGGCGATGACCAGGGCGGGGGAGCGTTCCAGCAGCAGGGCGACGGGGGTCTCGGTGCCGACGCCCGCCTCGACCAGGTGCAGGGCCAGGCCGTTGGCGCGGGCGTTGAGTTCGGCGTACGTCAGCTCGGTGGAGCCCGCGACCAGGGCGATCGCCTCGGGCGTCGCGGCGGCCTGGGCCTCGAACAGCTCGGGGACCGTGCCCGAGGGCAGTTCGGCCACCGGCCCGTGCCAGCCGGTCAGCAGCTGCTCGCGCTCGGCCGGGTCGAGGATCTCGATGGTGCCGATCGGCGCGTCGGGGTCGGTGACGACGGCGTGGAGGACGCGCAGCAGGCGCTCGGCGAGGGTGGCGACGGTGGCGTGGTCGAAGAGGTCGGCCGCGTACTCGATCGCGCCGGAGAGGCCGCCGGGGCCGTTCGGGCCGCTCGGTCCGTTCGCTCCGTCCTTTGTGTTCGGTCCGCTCAGCTCGGCGAAGCCGAAGGAGAGGTCGAACTTGGCCACGTTGAGGTCGAACTCCAGCTCACCGCAGGGGAGATCGCCGAAGGACTGCGGCGCCTTCGCCTGGTTCTCCAGGGCGATGAGCGTCTGGAAGAGCGGGTGGCGGGCCGGGGTGCGGGTGGGGTTGAGCTGTTCGACCAGGCGCTCGAAGGGCACGTCCTGGTGCTCGAAGGCGCTGAGGTCGGACTGCCGGACCCGGTCGAGGAGTTCACGGAAGCCGGGGTTGCCGGAGGTGTCGGTGCGCAGCAGCAGGGTGTTGACGAAGAAGCCGACCAGGTCGTTGAGCGCTTCGTCGGTGCGTCCGGCGACGGGGGTGCCGAGCGGGAGGTCGGTGCCGGCGCCGAGGCGGGTGTAGAGGGTGGCGACGGCGGCCTGCAGGACCATGAACAGGCTGGCCCGGTTGGCGGTGGCCAACTCGACCAGCCGCTGGTGTAGTTCGGCTCCGACGGTGAACTCGGCCAGTTCGCCCTGGTGGCTCGGTGCGGCCGGGCGCGGCCGGTCGTAGGGGAGGGCCAGTTCCTCCGGCAGGTCGGCCAGGGACTCCTGCCAGAAGGCGAGTTGCTGCCCGAGCAGGCTGTCCTTGTCCTCCTCGTCGCCGAGGAGTTCGCGCTGCCAGAGGGTGTAGTCGGCGTACTGGACGGGCAGCGGCTCCCACTGCGGCGCGCCTCCCTGGCAGCGGGCCCGGTAGGCCTCGCCCAGGTCGCGGAAGAGCGGGGCGACGGACCAGCCGTCGCTGGCGATGTGGTGCAGCAGGAGCAGCAGCACGTGCCGTTCGCCGGGGAGCGAGAACAGCGTTGCCCGGAGCGGAAGTTCGGTGGCGAGGTCGAAGGCGTGCGAGTTCGCCCGGTCCAGCAGCCCGGCCAGCTCGGTCTCGTCGGCGACGGCGGTGACGGTCAGGGCGGGCTCGACGGAGTCGGCGACCAGCTGGTGGGGCTGCCCGTCGGCGACGGGGAAGAGGGTGCGCAGCACCTCGTGCCGGGCCAGCAGGTCGTGCAGGGCGGCGGTCAGCGCCCCGGTGTCGACCGGGCCGGTGAGCCGGAGGGCGAAGGGGGTGTTGTAGAGGGCGCTCGGGCCCTGGAACTGGTCGATGAACCACAGGCGTTGCTGGGCGTAGGAGAGCGGCACCAGCTCCGGGCGGGTGCGCGCCGTCAGCCCGGCCCGCACCGGGGTGGCGGACTCGCCGAGGTGCTGGGCCAGGGCGGCGATGGTGGGGTGGTCGAAGAGGGTGCGCAGCGGGAGCTCGGTGCCGAGGGCGGTGCGGATGCGGCCGGCGAGCCTGGTGGCGAGCAGGGAGTGCCCGCCGAGGTCGAAGAAGTTGTCGTCGATGCTCGGTTCGGCGGTTCCGAGCACCTCGGCGAAGAGCGCGCACAGGGTCTGCTCGGTGGCGTTGCGGGCCGCCCGGCCGGGGGTGGCGGCGGCGTAGTCGGGGGCGGGCAGGGCGCGCCGGTCGACCTTGCCGTTGGAGTTGACCGGCAGGGCGGCCAGCGGCACGACGGCGGCGGGGACCATGTAGCCGGGCAGCCGGTCGGCGACGAAGGCGCGCAGCTCGTCGAGCGGGGCGTCGCCGGTGACGTAGGCGACCAGGCGCTTGTCGCCGGGCTGGTCCTGGCGGACCGTCGCGAAGGCCTGCCGGACGGCCGGGTGGGCGGCGAACGCCGCCTCCACCTCGGCGAGTTCGATCCGGAAGCCGCGGACCTTGACCTGGTCGTCCGTTCGACCGGCGAACTCCAGTTCGCCTGTGCTGGTCCAGCGGGCGAGGTCGCCGGTGCGGTACATCCGGGTGCCGGGGGCGCCGTACGGGTCGGCGACGAAGCGCTCGGCGGTGAGGGCCGGGCGGCCGACGTAGCCGCGGGCCAGGCCGGGCCCGGCGAGGTAGAGCTCGCCGGGGACGCCGACCGGGACGGGCCGCAGGGCCTCGTCGAGGACGTACGCCCTGGTGTTGGGCAGCGGGCGGCCGATCGGCACCACGGCGGCCGGCACCTCCTCGGGGGAGGTCATCGCGCGGCGGGTGGCGAACGTGGTGGTCTCGGTCGGGCCGTAGACGTTGACCACCCGCAGGCCGGGGCAGGTCTCCAGGACGCGCCGCATGGCCGTCGGCGAGGCGATGTCCCCGCCGGTCCAGACCTCGCGCAGCCCGGCGAAGAGGCGCGGCGACTCGGTGGCCAGCACGTTGAACAGGCCGACGGTGATGAAGGCCCCGGAGACCTGCTGCCGGCCGAGCAGGTCGCCGAGTTCGGCGATCCCGAGCCGCCCGGGCGGGGCGATGACGAGACGGCCGCCGGAGAGCAGCGGCGCCCAGAACTCGTAGGTGGAGGCGTCGAAGGCGGTGGGGGAGTGCACCGCGACCCGGGCGAGGTGCTCCCCGGTGAAGGCCCCGCCGAGGGCGAGGTCGACGATCGAGCGGTGGGTGACGCCGATGCCCTTGGGCTTTCCGGTGGAGCCGGAGGTGTGCATCACGTAGGCCAACTGCTCGCTGGTAACGCCGAGTTCGAGGTTCTCCGCGGTCTGCTCGCCGACCGTGAGCGTGGTCAGCCCGGCCAGCGCCGGGTGGTCGCGGTCGGTGACGGCGATCCGGGCGCCCGCGTCGGCGAGCACGGCCGCCAGGCGCTCGTGCGGCTGGGCGTCGTCCAGCGGGACGTAGCTGCCGCCGGCCTTGAGCACCGCGAGCAGGGCGATGGCCAGGGCGGGCGAGCGTTCCAGCAGCAGGGCGACGGGGGTCTCGGCGACGACGCCCGCCTCGACCAGGCGCAGGGCCAGGCCGTTGGCCCGGGCGTTGAGTTCGGCGTACGTCAGCTCGGTGGAGCCCGCGACCAGGGCGATCGCCCCGGGCGTCGCGGCGGCCTGGGCCTCGAACAGCTCGGGGACGGTACCCGAGGGCAGCTCGGCCACCGGCCCGTGCCAGCCGGTCAGCAGCTGCTCGCGCTCGGCCGGGTCGAGGATCTCGATGCTGCCGATCGGTGCCTCGGGGTCGGCGGCGGCCGCCCGCAGGACCCGGGTGAGGCGCTCGCCGAGGGTGGCGGCGGTGGTGTGGTCGAAGAGGTCCGCCGCGTACTCGACCGCGCCGGTCAGGCCGTTGGCGACGCCCTGTGCGTCGTGCTGCTCGACGAAGGCGAAGGACAGGTCGAACTTGGCGAGGTGCTGGTCGAGGACGTGCTCCCGGCAGTCGAGCCCGGCGAAGTCGGCGGGGAGGTCCTCGTCGCTGTCCAGCGTCAGCATGGTCTGGAACAGCGGGTGTCGGGCCGGGACGCGGGCCGGGTTGAGCTGCTCGACCAGGCGCTCGAAGGGGATGTCCTGGTGGTCGAAGGCGTCCAGGTCGAGGCGGCGGACGCGCGCCAGCAGCTCGCGGAAGCTGGGGTCGCCGGAGGTGTCGGTGCGCAGGACGAGGGTGTTGACGAAGAAGCCGACCAGGTCGTCCAGGCCCTCGTCGGTGCGCCCGGCCACCGCGGTGCCCAGCGGGAGGTCGGTGCCGGCGCCGAGCCGGGTGTAGAGGGTGGCGACGGCGGCTTGCAGGACCATGAACAGGCTGGCCCGTTCCGCGGCCGCCAACTCGGCCAGGTCCGCGTACAGTTCGGCGTCCAGGGCGAGCTTGGCGGCGCCGCCGAGCCGGGTGGGCGAGCTCGGGCGCGGCCGGTCGTAGGGGAGGGCCAGTTCCTCCGGGGCCTCGGCCAGGGTGCGCTGCCAGTGGGCGAGTTGGGTGGCGAGCACGCTCTCCGGGTCGTCCTCCTCGCCGAGGAGTTCGCGCTGCCAGAGGGTGTAGTCGGCGTACTGGACGGGCAGCGGCTCCCACTGCGGCGCGCTGCCGGCCCGGCGGGCCCGGTAGGCGGTGTCCAGGTCACGGAAGAGCGGGGGGACGGACCAGCCGTCGCTGGCGATGTGGTGCATCAGCACCAGCAGCACGTGCTCATCGGCGGAGAGCGAGAACAGCGTGCAGCGGATGGGCAGTTCGGTCGCGAGGTCGAAGACGTGCTTGGCCGCCGCGGCCAGCCGGGCGGTCAGCTCGGTCTCGTCGGCGACCGGGACGGCGGCCACCTCGACGGCGGCGACGGCGGGGCTCCGCGGCTCGGCGATCGACTGCTGCGGGCGGCCGTCGACGGCGGGGAAGGTGGTGCGCAGCACCTCGTGCCGGGCGAGCACGTCACGCAGCGCGAGGGTGAGGACGGCGGCGTCGAGCCCACCGGTCAGCCGGACGGCGAACGGGGTGTTGTAGAGCGCGCTCGGACCCTCCAGCTGCTCGATGAACCACAGCCGCTGCTGCGCGAACGACAACGGGATCACGGTCTGCCTCCGACGGATGACGTGCTGAGTGGGGACTGGGCGGTGGGCCACCGGGGGACGGCCGGTGGCCCCGCCCGAGCTGCGACGAGCGGTGAGCTGCGTGGACCTGCGCGGACCGGTGAGGATCCGCGAGGACCGGGGAGGACCTGCGCGGACCGGTGAGGATCCGCGCAGGGCCGGGGAGGGCCTACGCCGGCCCGCCGGGCCGGCGCATCGGCCGGAGGGCGGGCCGGGCCTTGCGGGCCGCGGGCAGCGCGTCGGCGAGCTCGCCGACCGTGGGGTGGTCGAAGAGGGTGCGGATCGTCATCTCGACGCCCAGGGCAGTGCGGATCCGGCTGACCAGCTTGGTGGCGAGGAGCGAGTGGCCTCCGAGGTCGAAGAAGTCGTCGTCGATGCTGACCGCGGCCAGCCCGAGGACCTGGGCGAACTGCTCGCACAGGCTCCGCTCCTGGGTGGTGCGAGGGGCGCGTCCTTCGGGGGTGCCGGTGTAGTCGGGGGCGGGCAGGGCGCGGCGGTCGACCTTGCCGTTGGGGGTGACGGGGAGGGCGTCGAGGACGAGGACGGCGGCCGGGAGCATGTAGCCGGGGAGGCGGTCGGTGACGAAGGCGCGCAGTTCGCCGGGGGTGGCGTCGCCGGTGACGTAGGCGACCAGGCGTTTGTCGCCGGGCTGGTCCTCGCGGACCAGGGCGAGGGCTTGGCGGACGGCGGGGTGGGCGGTGAGAGCGGCCTCGACCTCGCCGAGTTCGATCCGGAAGCCGCGGATCTTCACCTGGTCGTCGGCGCGGCCGAGGAACTCCAGCACGCCGTCCGCACGGCGCCGGACGATGTCGCCGGTGCGGTACACGCGCTCGCCCTTGCCGCCGTACGGGCAGGCGACGAAGCGCTCGGCGGTGAGCGCCGGGCGGCCGAGGTAGCCGCGGGCCAGGCCGGCTCCGGCGAGGTAGAGCTCGCCGGGGACGCCGACCGGGACGGGCTGGAGGCCGTCGTCCAGGACGTACGCCCGGGTGTTCGCCATCGGCCGGCCGATCGGCACCGTGTCCGGCACCGAATCGGCGGCGGGCAGCGGTAGTTGGGTCGCGCAGAGGGTGATCTCGGTCGGGCCGTAGAGCACCCGTACGCCGATCCCGGGGACGGCCGCCAGCACCCTGCGCACGGCGGGTGCGGAGACCACGTCCCCGCCGGTCAGCACCTCGCGCACCCCGGCGAAGACGCCCGGGTCCTCCTCGGCGATGACCCGGAACAGGCCGGCGGTGACGTGCACATGGGTGAGCCCGTGCGCCCGGATCAGTGCGCCGATCGCGGCCGCGTCCAGGTCGCCCGCCGGGGCGACGACCACCTGGCCGCCGGAGAGCAGCGGCGCCCAGATCTCGTAGGTCGAGGCGTCGAAGGCGTGCGGGGCGTGGAACAGCACCCGCAGGCCGTCGGGGTGCTGCCAGCACGGGTCGGTGGCGAGCTGGACGACGTCCCGGTGGGTGATGGCGATGCCCTTGGGCACTCCGGTGGAGCCGGAGGTGAACATCACGTAGGCGAGCTGTTCCGGGTGGACGGCGGGGCGGTGGGAGCGGCGCCGCAGCGGGCCGTCGAAGCACTCCGGGGTGAGCGTCCGGACGGGGCAGGGGGCGTCGGCGGCGAGCGGGTGGTCGCGGTGGGCCGCGTCGACCAGGACGAGCGCCGCCCCGGTCTCGGCGGTGATCTGCCGCAGCCGCTCGGCCGGGTGCCGGTCGTCCAGCGGGACGTAGCTGCCGCCGGCCTTGAGGACGGCCAGCAGGGCGGTCAGCAGCTCGGCGGAGCGGTCCATCAGCAGGACCACCGGGGTGTCGGCGCCGACGCCCGCTTCGGCGAGCTCGGCGGCCAGGTGTTCGGCCCGGGCGTCGAGTTCGGCGTAGCTCAGCCGTCCGCCGTCGGTGACCACGGCGGGGGCGTCGGGGGTGGCGGCGGCCCGGGCCTCGAACAGCTCGGGCAGGGTCGCGTCCGGGACGGGTACGGCGGTGTCGTTCCAGCCGGTGAGCAGCTGTTCGCGCTCGGCCGGGCCGAGGACATCGATGGTGCCGATCGGCGCGTCGGGGTCGGCGGTGACGGCGCGCAGCACCCGCAGCAGGCGCTCGGCGAGGGTGGTGGCGGTGGCCGGGTCGAAGAGGTCGGTCGCGTACTCGATCGCCACCGTCAGACCCGCCTGCGGGCCCTGTTCGGTGAAGCGGAAGGACAGGTCGAACTTGGCGACGTCCAGCTCGAAGGGGTGCTCGGCGCAGGCCAGGTCGCCGAAGGCGGTCGGGACGGCCGCGCGGCTCTCCAGCGCGACGAGCGTCTGGAAGAGCGGGTGTCGGGCCGGGGTGCGGGTGGGGTTGAGCTGCTCGACCAGGCGCTCGAAGGGGATGTCCTGGTGGTCGAAGGCGTCCAGGTCGGTGCGGCGGACGCGGTCGAGCAGCTCGCGGAAGCCGGGGTTGCCGGAGGTGTCGGTGCGCAGCAGCAGGGTGTTGACGAAGAAGCCGACCAGGTCGTCGAGGGCTTCGTCGGTGCGTCCGGCGACGGGGGTGCCGAGTGGGAGGTCGGTGCCGGCGCCGAGGCGGGTGTAGAGGGTGGCGACGGCGGCCTGCAGGACCATGAACAGGCTGGCCTGCCGTCCGGCGGCCAACTCGGCGAGCGCGGCGTGGAGGTCGGCGTCGACGACGGCCGTGGCGAGGCCGCCGCGGTGGGTCGGTACGGCCGGTCGCGGGCGGTCGTAGGGCAGCGCCAGCTCCTCCGGGGCGTCCGCCAAGGCTTGCTGCCAGTGGGTGAGTTGGGCGGTGAGCAGGGCGCTGGGGTGCTCCTGGTCGCCGAGCAGCTCGCGCTGCCAGAGGGCGTAGTCGGCGTACTGGACCGGCAGGGGCTGCCAGTCGGGTGCCGTGTGCGCGTGGCGGGCCCGGTAGGCGGTGGCGAGGTCGCGGAAGAGCGGGGCGACGGACCAGCCGTCGCCGGCGATGTGGTGCATCAGGACCAGCAGGACGTGCTCGTCGTGCGGCAGGGAGAACAGTGTGGCGCGGACGGGCAGGTCGCGGGCGAGGTCGAAGACCTCCCGGCCGGCTGCGGCCAGGGCGGTGCGCAGCGCGTCCTCGGAGGCCACCGGCTCCGCGCGCAGGGCGAGTTCGGGGGCGTCGGTGACCAGCTGGTGCGGCTGGCCGTCGGTGGTCGGGACGAGGGTGCGGAGCACCTCGTGCCGGGCCACCACGTCGCGCAGCGCCAGTTCCAGCGCGGGGCGGTCGACCGCGCCGGTGAGCCGGACCGCGACGGGCGTGTTGTAGAGGGCGCTCGGGCCCTCGAACTGCTCGATGAACCACAGGCGTTGCTGGGCGGGGGAGAGCGGCACCAGGGCCGGCCGGGCCTGCGGGCGAAGCGCCGGGCGGGCCGGGGCGTCGACGGCGGGCAGGGTGGCGGCCAGGGCGGTGGCCAGCGCGGTGGCCAGCGCGGCCACGGTCGGGCTGTCGAAGAGGGCACGGATCGGCAGCTCCGCGCCCAGGGCGGTGCGGATCCGGCTGACCAGCTTGGTGGCGAGCAGGGAGTGGCCGCCCAGGTCGAAGAAGTCGTCGTCGATGCTCACCGACGCCAATCCGAGGACCCCGGCGAAGAGTTCGCACAGTGCCCGCTCGGAATCGGTGCGCGGGGCCCGGCCCTCGGCACCCCGGTAGTCGGGGGCGGGCAGGGCGCGACGGTCGACCTTGCCGTTGGGGGTGACCGGCAGTGCGTCCAGCGGGACGGTCGCGGCCGGGAGCATGTAGCCGGGCAGCCGGTCGGCGACGAAGGCGCGCAGGTCCTCGAGCGTGGCCCCGCCGGTGACGTAGACGACCAGCCGCTTGTCGCCGGGCCGGTCCTCGCGGACCACGGCGACGACCTGGCCGACCGCCGGGTGGGCGGTGAACGCCGCCTCCACCTCGCCGAGTTCGATCCGGAAGCCGCGCAGCTTGATCTGGTTGTCCGCTCGACCAACGAACTCCAGTTCGCCTGTGATGGTCCAGCGGGCGAGGTCGCCGGTGCGGTACATCCGGGTGCCGGGGGCGCCGTACGGGTCGGCGACGAAGCGTTCGGCGGTCAGGCCCGGGCGGCCGACGTAGCCGCGTGCCAGTCCGGGCCCGGCGAGGTAGAGCTCGCCGGGGACGCCGACCGGGACGGGGCGCAGGCCGGAGTCGAGGACGTAGGCCCGGGTGTTGGGGAGCGGGCGGCCGATCGGGACGCTGTCCGGCACCTCGGCCGCGGTGGTCATCCGGTGGTGGGTGGCGAAGGTGGTGGTCTCGGTGGGGCCGTAGCCGTTCACCACCCGCAGCCCGGGGCAGTGCTCCAGCACCCGGCGCAGCGCGGCCGGCGAGACGACGTCCCCGCCCGTCCACGTTTCGCGCAGCCCGGCGAAGAGGCGCGGCGACTCGGCGGCCAGCACGTTGAACAGGCCGACCGTCATCCAGGCGGCGGTGACGCCGCCGCGTTCGATGGTGTCGGTGAGTTCGGTGACGCCGAGGCGCCCGGCGGGGGCGAGGACGAGGCGGGCGCCGGAGAGCAGCGGGGCCCAGAGTTCGTAGCTGGAGGCGTCGAAGGCGGTGGGCGAGTGGACCAGGACGCGGTCGTGGGCGCCGCCCGCGAAGGTGCCGCCGAGGGCGAGGTCGACGATCGAGCGGTGGGTGACGCTGATGCCCTTGGGGGTGCCGGTGGAGCCGGAGGTGTGCATCACATAGGCCAACTGGGACGCCCGCCAAGGGAGATCGAGGTTGGCGGCGGTCTCCTCGCCGACCGCGAGGGTGGTCAGTCCGGCCAGCGCCGGGTGGTCGCGGTCGGTGACGGCGATCCGGGCGCCCGCGTCGGCCAGCACGGCCGCGAGGCGTTCCTGCGGCTGGGCGTCGTCCAGTGGGACGTAGCTGCCGCCGGCCTTGAGCACCGCCAGCACGGCCACCACCAGCGCGGGCGAGCGCTCCAGCAGCAGGGCAACCGGCGTTTCCGCCCGTACCCCGGCCTCGACCAGGCGCAGCGCCAAACCGTTGGCCCGGGCGTTGAGTTCGGCGTACGTCAGCTCGACGGAGCCCGCGACCAGGGCGATCGCCTCGGGCGTCGCGGCGGCCTGTGCTTCGAACAGCTCGGGGACCGTACCCGAGGGCAGTTCGGCCACCGGCCCGTGCCGGCCGGTCAGCAGCTGCTCGCGCTCCGCCTCGGTCAACACGTCCACGGTGCCGAGGAGTTCGGCCGGATCGGCGACGATCCGGTCGAGCAGGGCGAGGAAGCGGTCCAGCAGCGTACGGGCCTCGGCGGTCCCGAAGGCGTCCGGCTGGTGGTCCAGCCGCAACTGGAGGCCGTCGCCCGGGGTGAGGGCGAGCAGCAGCGGGTAGTGGGCGCTGTCGACGTCCTCGACCAGGGTGACCCGGGTGGCGCCGCTCGGGTCGGCGGTGTCCAGGGCGGACGGGTCGGGGTAGTTGCCGTACACCGTGACGGTGTCGAACAGGCTGGCCAGTCCGGCGAGTTGCTGGATCTCGGTGAGGCTGAGGTGCTGGTGGTCCAGCAGCGCGGACTGCTCGTGCTGGAGGCGCAGCAGCAGCTGCCCCCAGGACTCGGCCGGGTCGAGGGTGACCCGCACCGGCACGGTGTTGATGAGCAG
The DNA here is from genome assembly GCF_040637885.1 of Kitasatospora sp. NPDC028055. Classification (NCBI taxonomy): domain Bacteria; kingdom Bacillati; phylum Actinomycetota; class Actinomycetes; order Kitasatosporales; family Streptomycetaceae; genus Kitasatospora; species Kitasatospora sp. NPDC028055. The sequence continues at coordinate 60,861 of NZ_JBEZXE010000014.1, read as the reverse complement.
GCCCATCATCCGCTCGACGCCCGGCAGGTCGTGCGGCCGACCGGAGACGGTGGTGCCGAAGACCACGTCGGTGCGGCCGGTGAGCCGGGCCAGCAGGACGCCCCAGGCGGCCTGGACGAGGGTGTTGAGGGTGACGCCGTAGCGGCGGGCGGTGCGGCCGAGCGCCTCGGTGACGGCCGGGGTGAGACCGGTGTGCAGGCGCAGCGGCAGTCGCGGGGCGGCGGCGGCGGTACGGCCGGGGGCGAGCAGGGTGGGCTCGTCCACGCCCGCGAGGGCCCGGGCCCAGGCGTCGCGGGCGGCGGCGCCGTCGCGCCCGGTGATCCAGCGCAGGTACTCCCGGTAGGGGGCGGCCGGGGGCAGCGGCTGCCGGAAGTAGAGGGCCCAGAGCTCCTCGGCGAACAGCGGGGTGGACCAGCCGTCCAGCAGGATGTGGTGGGCGGCGGCGATCAGCCGGTGCCGGCCGGGGGCGAGGGTGAGCAGGGTGTAGCGCAGCAGCGGCGGCCGGGCGAGGTCGAAGCGGCGGCCGTACTCGGCGGCGGCGATCCGGTCGGCCTCGGCCTCCGGATCGGCGTGGCCCGTCAGGTCGAGGACGGTGAAGGGCAGTTCGACCCGGTCCGGGACGGCCTGGACGGGCGGGCCGTCGGGGCGCTGGTGGAAGCCGGCCCGGAGGTTGGGCTGGCGCAGCAGCAGGGCCTCGGCGGCGGCGCGCAGCCGGTCGGCGTCGACCGGGCCGGTGAGGTCGAAGGTGCAGACGGAGGTGTAGACGTCGGCGCCTTCGGTGTCGTACGCGGCGTGGAAGGCCATGCCCTGCTGCAGCGGGGAGGTCGGCCAGACGTCCACCAGTTCCGCGGGGGCGTGGAGTTCGGCGAGCCGGTCGATCTCGTCCTGGTCGAGGGAGACGAGCGGGAAGTCGGCGGGGGTGTGCCCGCCGGCGTCCGGCCGTTCGGCGTGCTCGGCGAGCGCGCGCAGGGCGGTGAACCAGGCCTCGGCGAGTGCCCGTACCCGGTCCTCGTCGAGCAGTTCGCCGGCCCAGGACCACTGGGCGACCAGCAGCGGGCCCTGCGGGGTGTCGACGGTGGTGGCGTCCAGGCCGAGCACCCGGCCGAGCGCGAGGTCGGGGGCGGCGCCCTCGGTCATCGCCTCGGCCCCGGCGAGCACGTCCTCGGCGCTGACGCCCTCGGGCTGGAAGCGGCCGAGGTAGTTGAACTCGACCTGGGGATCGGCGTGTTCGGCGAGCACCTCGGCGGTGGCCGGGTTGAGGTGGCGCAGCAGGCCGTAGCCGATGCCGTTGTCGGGGACGGCGCGCAGCTGCTCCTTCACCAGCCCGAGGGCCCGGCCGAGGGCCGGTCCGGCGTCGGTGACCTCGGCCCAGCTGAGCGGGCCGGGGGCGAGCCGGACGGGGTAGACGGAGGTGAACCAGCCGGCGGTGCGGTGCAGGTCGACGCCCTCGACCACCTCCTCGCGGCCGTGCCCCTCGACGTTCACCAGCACGGCGCCGTCGTGGTCCGCCGAGTCGCCGCGCCAGTGGGTGAGGGCCAGGGCCAGCGCCGTCAGCAGGACGTCGTTGACCTGGGCGTGGTAGGCGGCGGTCACCTCGGTCAGCAGGGCCCGGGTGGTGTCGGCGGGCAGCACCACGCGCAGGGCGCCGCCGGTGGCGTAGGTGTCCTTCGCCTGGTCCAGCGGGCGCGCGCCGAGCAGCGGGTCCGGGGTGGCCAGCGCGGCCTGCCAGTACGGGAGTTCGGCGGCCCGGCGGTCGCTGCGGGCCTCGGTGGTGAGCCGCTGGGCCCAGCGCCGGAAGGAGGTGGGCACCGGCGGGAGCTCGGGCGTGCGGCCCGCGCGGGCGGCGGCGAGCGCGGTGAGCAGGTCCTCCTCGACGATCCGCCAGGTGACGCCGTCCACCACCAGGTGGTGGATCACCAGCAGCAGCCGGGCGGGCCGGTCCGGGCCGGCGTCGAAGCGGACGGCCTGGACCATCCGGCCGTCCTCGGGGGAGAGCCGGTCGCGGGCGGCCTCGGTGGCGGCGCGCAGGGCGTCCGGCTCGGCCGGGCCGGTGGCGGTGCGCAGCAGGCCCTCGGCGGGGACGGCGCCGGGGGCGGGGACGTGCAGCGTCCAGGGGCGTTCAGCGAGCGGGGAGGTGCGGGCGCGCAGCAGGTCGTGGTGGTCGAGCAGCGCCTGGAGAGCGGTGACCAGCTCCGGGTGCCCCGTCCCGGCGGGGAGGGTGAGCAGGGTGGACTGGTAGAAGCTGCCGACGGCGCCCTGCTGCCGGGACAGCCAGTGCACGATCGGGGTGGGCGGCACCTCGCCGAGGCCCGCCTCGGCCGGCTCGACGGCGACCGGGCCCTCCAGCGGGCGGGCGAGCAGGGCCAGCGCCTCGACGCGGGGCGCCTCGAAGACGGCGCGGGGGGTGAGCCGGAGTCCGGCCTGCCGGGCCCGGGAGACCAGTTGGATGGCGACGATGGAGTCGCCGCCGAGCTCGAAGAAGGAGTCGGTGACCCCGACCCGGGGCAGCCCCAGCACCTCGGCGAACAGCCGGGCGAGGGTGTGTTCCACCTCGCCGGCCGGGGCCCGGCCGCCCTCCTCGGCGGTGCCGAGCACCGGCGCGGGCAGGGCGCGCTTGTCCACCTTGCCGTTGGGCGTCAGCGGCATCCGGTCCAGCACCACGACGACGGGCACCATGTGGTCGGGCAGCTGCCCGGCGCAGTGGGCGCGCAGCTCCGCCGGGTCGGCGGCGCCGACGGTGTAGCCGACCAGCCGGCGCTCGCCCGGGCGGTCCTCGCGGACCAGCACCACGGCCTGCCGGACCCCGGGGTGGGCGGAGAGGGTCTGCTCGATCTCGCCGAGTTCGACCCGGAAGCCGCGGATCTTCACCTGGTCGTCGGCCCGGCCGAGGAAGTCCAGCTGGCCGTCCGGGCGGAGGGCGCCGAGGTCGCCGGTGCGGTACATCCGGCTCCCGGGGGCGCCGAACGGGCAGGCGACGAAGCGGTCGGCGGTCAGGCCGGGGCGGCCCAGGTAGCCGCGGGCCAGGTGCGGGCCGGAGACGTACAGCTCGCCGACGGCGCCCGGCGCCACCGGGCGCAGCCGCTCGTCCAGCAGGTGGATCCGCGCGTCCTGGCAGGGGTGGCCGATCGGGGGCTGCTCGGTGCCGGTGAGCGGCTCGCTCATGGTGACGATGACGGTGGTCTCGGTCGGCCCGTAGCTGTTGAGCATCAGCCGGTCCCGGCCTAGCCGGGCGGCCAGTTCGCGCGGGATGGCCTCGCCGCCGCCGATCAGGGTGCGCAGGGTCGGCAGCGGGGCGTCCGGCAGGGTGGCGGCCATCGCGGTGGCGAGGTCGGCGTGGGTGACGCCGTACCGGTCGATCAGCTCGGCCAGCGCCTCGCCGACCAGCTGGCTCTGCTCGCGGGGGAGGACGAGCGCGGCGCCGGTGGTGAGCGCCACGGCCAGGTCGGAGACGGAGACGTCGAAGCTGAGCGAGGCGGCCTGGAGCACCCGGCTGCCGGGGCCGACGCCGGTGACGGCGACCTGGGTGCCGATCATGCTGGGCAGCCCGGTGTGGGTGACGGCCACGCCCTTGGGCAGGCCGGTGGAGCCGGAGGTGTAGATGACGTACGCGGTGTGGTCGGCGCTCAGCGGCCGGACCCGCTCGGCCGCGGTGAACGGGGTGCCGGGCCGGTCGGCCAGCTCGGCGAGGTGCTCGGGGGAGTCGAGCAGCAGCCGGGGGGCGCCGGTGTCGGGCAGCCGCTCGGCGGTGCCGGCGGTGGTGAGCACCAGCGCGGCGCGGGAGTCGGTGAGCATGTGGCGCAGCCGCTCGGCGGGGTAGGCCGGGTCGGCGGGCAGCCAGGCGGCGCCGGTCTTGGCCACGGCCAGGATCGCGGCGACCGCCTCGGGGGACTTGGGCAGGGCGAGCGCGACCACGTCCTCGGTGCCCAGGCCGCGGGCGGCGAGCACCCGGGCCAACCGGTTGGCGCGGGCGTCCAGTTCGGCGTACGTGAGGGTGGTGGACCCGGCGTACAGCGCGGGGGCGTCCGGGGTGCGGGCGACCTGGGCGTCGACCAGGGAGGTGAGGGTCGGGCGCGGGTCGGGAGCGGTCGGGGCCGGGTCGGCCAGCCGGGTGGCCAGGTCGGCCGGGGTCGGCGCGTCCAGCAGCAGCGGCAGTGGCACCCGGAACCCGAGCTCGGCGCGCACCCGGGCCAGCAGCCGTACGGCGGCGGGCCGGTCGCCGCCCAGCTCGAAGAAGCCCGCCGCGGGGTCGACCGACTCCCGGCCGAGCACCTCCGCGAACAGTCGACACAGCACCTCGGCCGGTCCCGGCCGCGGGTCGGTTCTGTGCGTCTGCTGGTCCCCGGACATCTGGTTCTCTCTCCCTCGTTGCTGCGTGACCCGCGGGCGGTCGGCCCGGTCGGCGTGGTGGGCCAGTGGCCGTACGGCGGTGCGTCGGTGACGGCCGCTCGGTGGCGGTGGTCCCGTGAACCGGTGGCCCTACTGAGGCTCCTCAGTGACGGCCGGTCAGTGGCCGGACAGGTGGGCGATCAGGCTCTTCGGCCGCAGGTCCTGCCAGTGCTGCTCCACGTACTCGACGCACTCCGGCCGGCGGGCCGCGCCGAAGACCTGGTGCCAGCCGTCGGGCACCGGGCTGAACACCGGCCACAGCGAGTGCTGGCCCTCGTCGTTGGCCAGGACGAGGTAGTCGGCCTCGGGGTCGTCGAACGGGTTCGCCATCGTCGGTTTCCTCTCTGTTCGGAGAATTACGAGGAGGGGGGAATTTCCTCGGCGCGCGGTGAACGGCTCATGTCGGCCGGCGGTTCACCGAGTTCGCCCCGAGTTTGCGCCAGTGCGTTCACGGGCCCCAGCCGGAGTCGTCCCCGTGCACGGCCGAGGGACCTGCGGCAACGGTGGACTGGTACGGTGCGGCGTGGATCTGGAGGCCGATCCCGGCGACCAGCAGAACGGCGAGAATTCCGAGCATCTTGTGAATGCGATCGGCAAGATTCGTCATGGCGAATTCCTCTTCCTGAGGCGGGCGGTGTGTGCGCTCCTCGCTGTGAATGAATCCTGCCGAGGCCCAAACTGGCGTGGAAGCTCTGGCCGTTATCGGGATCACGCAATGCGGGAACCGGAAGCGTGAACAGACTGTGCCAAAATCGGGCAGAACTGATGCAAAGAGCACCTGGGTCTGTCAGATCAGTGGTGGGAGGGCGGGCGCACGGAGGTCCGGCCCATGGCCGGAACCCCACCCCGGAGGTCGGGAGCCGGGGGTCGACGGAGGTCGGTGGCGCCCGCGACAGGTCACCGCCGGGCTTGCTGAGGCAATCTCAACTGCAGTTAAGAACAAGGTAGTTGAGCGTCACTGTCGAGACCCACGGCGCAACTCGGCGCGGACGGCCGGCCAGTCCCCGGTCCACGGCCGGCGGGCCCCGGCCGGCGACTCCAGGGCGAGGGTCGCCAGATAGACGCGCTTGAGCGCGGCCCGCTCGTCCCGCACCCGCCCCGCGGCCTGCTCGATCCGGCGCAGCCGGGCGTGCAGCCGCTCCAGCGCCCCGCCGCCCGCCAGCAGCCGCCGCGCCTCCGGGCCGAACCGGAACCCCGGGGCGAGCAGCGGCCACGCCGCCCGCCAGACCCGGAACACCTCGCGGTGGCCCGGCCCCCACTCCCGCTCGGCCCGGCCCAACCGCTCCAGCGCCGCCGCCTCGGTGGGCGCGGTACAGATCTCGAGCAGGACCTGGGCCAGCCCGCCCCAGTCCTCGCCCGGCGCGTGCCGCAGCGCGGCGTGCAGCAGGTGCGCCACCGAGGTGTGCACCACGGTACGCGGCCACCGCGCGGCCGCCGCCTCGGTCAGCCCCGCACCGGCGGCGCCGACCAGCACCCAGACCTCCCGCACCCCGCGCTCGGCCAGCCCGGCCAGCACCTGCGGCCACTGCTCGCCGTCCGCGGCCGGCCACAGGCCCAGCACCTCGCGCAGCCCGTCCGTGGAGATCCCCAGCGCCAGGTGCACCAGCGGGCCGCCCGAACGCCCGCTGCGCACCGAGTCGACGAAGACCACCGGGTACACCGGGTCCAGCGGGCGCCCGCGCCGGTCGTCGAGCTCGTCGAGCACCTGGTCGGTGATCGCCGAGACGGTCTCCCGGCTGATCTCCACCCCGTACACCTCGGCCAGGTGCGCCACCAGCTCGCTCGAACTGAGGCCGCGCGCGGTGAGCGAGACCACCAGCCGGTCCAGCCCCGGCAGCCGACGGGCCCGGGGGCGGACCGTACGGGGGGCGAAGCTGCCCTCCCGGTCCCGGGGCACCCGCACCTCGACCGGCCCGATCTCGGTCAGCAAGCGCCTGGCCCGGGCGCCGTTCGGGCCGTTGGGGCCACGGTGGCCGGACGGTCCGCCGGATCCGCCCGGGCCGCCGGCCGCCACCGCGGGGTTGTTGGTGCCCGGGCCGCGCAGGTGCTCCTGGAACTCCAGCTCCAACGCACGCTCGATCAACTGCTTGGCCAGCGCCTGGAGCAGGCCGCCGTCGCCGAGCAACTGCACCGAGCCCGCGCCGACCTGGGCCGCGGCAGCCTCGGCGAGCTGCCGCACCAGCCGCTGGTCCACCAGCCCGGCCGGGTCCACCAGCCCGGTCGGATCCACCAGCCGGGCCGGGTCCCCGAGCAGGGCCGGGTCCACCAGTCGGGCCGGATCCACCAGTCGGGCCGGGTCCACCGGGCCGGGGGTCTCCACCGGCGGGGGCGGGTCGGGATCAGCTCGCAACAAGGGGGTGCCCTCCGTCCGTCCGTCGGCCGGGCCGGTTCACCGGCCCTTCGCTCCGGCCGCCCTGACGGGGCGACGCGCGCAATGCGGCGGCCACCCGCCCGTTACCGCAACCGGGTACGGTCGTCCTCGCCGTCACCACCGTCGGACGCCGTTGCCGGGCATGCCCGGTTTCGCCGACAACCGCTGATTTCCGCGTCCTTAGCGCGTACACTCGCGGCTGTCGTGGCCCGGGGGGGATGCGTCCGAACGGCAGGTGAGCACCATCCTGCCCTTCCGGACGTCTGGCTGTTGCCGGTGCGGGCATTCGTGAAAGCGCAATGCCGAAGCCGGAAGGATGCCCAGATGTGCCCATGCCAGGACACCAGCACGGAAAAGGGGACACCCCAACTGTGTGACCGGGGGGTCGAGTTCTACCGGGTCGCACTCGCCGAGGGCGGCGCCGTCGCCGGACAGGCCCCGGAATGCCTGCTCAGTATGGGCCTGCTGCGCACCCTGCCCGGCGCCGGGCACCGGCTCGCCCCCGTCCCGCCCGACCTCGCGGTCACCGGCCTGACCCGGCCGCTCGAACTCGCCGTGCTGGCCCACCAGGAGCAGCTCGCCGAACTGCGCACCGCCTTCACCGCCGCCGAGCACGCCTACCGCGACGTGATGAGACAGGCCCAGCTCCCGATCCGCCAGCTGGCCGGCGAAGAGATCAACCCGGCGCTGGAGAAGGCCGTCGCCGACTGCACCGAGGAACTGCGCACCGCCCAGCCCGGCGGCGGACGCGGCGCCGACCACCTGGCCGCCGCCCTCCCGCGCGACCTCGCCCTCGCCGAACGCGGCGTCCGCCAGCGCACCCTGTACCAGCACACCGTCCGCTCGCACGGCCCGACCCTGGCCTACATCGAGCAGGTCTCCGCCCGCGGCGCCCAGGTGCGCACCCTCAACGAGGTCTTCGACCGGGTCATCATCTGCGACCGCTCCACCGCCTTCATCCCGGCCGGCGCCCAGCGCGAGGCCGCCGCGGTGCTCATCCAGTTCCCGCCCCTGGTCGAGTACCTGCTCAAGATCTACGAGTTGATGTGGGAACGCGCCGAGCCCGTCACCTACCTGGAGGGCCACCACCGCCCCCAGCTGCTCACCGACCGCACCCGCCGCAACGTCCTGCGGCTGATGGTCAACGGCTTCACCGACGAGGCGATCGCCACCCGCCTCGGGATGAGCACCCGTACGGTCTCCAGCCACATCCAGAAGGCCAGCGAGCTCCTCGGCAGCCGCAGCCGGGGCCACCTCGGCTACATCATCGCGCGCGAGGGCGTCCTGGACGAGCCGCTCGACGACCTCTGACGTCGGCCCCGGTGACAGCGCCCGGGTGACGCGGACCGGGGTGGCGCTCCCCGGTGGGACGGACCGGGCGGAACCCCAGCAGGAGGCTTCGGGCAGCGCAGCCTCACCGCGGCCCCCGGCGGCGAGCAGGTCCGGCCCCGGGGAAAACCGGTCGCCGCCGCCTCGCGCCGTGGGCGAAGCTGCTCGGATGCAGCGAGCGAACAGCCGGACCGTGACCGTCGACCTCACCCACGGAAGCGCCTACTACGGGCAGTTGGGCCCCTTCGAGACGGACCTCGGCTGGTGGTCCGCGGTGGACGGCGTGGTCGCCCGGGCCACCGAACTGGCCGGCGTGCCGGTCCTGGTGACCAGACTGCTCGACGGGCACAGCGCGGACCCGGGCCACGGCGGCCGGGTCCGCTACCACGCCGAGGCGCTCCGGGCGCCCGCCGCCCTGACACCCCGCCCGCCGGACGCCGGGACGGCCGCCCTGCTGGCCCCCGCCGCCCGGCGGGCCGCCTGGGCCACCCCGGACGGGCTGCGCTCGGCGCTGGGCTGGGCGCAGGAGCGGCTCGCCGACCTCGGCCGGCCGACCGGGGCCGCGCGGCAGATCCGGACCTGGAACCTGTCCGCCCTCTTCCGCTTCCCTTCCCCCACCGGTGCCGACGCCTGGTTGAAGACCACCGGCCCGGAGTTCAACGCCGCCGAGGGGGAGGTGATCGCGCTGCTCGGCGGGGTCGACCCCACCCTCGTCCCGCCGGTGCTCGCCGCCGACCCGGCCGCCGGCCGACTGCTGCTCGACCACGTCCCCGGCGAGGACTGCTGGAGCCCGGACGAGGCGACCGTCGCCGACGTCGTCCCGCGCTTCGTCGCCGCCCAGGCCGCCCTGGCCGGACGGCCCATGGCCCTGGCCGGGCTGCGCGACCGCACGCCCGCCACCCTGCACGCCCAGCTGACGACGCTGCTGGACCGGCTCCCCGCCGAGACCGACCTGACGGCGCCCGAACGCGACCGGCTGCACGGGTTCGCCGCCGAACTGCCCGCGCTGCTGGACGAACTGGCCGCCTGCGGCCTCCCGGAGACGCTGCTGCACGGCGACTTCCACCCCGGCAACTGGCGCACCGGCGCCGCCCGCCCGGTCGTGGTCGACTACGCCGACGCCTGCCTCGGCCACCCGGCCCTGGACGGGCTGCGCCCCCGGGCCTACCTCACCCCGGCGGCCTGGCGCCACCACGCCGAGGTCTGGACGGCGGCCTGGCGCGAGCACGCCCCGGGCTCGGACCCGCAGCGCGCCCTCGAACTCGCCGCTCCGCTCCACCACGTGGCCTACGCGCTGCGCTACCAGGAGTTCCTGGACCACATCGAGCCCAGCGAACGCCCGTACCACGAGGGCGACCCGGCCGCCGAACTCCGCGCCGCCCTGGCCGCCGCGTCCCGACCGTCCTCCCCGTTCTGACCGACCGGCCCGGTGGCGCCTGCTGCCGCAGTCTCAGCAGGCGCCACCGGGGTCACGGGGTCACGGGATCACTGCGTCACGGGGCTGTGCGCTCGCCCGGTCCGGCGGGTCACTCGGGCGGTTCGATCCGGTGGCCGCCGCGGGCCGAGAGCAGGGTGAGCGCCTCGACCGGACAGTACTCCACCGCCTCGGTCAGCCCGTCCGTCAACTCCGCGCCACCGTCCGCGTACCCGGCCACCGGCCGGGCCTGCCCGTCGGTGTCGAGGGCCAGCGACTCGGGGGCGCTCAGGGCGCACATCCCGGAGCCGATGCAGCGGTCCCGGTCGACCCGGACCAGCACGGGTTCGGCCGCCGCGGTGTCGGCGGGCCCGGTCGGCCCCGTCACCAGGTGACCCTCAGCGTGTTGGGGCTGCGGGTGAGCAGCCCGCGCCGCCAGTCGATGTCCCGGGCCGCGTCGGCCATCCGCAGCGCCGGCAGCCGCCGGGCCAGCCGGTGCAGGGCGAGCTCCAGCTCCATCCGGGCCAGCCAGGCGCCCAGGCAGTGGTGCGGTCCGGCGCCGAAGGTGAGCATCGGCGCGGCCAGCGGGGAGAACAGCTCGGTGCGCAGGTCCCCGGTGAAGACCTCCGGGTCCTGGTTGGCGGCGCCGGTGTCGGCGGCGACGACGCTGCCGGCCGGGATGACCACCCCGCCGATCTCGACGTCCTCCACCGTGCGGCGCAGCAGCCCGGGCATGTGCTCGGCGGCGTCGCCGAGCGGTACGGCGCGCAGGATCTGCTCGGTCGCGGCGGCGGCGCTGGCCTCGTCGGAGGCGAGCCGCTGCCAGGCGTCCCGGCCGTCCTCGAGCAGGTAGACCAGGGCGTTGCCGAGGCTGGTCATGGTGGTCTCGTGACCGGCCACCACGAGTCCGATGACCAGGGCGATCAGTTGCCCCTCGGTGATCGAGCCGTCCTCGGCGGCGGCCGCCAGCAGGCTGCTGACCAGGTCCTCGCCGGGCGCCGCACGGCGCTCGGCGATCACCTCGGCGCCGAAGGCCGCGAACTCGGTCATCGCGGTGGCGATCGCCTCGGCGCTGTAGGCGGTGGTGGAGAGCGCGTGGTCGCTCCAGTGGGCGAGCCGCTTGCTGTCGAGGTTGTCCAGGCCCATCAGCCGGCTGATCACCAGGACCGGCAGCGGCCGGGTGTAGGTGGCGACGATGTCGGCGGGGGAGCCGTGGTCGATCAGTTCGTCGATCAGCGACTCGATCACCGAGGCGACCCAGGGCTTCCAGCGCGCGATCGCGCGCGGGGTGAAGGCCCGTTGCACGGTGCGGCGCAGCCGCTGGTGCTCGGTGCCGTCGATGTTCAGCATGCTCTGCGGGTCGTCCAGGATGTTGGGCGTGACCATGAGCGGCGGCGCGTCCGGCGCGTAGAGCGGGGCGCGGCCGAGCCGCGGGTCGGTGAGCACCTGCCGGACGTCGGCGTGCCGGCTGACCAGCCAGACCGGCGTGCCGGTGGGCAGCGCCGCGAGCCGGGGCGGACCGGGCTCCAGGTGGCGCAGGCAGTGCAGCGGAGGGAGCGGGGCGGTGCCGGTGCCGGCACCGGTCGCGCTGTTCTCGGTGGACATCCGTACTCCAGACTCCAGGGCAGGGACCGCGCGGGGCGGCCCGACGGGGGGTGGATCCGGGGTTCGTGCGGGGACGGGCGGTTCGGCCGGGGCGGCTCGACTCGGGGCCGGCGGTGCGGGTGGGACGCGGTGGGACGCGGTGGGACCGGGAACGCTGCCCGCGCGGGGGCGCGGGCCCGTGCCCGGGATGGCGCGGGATGGCGCGAAACGTGCGGGGGCGTACGGTCGGTACGCGCCCGGCACGAGCGGCGCGCGGTGGCGTGCCGTCAGGTGGGGCGGGTGTGCTGAGCGTGGTCGCGTGGACCGTCTCTGCTACGACCGTACGTGGACGGCGGGGTGCCCGTCTGCGGCACTTCCAGCCAACGGCGGCGCTTTCCGGGCAGTTCGTGGCACGCTGACGGGCGCTCAGCGCCGCCCGCGCGCCCCTGGTCCGAGGCCGCGCCGGGGCCGAACCGGGGCCGCGCGGGGCCCGCGCGGGGGCGAGCGCCGGGTGGGCCGGGCAGGACTGCCGGACATGCCCGTGGCACGTGCCCCCGGCCGGGCGGGCGCTACCCTTCGTAGGCACTCCTTCGGAAGTGCTTCTAGAGTTCTCCCGCAGTCGTTTGTCGCAGGTCACGCCGGTGCGTAGCCGTACCGGCCGACGGAGGTGGAATCGGATGGCCCAGCAGGTCAAGGCAGTCATCGCGCGCGCCAAGGGCGCACCCGTGGAGGTGACCACGATCGTGGTGCCGGACCCGGGGCCCGGCGAGGCGGTGGTGCGGATCCAGGCGTGCGGCGTCTGTCACACCGACCTCCACTACCGCGAGGGCGGCATCAACGACGAGTTCCCGTTCCTGCTCGGCCACGAGGCCGCGGGCGTCGTGGAGTCGGTGGGCGAGGGCGTCACCGAGGTCGGGCCGGGCGACTTCGTCGTCCTCAACTGGCGCGCGGTGTGCGGCCAGTGCCGGGCCTGCGAGCGCGGGCGCCCGCAGTACTGCTTCGCCACCCACAACGCGAAGCAGAAGATGACGCTGCTGGACGGCACCGAGCTGTCCCCGGCGCTGGGCATCGGCGCCTTCGCCGAGAAGACCCTGGTCGCGGCCGGCCAGTGCACCAAGGTCGACCCGGCCGCCGACCCGGCCGTCGCGGGCCTGCTGGGCTGCGGCGTGATGGCGGGCCTCGGCGCCGCGATCAACACCGGCAACGTCGGCCGCGGCGACACCGTCGCCGTGATCGGCTGCGGCGGCGTCGGCGGGGCGGCCGTGATGGGCTCCCGGCTGGCCGGCGCGGCGAAGATCATCGCGGTGGACATCGACGACCGCAAGCTGGCGAAGGCCCGCTCCCTGGGCGCCACCCACACCGTCAACTCCCGTACCACCGACCCGGTCGAGGCGATCCGGGAGCTGACCGGCGGCAACGGCGCCGACGTCGTGGTGGAGGCCGTCGGCCGGCCCGAGACGTACAAGCAGGCCTTCTACGCCCGCGACCTCGCGGGCACCGTCGTCCTGGTCGGCGTGCCGACCCCGGAGATGACCCTGGAACTGCCGCTGCTGGACGTCTTCGGCCGCGGCGGCGCGCTCAAGTCCTCCTGGTACGGCGACTGCCTGCCCTCCCGGGACTTCCCGATGCTGATCGACCTCCACCTCCAGGGCCGCCTGGACCTGGAGGCCTTCGTCACCGAGCGGATCGGGCTCGACGAGGTGGAGCAGGCCTTCGAGCGCATGCACGGCGGCGACGTCCTCCGCTCGGTGGTGATCCTGTGACCGCCCGGGTGGACCGCCTGGTCACCGCCGGGACCTTCGAACTCGACGGCGGCAGCTGGGAGGTGGAGAACAACGTCTGGATCGTCGGCGACGACGAGGAGGCGGTGGTGATCGACGCCGCGCACGACGCCGACGCCATCGAGGCCGCGCTCGGCGGCCGCCGGCTGCTGGCGATCGTCTCCACCCACGCCCACAACGACCACATCGACGCCGCCCCGGCCCTGGCCGCGCGCACCGGCGCGCCGATCCTGCTGCACCCGGACGACCTCCCGCTGTGGAAGCTCACCCACCCCGACCGGCTCCCGGACGGCGAACTCGCCGACGGGCAGCGGATCGAGGTGGCCGGCACCGAGCTGACCGTGCTGCACACCCCGGGCCACGCGCCCGGCGCGGTCTGCCTCCACGCCCCCGGCCTCGGCACCGTGTTCACCGGCGACACCCTGTTCCACGGCGGCCCGGGCGCGACCGGACGCTCCTTCTCGGACTTCCCGACCATCATCGAGTCCATCCGCGAGCGGCTGCTGTCGCTCCCGGCCGACACGGTGGTGCGCACCGGCCACGGCGACCCGACCACCATCGGCGCCGAGGCCCCGGCCCTGCCGGAGTGGATCGCCCGCGGCCACTGAGGCCCTGGCCCTGCCGGAGTGGACCGCCCGCGGCCACCGAGGCCCAGGCCGCCTGCCGCACGTCGTACGGCCCCCGGGCGGAGCGCCGCCCCGGGGGTCGTACGATCGCGATCATGGCCCATGACCCGCGTGACCTCGACGACGCCTTCCTCGCCTTCTGGCGCGAGCGGCACATCTCCACCCTGACCACCACCCGGCCCGACGGCACGCCGCACGTGGTGCCGGTCGGCGTGACCTTCGACCCGGCGACCGGCACCGCCCGGGTGATCACCAGCCGTACCAGCCGCAAGGCCCGCAACGTGGCGGCGGCCGGCCCCGAGGGACTGCGCGTCGCGGTCTGCCAGGTGGACCGGGCCCGCTGGTCCACCCTGGAGGGCGTCGCGGTGCTGCGCGACTCGGCCGAGCAGGTCGCCGACGCCGAGCGCCGCTACGCCGAGCGCTACCGCCCGCCGCGCGAGAACCCCGACCGGGTCGTCATCGAGATCACCGTCACCGCCGTCCTCGGCCGCCCCTGACCCGACCGCCACCGGGCCGCACCCCACCCTGCCCCTCGCCGCGCGCCGCGCCGGACGGTCCCGCGTCCGCCGGCCGGGCGAGGCCCTGGTGCAGGGCGCCCATGACCTGACGGCACTTCCGTATATCGGCTGTAGATCGGCGCTTGTGAAGGTTCTCCTGTCAGCCCGAACGGGCCGACGGAACGAGAGGAAGGACCGTCACCATGGACATGCAGCTGAACTCGCTCGACCTGGACGCCCTGGACGTCACCGGCATCGAGCTCGCCGAGGGCGACGCCATCGGTTCGCTGGCCACCGACAGTGCGCACACCGAGGTCGGCGCCTCCTGCGCCCCCTACGGCTGCCACTGCTACTTCAGCCTGACCTGATCGACCGGGCAGGGCACCCGGCTCACGGGTAGCCACTGAGGAGCGTCCCGCGGGTCCCGTCGGACCCGGCGGGGGCCCGCGGGACGCTTCCCGCCACCACGACCACCGGTGACTGACCGGCGGTACCCCTCCGGCGCGCTGGGAAGAGCCGTCGGACCCTCTGGAGACGAAACGGCGTTCCCACCGTGATTGCCCCCACCACCCCTGCCGTCAGCCGGTTCGCCGTCCGCGTCGCGGGCCTGCCGGCCGACGCCCTGTACGAGCTGCGCCGACCGGCCGTCCGAGCCGCCGTGGACCACCTGCTCGCCGAACGCGACCGGCTGGCCCGCGAGGGCGCACTGCTGGCCGACGCCCTCCACCCGGTGATCGGCGCGCTGGCCGGCTCCGAGCTGAAACCGCGGGTGGTGGCGCTGCGCCGCAGCCTCCACGGCGCGAGCGCGCCCGGTCCGGCGGTCTGGTCGGACGCGGTCCGGCAGGCCCTGCCGGCCGTCCTCACCGAGCGGATCGACGCCTGGCTGGCGGCGCTGCGCGCCCACCGGAAGGACTTCGCGGCGCTCCCGGACCGCTACGACCGCGACCTCCCGGACGCTCTGTCAGCCGTGCGCCGCCACGCCGCGACCCCGGCCTTCCGTCACGGGCTGGTCCAGGGCAACCCGATGCTCTCGGACGCGCTCACCGCGTGGCTCGACGCCCCGGCCGGCACCGAGCTGGCCCGCCGCACCAGGCTGCGCCTGGTCAAGTACCTGGCCCGGGCGGCCGCCAAGACCAGCCCGTACGCCACCTTCACCGTGACCGGCCTCGGCGAGTGGCGCCGCTGCGGCTCCGCCGTCGCGCCGACCGGGGCGACGGCCTGGCGCAGTGTCGTCGAGCCGAACGTCTGGGTGATGCAGCGGCTGGCGCACGCGCTGGCCGGACCGCGCACGCCGCCGCGCGGCCGGGTGCTGCGGGTCAACCCGACGCTGTGCGAGGAGGACGGCCGCTTCTGGTTCGTCGCACCGGGCTGGTCGGAGCGGGTGCTGTCGGTCGCCGCGGACGGGGCGACCCGGGCCTGCGTCGACTTCCTGCGGGCGGGCGGCCCGCGCACCGGCGCCGAACTGCGCGACCACCTCGCGGCCCGCGCCGGGCGCCCGGCCGCCCGGCCCGACACGGCGGCGGCGACGGCCTATCTTGCCAAGCTGGTCGAGGTCGGCCTGCTGGAGGCGGCGCTGCCGTTCGCCGACCAGTCCCCGGACCACCTCGGCGAACTGCTGCGCCACCTCGAACGCTGGGAACTCCCGGACGGGCAGCGGGAGTTGCAGGCCGTCCGGCGCGCCCTGACGGCCTACCCCGGGGAGTCGGCGGCGGTCCGGACGGCGCTGCACCGGCGGGTGGACCGGGAGATCACCGGTCTGCTGGAGACCCACGGCACGCCCGGCGACCGGACCCAGGCGCCGCCCCGCAAGAACCTCTTCCACGAGAACGCCGTCTTCACCGAGGTCGTCCTGCACGGCGACCCCGGGCGCTGGGCGGGCGCGCTCGCGGACCTCGCCGCCGTCGGGCGGCTGCTCGCGCTGTTCCGGCCCGACGCCGCACTGCGGCTGGTCGCGGCGGAGGTCTTCGCCGACCACGCCGGGCCCGTCCCGTTCCCGCTGTTCCACCGCGCCCTGGTCACCCGGCTCCGGGACGCCCGGCCCGGCAGCGCCGCGGCCGAACTGGGCGCACTGCTCAACCCGGCCACGGCCGCCGGGCACCCGCCGGGCGCCAGCCCGGTGCCCGCCGTCCGGGAGCTCGCCGGGCTGCGGGCCGAGGCGATCGCCTTCCTGCGCGACCACCCCGCCGACGGGGACGGCGTCGTCCGCCTCCCGGCCCGTGCCGTCGACCGGTTGCTCGCCGACCTGGCGCCCGATCGGTCGGCCCCGGGGCGGCTGTCCTGCTACGTGCAGGAGGCCGGCCGGGACGACGACGGCGACCTCGACCTCGTCCTCAACGGCGTCGGCGCCGGCCACGGGCACGGCACCGCCAGGCTGCGCCGAGCCCTGCCGGAGCTCGCCTACGGGACGGCGGACTTCGCCGACCGGACGGCGGACACCGACCTGGGTGCAGACGTCCCGGGCGGCGTGCTGTTCGCCGAGAGCGGCGGCGCCTTCGGCAGCAACCTCAACCTGCGGGCCGACGGTGTCCGCTTCGAGATCGACATCCCGGGCGTCGACAGCGCCCGGCCCGCCGCCGAACGCCTGCCCGCCGCCGAGTTCTTCGTCGACCACGACCCGCTCCGGCGGCGGCTCGTGCTGCGCCACGGACCCGACGGGCCGGAGGTCCGGCCGCTGCACCTGGGCACCATGGCCGACCGGCTGCTGCCGCCGCTGATGCTGCTCCTGGTCAGGCTGTTCGGCGAGACCCCCGGGCCCTCGGCCGGGCTGTGGGAGCTGCTGACGACCACGCCCGCCGAGCACTCCCGCGAGGTCCTGCACCGGCCGCGCACCGCCGTCGGCCGGGTCGTCGTGGCCCGGGCCTCGTGGTGCGTGCGGGCCGACGCCGTCCCACGGCAGAGCCGCGGCGAGCACGAGGCCCACTACCTGCTGCGGCTGACCGACTGGGCCCGCCGGCACGGCGTACCGGAACGCACCTTCGTACGGGCCGTCCCCGACCGCCCCGCGCCGCAGCGGTCGGCCGGCGGCCGGGAGCCGCGCCGCCCCGGGGACCTCGGCGAACTGCGCGACCGCAAGCCGATGTTCCTCGACCTCGCGAACCCCGACCTGGTCCTGCTGTTCCACCGCCTGCTCACCCGCCCCGACCGCGTCCTGCTGTTCCAGGAGGCGCTGCCCGACCCGGCGGCCGCGCCCGTCCTCGGCGGCCTCGGACGACGGGTCGTGGAGTACGTGGTCGAGGTCGACCCGTGCGCCGACCCGTGCGCCGACCCCGGTGCCGCCGCTCGGACGGCGGGGGCCGGTCGTGGCTGAGCCGGGGCGCGGGAGCGGCCGGGAGTGGCTGAGCCTGCACGCGTTCAGCACGGCCGACGCCACCGCGCTGCTGGTGCGGACCGTCCGGCCGCTGGTCGCCGAACTGCGGCGGGACGGGCTGATCGACGAGTACTTCTACCTGCGCTACTGGGAGGGCGGCCCGCACCTGCGGCTGCGGCTGCTGCCGCGCACGGCCGCCCGGGCGGCCGCGGTGCGGGAGCGGGCCCGGACCGCGCTGGGCCGGCACCTCGACGCCCACCCGTCCGCCGGGCGGATGCCGCCCGCCGACTACGCGGCCTGGGCCGAGCGGCTGGCCGCCGCCGAGGGGCTCGCCGAGCACGACCGGTCGGTGCGCGAGCACGACGCCGTCGAGGAGATCCGGTACCGGCCCGAGGAAGCGGTGTTCGGCGGGCCGGAGGCGGTCCGCGCGGTGGAGCGGCACTTCACCCTCTCCAGCGACCTCGCGCTCGGGCTGCTCGCCGACGGGGCGACCGGGCCGCAGCGTGCGGGGTTCGGCGCGGACGCGTTGATCCTGACGCTCGCGGCCTGGGAGCCCGACCGGGGCCGGCTGGCCGCCGCGCTGCGGGCCCGCCCCGGCGGCGCGCCAGACCCCGCGATGGCGGACCGGGTGGCCCGCGGCTGGCGGCAGGCCGACGGCCCGGCCACCGGCAGCGGCCCCAAGGACCGCTGGCTGTGCTCGGTGCGCGAGCTGCGGGCCGAACTGCTCGGCCTGCACGCCCGCGGCCGGCTGCGGATCACCGCCCCCCACCCCACCGCCGTCCCGACGCCCGGCTCCGCCGCGCCCGGGCAGCGCGCGGTGCTGGCCGTGCTGCTGCGCTGCGTCCACCTGCTGCACAACCGGCTCGGCCTCGACCACGGCGTCGAGCAGCGCATCCGGCGCCTCGTCGAGTCCGGGCTGACCGCGGCCCCCTCCGGCGCCGGCCGCGCCGACCCATCCACCGACCCCGCGAGGACCGGGTACCACCGTGACTGACACCGACTGGCGCAGCCTCCAGATCCGCTACTACCAGGACGACAAGGACGCGCTGCTGCTGGACGCCGTGCGCCCCCTGTTCGCCGAACTCGCCGACGTGATCGAGCAGCCGTACTTCCAGCGCCACTGGCGGCGCGGCCCGCACGTACGGCTCAACTTCCGTACCACGGACAGTGCTTGGCGCGAGATCGTGCAGCCGGCCGCCGAACTCCGGCTGGCCGCCTTCCTGCGGCGCAGCCCGTCCACCGCCGTCCTGGACGAGGCCCGGGAGACCGCGGGCCACGCCCGTAGGGCGGCGCTGCTGGACGAGCGCGGCCCGCTGTCGCCGTGGTACCCCGACAACACCCTCCAGACCGAGCCGTACGAGGACCGTCGGCACGTCCTGGGGAGCCCGCTGCTGGCCGAACTGCTGGACGCGGGCCACGCCGCGAGCAGCCGGCTCGCCTTCCCCGTGCTGGAGCACGTCCGCCGCACCGGCCACAGCCGGCTGCGGCCCGCGCTGTGGCTGATGTTCGCCTTCGCGCACACCAGTCTGCCGCCGGTGTCCAGGGGCTTCATGTCCTTCGCCTCGCACGCCGAGGGCTTCTTCGCCCAGTGCGCGGACCCGGCCGCCGTCCGGGCCGCCTTCGAGGCACGGTTCCAGCAGTTGCGCGGCGAACTCGGCCGCGACCTGGCCGCGGTGCTCGACACCCTGGACGGCACCGGGCAGCTGCCCTTCGTCGCCGAGTGGGCCGGGTACGTGCGGGACCGCAAGGCCGCCGCCCTGCCGCTGCTGGAGGGCGGGCTGATCGACCTGGACCACGCCGCCCGCACCCCCCTGCTCGCCGAGCCCCGACTCGGCGAACTGCTCGGCCTGCTGCTCGGCAACGAGTCGTACCGCAGCGAGGTGATGTCCACGACGTGGTTCCGCGGCCACCGGCTGGCGATCAACCAGCTGTACACCCACCTCGACCGGCTGGGCCTCTCGATGACCCAGCGCTTCCTGCTCTGCTACCTGACCGCCCGCACCGTCGAGTCCACCTTCGGGGTCAGCGCGCTGGAGCGGGCCCGCGCCTACGCCGAGCGCCATCCCGGCGAGCCCGCCCTCGAACCCGTCCCCGAACCCGTCCCCGCACCCACCGACCCGCAGCGGAGCTGAGCCGGATGCGACCCCAACTCAACGACGACGTCCGCTGCGTGCCGGTCCCCGAGGGCGCCTACCTGCACGCCGGCCACCGCTCCTGGGTCCTGCCCGGACCACAGGCGTACGAGTGGCTGCGACGGCTGACCCCGCACCTGACCGGCCGCCGCACCCTGGACGAGCTGACCGCCCCGCTCCCGGCGGACAAGCAGGGCGCCGTACGGGACCTCGTGCTGCTGCTGCACCGGCTGGGCTTCGTCAAGGACGCCCGGGAGGACCTGCCGCACGGCCTCACCGAGCACGAACTGCGCGAGTACGCACCGGAGATCGCGTTCCTGCGCTACGCGCTGGACTCCGCCGAGCACCGCTTCCAGCGCTACCGGGAGACCCGGGTGCGACTGGTCGCCGACGGGCCGCTCCGGGCGGCGGCGCTGCGCGCGCTGCTGCGGACCGGGTGCCGGGACGTCGAGGTGGTCGCCGAGGCGGCCGCGTTCGGTGAGCTGAGCCGGGCCGCGTCGGCGCAGCGACGGGACCAGGCCCAGCGGGTGCACCTGACGGACGGGTCGGACCTGCCGGAGCAGCCGCGCGTCGGGGCCGTGCTGGAGGTCCGGACGGCGCACGGGGGCTTCGGGGCCGCCCGCCGGGCGCTGATCGCGACCGCGGAGCACTGCGCCGCCGCCGGCCTGACCCCGGCCCAGCTGCTGCTCGGCGGCGGCGAGGCCTGGTTCGGCCCGGCCGACGCCGGGGCCGCCGCATCCGGCTGGCACCGGCTGCTGCCGCCGCGCGACGGCGACCGCGAGGCGCCGTTGGGCGGCGCCGTCCCGGGGCTGCTCGCCCACCGGCTGGTCCTCGGCCTGTTCCGCGCCCTGACCGGCCTGGACGACCTGCCGCCCGCCCCCGGGACCTCCGCCGCCCCCGCCCTGGCCCGCACCGACCTGCACACCCTGGCCGGCTCCCGCCACCCGGTCCTGCCCCACCCGGCGGCCGTGGCCGTCGGCGCGGCGGCGCAGCCCGCGGACGCCGACGCGGACGCCGATGCGGACGCCGACGCGGACCTGCTGGCCCGCGCGGCGCGCGTCGTCGACGCCCGGACCGGCCTGCTCGGCGCGGTGGACGAGGCCGACTTCACCCAGTCCCCGCTCTGGGTCTGCCGGGCCGTCCCGCACGGCTACCGGGGCGAGCCGCTGGACGTACCGGCCGTCGGCTCGGGCCTCGAACGGGACGAGGCGCGGGTCGGCGCCGTGCTGGCCGGTCTGGCGGCCTACGCCGCGGACGCGACCGCCGGCCGGGCCGCGGACGAGGGCCGCACCACCCTCCAGGGGGTGGACCTGGCCGACGGCCGGACCGTCCCGGTGCCGCTGTCGACCGCGTTCCCGGACCGCACCGCCGGGCAGCGGCCGCGCGGCACGGCGGGCGGCCGCTCGCCCGAGGAGGCGCGCTGGCTCGGCCTCGCCGACCAGGTGGAGGCACTGCTGGCCGGGGCGCCCGGCGGCGCCAGGGCCGGGACCACCGCGCTCGATCCGGCGGACTTCGCCGCCGCCCCCCGCACCGGCCACCTGCTGCGGCTGCTCGGCACGGTCGGCGAGCCCGCCCTCTACGACCTCACCGCGGCGACCGGCGTGCCGGCCTGCGCCACCCGGCTGGGCGGCGACACCGTCGCCGCCGCCGGGCGCGACCTGGCCGAGGCGGTGGCCCGCTCGGCCGAACGCGCGCTGCTGGCCTGGCAGTCCAGGACGGAGGACCAGCCCGGCTACCGGCCCGAGCCGGTTCCGCCGATCGGCGTGCCCGGGCGCGAGCCCGAGCTCGCGCCACGGCGCTCGGCCCGCCCCGCGGCCGTCGCCCCGGACCTGGCGGCGCTGGCCGCGGCGCTGCGGACCACCACCGGCCTGCGGGCCGTCGCCGTACCGCTGGACCTCGACCCGCAGGCGACCGCGGTCCTGCCCGACCTCACCCGGGTGGTGCTGCTCCGTGACTGACCTCCGCACACCCGCTCGCGTCGCTCGTGGCACTCGTGGCGCGGTCACCGTCGCGCTGCTCGGCTCGCCCTGGCTCGCCGCCGACCCCGACTGGCGGACCGTCACCGCCGAGGCCCTGGGGCAGCCCGGCCCGGACGTCCCGAACATCCCGAACGTCCCGGACGTCCTGGTGGTCACCACCGTCGGCCCGGGCGACCGCGAGCCGCTGCGCCGGGGACGGGCCTGGGCGGCAGCGCACGGCCGCCCCTGGCTGCCGGTCCGACTGCTCGCCGGACAGGTGGTGCTCGGGCCCGCCGGTCTCCCCGGCCGTCCCGGCTGCCCGGGCTGCGCCGAGCTGCGTGAGCGCGACAACAGCGCGGAGCCGGCCTGCCGTGAGCTGCTCCCGCCCGACCTGCCGGCGCTGCGGACCAACCCGCTGCTGCTCGACGCCGTCCGGGAGCTCGTCACCGAGGAGACGGCCCGGCTCGCCGCGTTCGCCGACCCGGCCTCCACCCACGCCCCCGCCCCCGTCACGCCCCGCACCGCCGACGCGGTGCTGCGGGTGGCGGCGGACAGCGGCGAGACCTCCCGCAGCGCCCTGCTGCCGCACCCGTACTGCCCGGACTGCGGCGCCCTGCCCGCCGACAGCGCGGCGGCGGCCGTACTCGCGCTGCCGCCCGCGCCGAAGCTCCACCCGGACGTGCCCCGCACCGCGCAGCCGGACCCGGAGGTCCTCGCGGACCGCTACGTCGACCCGGTCACCGGCGTGATCGCATCGGTGGACACCTGGTCCACCCCCGCCGCCCTGTGCGCCACCGCCCGGACGGCCCCCTCCCGGGCCGTGCACGCCAGCGCCAACGGCTACGGCCACGCCACCGACCTCGGCTCGACCCGGCTCGCCGCCGTCCTGGAGGCCCTGGAGCGCCTGGGCGGCGAGGCCCCGCGCGGTCGGCGCACCACCGTCACGGCCCGGTTCCGCGACATCGCGGACCACGCCGTGGACCCCCGGCGGCTCGGTCTGCACCACCCCGAGCAGCACGGCCTCCCCGGCTTCCCGTTCGCGCCGTACACCCCCGACCGGGAACTGCGCTGGGTGTGGGGGTACTCCTTCGCCCGGGGCCTGCCCGTCCTGGTGCCCGAGAGCTACGCCTACTACAACCGCGGCCGACTCGACGACTCCTTCGTGTTCGAGACCTCCAACGGCTGCGCCCTCGGCAACTGCCCGGCCGAGGCGGTGCTGCACGGGCTGCTGGAGGTCGCCGAGCGCGACGCCTTCCTGCTCACCTGGTACGCCCGGCTGCCCGCGCCGGAGGTCGACCTGGCCTCGGCCGCCGACCGCCGGATCCCGCTGCTCGCCGAGCTCGCCCGGCACCGGCTCGGCTACCGGCTGCGCGCGTTCGCCACCGCCACCGAGCACCGGGTCCCCGCCTTCTGGGTGCTGGCCGAGGCCGACCCCGCCGCCGGATCCGCCCCACCGCGCGGGCTGAACCTGCTCTGCGGCGCGGGCACCGCGCTGACGGCCGAACGGGCCCTGCTGCGCAGCCTCTCCGAGCTCACCGGCTTCCTGTCCGGCGCCGACCGCCGGCACGACCCGGACCGGGCGGCCCGGATGCTGGCGGACCCGGCCGAGGTGCGGACGATGGACGACCACGCCACCCTGTACGGCCACCCGGCCGCCCGGGAGCGGTTGGGCTTCCTCGGCGCCGGTGCGCCGCCCGTGCCGCTGGCCGCCGTGGCCGCCGGTACCCCCTGGCCGGAGCACCGGGACCTGATCGGGGACCTCACCGAACTGGTCGGCCGGTTCACCGGCACCGGTCTGGACGTGGTGGTGGTCGACCAGACCTCGGCCGAACACCGGGCCGGCGGGCTGTCCTGCGTCAAGGTGCTGGTCCCCGGCACGCTGCCGATGACCTTCGGGCACCGGTTCCGGCGCACCCACGGGCTGCCGCGGCTGCTGACGGTGCCCCGGCTGCTGGGCCACCGGGACCGGGACCTCACCCCGGCGGACCTCAACCCGGACCCGCACCCGTTCCCCTGAACCGCCGCGACCGAACCGCCGCGACCGACCCCCCGACACTCCATAGAGGTCATCCGTGTCACCCAGCACTCCTCCCACCGACCCGGCACCGGGGGCGGCGGCCCGTGCCTACCTGCCGTACGGCCGCCACCCCGGACCGCTCCCGCAGTCCCCGGGCCCGCTCCCGCCCGCGACCCTCGTCCACGCCGACCGCCCCACCGTGCCGCTGCCGTGGGAACCGGCGGACGGCCCGCCCGACTGGCCGGCCGTCCTGGGCACGCTGATGCGCGAACTGCTCGGCCGGACCAGGGCGAACTGGATGTACCCGGTGGACCCGGCGACGGGCACCGCGCTCGCCGCACCGCCCGGCCAGGGCGACTGCCGCCCGGCGCCGAGCGGGGGCGCCCGTTACCCGATCGAGGCCTACCTCGCGCTCGGCGCGGCCCCCGGACGGCCGGCGGCGGTGTACCACTACGACGGCGTCGGGCACCGGCTGGTCGCCGTCCGCCCGGGGGACCACCGCAGGGCCCTGGCCCCGGGCACCGGCGAGGCGCCCGACCTGGTCCTCGTGCTCACGGCGGTGTTCTGGCGAAGTGCCGTGAAGTACCGGGAGTTCGGCTACCGGCTGCAACAGCAGGAGACCGGGGTGCTGCTCGCCCAGGCCCAGACGGTCGCCGAGTCGCTGGGCGCCACCGTCGGGGTGCGGCTGCGCCAGGACGACCGGCCGGTCGACGCGCTACTCGGCCTCGACCCGTACCGGCAGAGCGTCACGGCCGTCCTGACGCTCCGCCACCCGGCCGCCCCGGCGCCCGGCCCAGGTCCAGGCTCGGGCCCCGACCCAGGCCCCGGCCCCGCCCCCGGCCCGGACGAACCGCCGTCGGCGCCGTCGGCAGCGGCCGTGCCGGTGACACCGCCGACCTCGATCCTGGGGCTGCTGCCCTACACCGCCGCCGTGCACGGGGCCTCGCTGGCCGAACGGCCGGACGCGGTCCAACCCGCCCGGCCGGTGCCCGCGCCCGCGCCCGGGGCCGAGCCGGCGGTCCGGCTGCCCGACGCCGCCCCCCTGGGCCCGGCCGGACTCCGCGCGGGGGTCACGCGGCGCGCCTCGGCGAGCAACGGGTTCCTCCCGGTGCCGATGGACCGGCGGGCGGTGGCGGCGGTGCTCGGTGCCGCGGCCGCCGGGTACCCCGGCGACCTCGCCGGGGTCGCGACGGCACCCGCGGCGGTCGCGCTGTGCTGCGTGGTCCGCGACGTCACCGGCCTCGCCCCGGGCTGCTACGCGTACCGCGGCGGGGAGTTGGTCCCGCTGCCCGTCCCGCCCGGCGCGCCGGAACGGATCGCCGCCGGGCTGGCCGCGCCACCGACCCGGCTGGACTACCTGGAGGCGCCGCTGACGGTCCTGCCGGTCGCCGCCCTGGAGGCGGGGATCGACGCGTACGGCGACCGCTGGTACCGCCTGGCGCACATCGAGGCCGGGCTGGCCCTGCAACGGGCCGCCCTGGCGGCGGCCGCACTGGGACTGTCCGCCCGGATCCGGTCCGACGCCTCCTGCGCCGCCACCGACGAGGCCCTCGGCCTCCCCGCCGACGGGCTGACCAGCCTGAGCGCCCTGCACATCGGCACCCCCAGGCCCGGCCCGACGCTCGGCTTCCCGGTGTAGGGCCTGCGGGCCGCCCGGGAGGCGCGTTGATCATTTGTCTATCGGCGGCTGCGAAGCTCACCGAGTCGGCACACCTTCCGGTGCGCCTCCGCAACCGCCTCCGCAACGAACTGGAGTCCCCCCATGAACCGCGTTCCCAAGGCCGCCGAGCGCGCCGCCACGCTGCTGGGCCTCGCCACCGGTGCCGTCCTGCTCGCGGCCACGGCCGCCCAGGCGGCCCCGGCCGCAGCGGAGCGTTCCGCCCAGCCGTCGCCGTCGGCGGCCACGCTCCAGTCCGGGACGACGGCCCCGGACGGCGAGACCGGCAACCCCCGGCTGCGGATCGACGTGACCGACGAGTGGAACACCATCGCCTCCAGGCCGCTGCCGCCCGGCCAGCAGCTCTGAGCCCTCGGGTCCCGAGCGCGGCGGATCCCCGAGCGCGGCGGATCCCCGAGAGATCCGGGCGATCCGGGCGATCCGGGAGGTCCGCCGCTCAGGCCCCGGACCGCAGCCGGTCGAGGAGCTCCTGGGCCTCCGCCGCCTCCGGTAGCCCCAGCGCGCTCAGCGACCCGTACGCCCGGGCCGCGTGCTCCTCGGCCGCCGCGCGGTCGCCGAGCTCGGCCTCGGTCCGGGCCAGGACCTGCAACGCGTACGCCAGGTCGCGTTCGCCGTCGCGCGCGCCCTCCAGGTGGGTCACCGCCGCCCGGGCCTCCGTCAGGGCCTCCGCCGGTCGGCCGGTCACCCGCAGCGTGTCGGCGCGCCGGTAGCGGGCCATCGCCTCCTGGCGGGGCAGCCCGGCCGTGCGGCACAGCTCCAGGCACTCCTGGTAGGTGGCCAACGCCTCGTCGTGGCGGCCGAGTTCGTGCAGTGCGCGGCCGCGGATCCCCAGGGCGTGGGCGGCCCCGTGGCTGTCCGGGACGTCCCGCAGGGCCAGCAGTTCCTCGTCGCAGATCGCCACCGCCTCCTCGGCGGCGCCGCTGCGCAGCCGGGCGACGGCGGCGTTCAGCGCGGTGGCGAGCGCCCCGGACCGGTGGCCGAGGAGGCGGGCCAGCGCGAGCGCCTGGTCGAAGTTGCGCACCGCGTCGGCGTAGCGCTGCTGGAACAGCGCGATGACGCCGAGGTCGTTGCAGGTCTGCCGGAGGATCACGGTGTCCTCCGCGCGCCGGCAGGAGTCCGCCGCCCGGGTGGTGTGCTCACGGGCCTCGTCCAGCCGGGTGGCCTGGACGGCCACGTTGCCGCAGACGAAGCGAGCCCGGCCGGCCGCCCGGTGGTGGCCGGCCGACTCGGCGGCCTCGGCGACCTCGCGGGCGACCGAACCCAGCCGGCCGGAGGAGATGTCCCGGCCGAAGGCGCTGCACGCGACCAGCAGATCGGCGGCGACGTCGAGCAGCGCGGGATCGGGGGCGGAGCGCACGGCCGCGCCGACGGCGTGGGCGATGCCGTCGAACTCCCGCACCACCCAGGCCCTGGCCCCGGCCAGGTCGGCGAAGCGGGCGGCGCCCGCGACGGTGAAGGTGGTGCCGACCGGATCCCCCGGCACGGCCCGCTGGAACGCCGCGACGGCGCCCGCCAGCAGGAAGCGCAGCAGCCGGGCGGCCACCGGTGGCCGTTCGGGCGGGAGCAGCCGCTGCTCGGCGTAGTTGCGCAGCAGTTCGTGGTAGCGGTACCGGCCGGGCTGCGGCGACTCCAGCAGGGCCGCGTCCACCAGGGACTCCAGTACCTCCTCGGCGTCCTCCGGGCCCAGTCCGAGCGCGGCCGCCGCCGCGTCCAGGGCGATCGTCGGCCGGGTGAAGGGGGCGAGGGTGCGGAAGGCGTACGCCTGGACGCCGTTCAGCTGCCGGTAGCCGAGTTCGAACACGGTGGTCACGGCCAGGCCGCCGACACGCAGCTGGTCGAGCCGGTGGCGTTCGTCGGTGAGCGCGGTGACCAGCCGGGCCAGTGCCCAGCGGGGCCGGGCCGCCAGCCGGGCGGCGACGATCCGCACGGCGAGCGGCAGCCGGCCGCAGAGGCCGACCACGTCGTCGGCGGCGGCGGGCTCGGCCGCCACCCGCGGCCCGCCGATGACCTGCCGCAGCAGGTCCAGGGCCTCGTCGACGGCGAACACGTCGAGGTCGAGGTGGGCCCGGGAGGACAGCCCCGGGACCCGGGTGCGGCCGGTGACGATCACCGCGCAGTCGCCGGAGCCGGGCAGCAGGGGGCGCAGCTGGGTGAGGTCGCGGGCGTCGTCGAGCAGCAGCAGGACCCGGCGGCCGTCGAGCAGGCTGCGCAGCAGTCGGGAGCGGTCCTCGACGGCGCGCGGCAGCTCGGTGGCGGCGACGCCGAGCGCGCCGAGGAAGCTGCCCAGGACGGCGGCGGCGTCGGCCGGTTCGCCGCTGGTGCCGCGCAGGTCCGCGTAGAACTGGCCGTCGGGGTAGTGGTCGCGGACCTGGTGGGCGACCCGGACGGCCAGCGTGCTCTTGCCGATGCCGCCCATGCCGCTGATCGAGACCACGCCGAGGACGGTCCGGTCGGCGCCGGTCAGGGCCGCGGCCAGTTGCCGGACGGCCTCGGCACGGCCGCTGAAGTCCGAGATGTCCGGCGGAAGTTGGGCCGGGCGGACGACGCCCTCCGGCGCCGGGGTGAGGACTGCGGCCGGGGCGGGCGCCAGCAGGCCCGGGTCGCCGGCGAGGATCCGGCCGTGCAGCCCGCACAGCTCCGGGCCGGGGTCGATCCCCAGTTCCTCGCCCAGCGTCCGCCGGGCCCGGGCGAAGACGGCGAGTGCGTCCGCCTGTCGGCCGGCCGCGTACAGGGACTGCATCAGGAAGCCGTAGCTCTGCTCGCGCAGCGGGTGCTGCTGGACGAACGCGGTGAGGTCGGACACCAGGGCGTGGTGCCGGCCGCGGGCGAGCTCGGCGGCGAAGCGCTGCTCCGTCAGGGTCAGCCGCAGCTCGGCCAGGCGGGAGCGCTCGGCCTCGGCGAGCGGCCCGGGCACGCCGGCCAGTGGCTCGCCCTGCCACAGGGACAGTGCCTCGGTGAGCAGGGTGGCGCACTCCTTCTGCCGCCCCTTGCGCCAGGCGCGGGCGGCGGTGGCGGCCAGCCGCTCCGCCCGGTGGGCGTCCACGGACTCAGGCGGTACGGACAGCCGGTAGCCGTCGCCCACCGAGCTGAGCAGCTGCGCCACGGGCGCGCCGCCGTCGGCGCTGGTGCCGTTGGGGCGGGTGCCGTTGGGCCCGTCGGCGTCCGGGCCGGCGAGCCGCTGGCGGATCCGCCAGGCGTAGGTGCGCAGGACCATCACCGCGGACGAGGGCGGTTCGGCGCCCCACAGCGCGTCGAGCAGCTCGCGCAGGGTGACGGGGCGACCGGCCCGCAGCAGCAGCGCCGCCAGCATCGCCCGCTGCTGGGGCGGGCCCGGGGGCACGGCCCGTCCGTCGGCCTCGATGCCGATCGGCCCCAGCAGGCTGAACCGCAGCCGTGCCGGCGCGCACTCGTCCTGAACCACGTTCCGTTTCCCCCGCCCCCCGAAAAGTCGACTTACCTTACACGCACCAGCCCGATCCACCAGGGCCGCCGCGCCGGTCGGGTCAGCGCCCCTCGGCGGCGGCGACCGGGGCCGGGGTCGGGGTCCGGGGCGGGGCCCGGGGGCGGTGCCGGGGGCGGAACGGCACGGCCGGCCGTACCGCCCCCGCCACCGTCCGTCACTGCGAACGCAGTTCGAGGACCAGCTCGCGCGGCAGGCCGTGGGTGTCGTGGAGGTAGCGGAGGTCGTCCTCGCCGAGCGGCCCGCGGAAGCGCGGGCTGGAGAGCAGCCGGCGGCCGCGCTCCAGCAGGCGGTCGAAGCGCTGCTCCTCGTCGAGCAGCACCCGGCGCACCGACTCCGGGTCCACGTCCTGGCCGAAGCGGTCCAGGGTGTGCCGCACCAGCTCCTGCGGCAGGTCCCCGAGCCCGCGCCGCGGGTCGTCGCGGCGCAGCACGGTGAGCACCCGGCGGACCAGACGGCGCAGCACGTAGCCGCGGCCGGTGTTGCCGGGGAGCACGCCGTCGCCGATCACCACGACGGACGAGCGCAGGTGGTCGCCGACCAGGCGCAGCGACGGCTCGTCCAGCTCCCACAGCGGCGGCAGCAGGCGGCGCCAGGGGTCGAAGACGTCGCACTCGAAGACCGAGGAGCGGCCCTGGAGCAGCGAGGAGAGCCGCTCCAGGCCGAGCCCGGTGTCCACGTTGCGCTGGGGGAGCGGCACCAGCGAGCCGTCGTCGAGCCGGCGGTGACGCATCATCACGTGGTTCCACACCTCCACCCAGCGGTCGTCCCGGGTCGGGGTCGACTCCGGCGGGGTGTCGCCGGTCCAGAGGAAGATCTCCGAGTCGGGGCCGCAGGGGCCGGTCGGCCCGTTGGACCACCAGTTGTCCTCGACGGTCAGCTCGACCGGGACCCCGCGGTCCTGCCAGAGCTCCAGCGAGCCGGTGTCCGGCCCGACCCGGTCGTCCCCGCCGAAGACGGTGACGTGGAGCCGGCCCGGGTCGATGCCGAGGCCGTCGGTGAGCAGTCCGTAGCCCCAGTCGAGGCTCTGCGGGCCCTCGTAGTCGCCCAGCGACCAACTGCCGAGCATCTCGAAGACGGTGAGGTGGGTGCGGTCGCCGACCTCGTCCAGGTCGGTGGTGCGCAGGCACCGCTGCCGGTTGACCAGCCGCCTCCCGAGCGGATGCGGACGGCCCTCCAGGTACGGGGTGAGCGGGTGCATGCCGGAGGTGGTGAACAGCACCGGGTCGCCGGGCGGGGGCAGCAGGGTGGAGCCGGTGATCCGGCGGTGGCCGCGCTCCTCGAAGTACTCGGTGAAGACGCGGACGAGCTGGTCGGTGTTCATGGCGGTGGCTCCTTCTCGGGGGGAGGGAGGCGCCGGAGAACGAGCCGCGCGATCATCGGGACCGGGGGAGCGAACGCCCCGGGAACACCACCGGCGGACCGTTTCCGGTCGCCGGGGGAGGGGGTACGTCAGGCGGCGGCAACCGGCGAGCTGGCGGCTCGCGCGGCTGCGCTGGTGCTTCGGTCCATGACGTCCATGCCCCCGAGGGTAACGCCCGGCCCCACCGGCGACCACCGGTTTTCCGGGCCGCCGTCCTACCCTGGACGGCATGGACGCGTTCGCGACGACTCCCGGCGCCACGGCGGCCGATGCGGCCGGCCTGGCGGCGCTGGTGCGGCTGCTGGCCGGGCGCGGGGCGGTGGTGCTCAGCGGGGCCGGCCTGTCCACCGAGTCCGGGATCCCGGACTACCGGGGCGAGACGGGCAGCCGGCGGCGCGCGGCGCCGATGACCTTCCAGGAGTTCACCGGGAGCGCGGCGGCCCGGCAGCGGTACTGGGCGCGCAGCCACGTCGGCTGGCGGGCGATCGCGGGGGCCGAGCCGAACGCCGGGCACCGGGCGGTGGAGCAGCTGCGGCGGTCCGGGCACGTCTCGGCGGTGATCACCCAGAACGTGGACGGCCTGCACCGCGCGGCCGGCACCCGTACGGCGGTGGAACTGCACGGCGGGCTGCACCGGGTGGTCTGCCTGGACTGCCGCCGGACCAGCCCGCGCAGCGAGCTGGACCGCCGGCTGGAGGAGCTGAACGGCGGTTTCCGGGACGGCCCGGCCCGGGTCAACCCGGACGGCGACGCCGAGTTGGCGCCGGAGCCGGTGGCCGCCTTCCGGGTCGCCCCGTGCGCGGCGTGCGGGGGCGTGCTCAAGCCGGACGTGGTCTTCTTCGGCGAGAGCGTGCCCCGGCCGAGGGTCGAGCGCTGCTTCGAACTCGTGGACGCGGCCCAGGGGTTGCTGGTGCTGGGCTCCTCGCTCACGGTCATGTCGGGGCTGCGCTTCGTGCGCCGGGCCGCCCGCGCGGGCACGCCGGTGGTGATCGTCAACCAGGGCGCGACCCGCGGGGACGAGCTGGCGGTGGCCCGGGTCGACCTGCCGCTGGGCGCGGTGCTGACCGAGGCCGCCCGGCAGGTCAGGGCCGGGTGACGGGCGTCAGGACGACCTGACGAAGGCGTGCAGCGCGGCCTTGAGGGCGTCGACGAAGCGGTCCCGGACGGCCGGGTCGACCAGGTCGAGCGACAGGTAGGGGTTGAGGTCCTCCAGCTCGACCAGGAGCAGCTCCCCCTCCGGGGTGCGGCAGGCGTCGACCCGCTGGATGCCGTGCTCGATGCTGTTCCAGGCGATGAAGCTCTGGGCGAACTCCAGGTCGGCGGCGGTGGGTTCGTACGGTTCGAGGTGCCAGCGCCGCTCCGGGTCGGGGGCGTGCAGGGCGTACTGGAAGGCGTCGTCGACGAAGTAGAACGAGACCTCGTAGCGGAACGGCACCAGCGGCTGGATCAGGACGTCCCGGGCCTGCGCGACGGTGTCGAGCCGCTCGCGGGGGACGACCCGCAGGCCGATGGAGTCGGCGCCGAGCTTCGGCTTGACGACGTACTCGGGCACCACGGGCAGCCGGTCGAGGTCCGCGACGCGGTCGACGGTGGGGATGACGGGGTGCCCGGTGGCGGTGAGGTCGAGCAGGTACTGCTTGCCGGCCTGGTCGGCGCTCCCGGTGAGCTGGTTGTAGACGCGGGTGCCGCGGTCGAGTGCCTGCTCCCGGAAGCGCTCGTACGCGGCGCGGTAGTTGAGCACCGGACCGCTGTTGCGGACCAGTACCAGGTCGAAGTGGTCCAGCAGCGCGGCCGCGTCGAGCGGGTGGCAGAGGGCGAGGTCGAAGTCCTCGCGCAGCCGGGCGGAGAGCTGGATGTCCTCGTCGCAGTAGCGGCGCCCCCGGGCCTGGTAGGCGAGGTCGGTGACGAGCAGGACGCTGGGCTTGGCGGCGGTCATGACTCTCCTGGTGATCATTCGATCCGTTCACCCTAACGCCGACGGCTCGGACGGACGCCGGTGGGTCGGACGGATCCGCCGACGGGCTGCCGCGGAGCCTCCGGCTGATCGGCCGGGCCGTCACGGCGGCGGCGTGCGCGGCGGGGGTGTGCGCGGCGGCGGCGTGCGGGGGTCCGGGCCCGGACCCGGGCCCGGACCCGGCCGGGGGGTGCGGGGTTCCCCCCGGCCGTCCGGGTCCCGCGCGGGCGCCTCCGCCACCGGGATGCGCGGCAGCGCGTACGGGTGCCGGTCGCGCAGGTAGCCGATCAGGTGCTCGCGGAGCCGGCAGCGCAGTTCGAAGGCGTCGCTGCCGTCCGCCGCCGTGGCCAGCACCCGGACCACGATGGTGGTCGGCGTGGTGTCGACGACCTGGAGGGCGCTGCCCCGGCCGTCCCAGAGCTCGCACTTGGCCAGGTAGTCCTCGAACTCCTCGCGCAGCAGCCCGATCGGGGCGTGGTGGTCGAGGTGGAGCAGCGCGGTGCCGGTGATCCGGCTGGAGCGGCGGGACCAGTTCTCGAACGGCCGCCCGACGAAGTACGACATCGGCATCATCAGCCGCCGCTGGTCCCAGGTCTCGATCACCACGGCGGTCAGGGTGATCTCCTCGACCGTCCCCCACTCACCGGCCACCACCACGACGTCGCCGATCCGTGCCAGGTCGCCGAAGGCCAGCTGCACCCCGGCGAAGACATTGGCCAGGGTGCTCTGGGCGGCCACGCCCGCCACCACGCCGACCAGTCCGGCGGAGGCCAGCAGGCTGGTGCCCACGCCGCGCACCGCCGGGAAGGTCATCAGCACCGCGCCCAGGGTCACCACGGCGACCACCGCCTGGCAGATCCGGCCGAGCAGGACGGCCTGGGTCCGGGCGCGGCCCGCCCAGGCCGGCTCGCGGCGGTGCACGGCGAGCCGGGCGGCGCCCTCCGCCAGGATCGCCACCAGCCGGCCGCACAGCCAGCCGCCGGAGGTGATCGCCAGGATCACCGCCAGGTGCCGCAGCCCCTCGCGGGCGGCGGGCGGGGCGGCGATCCACGGCAGCGCGGCGGAGAGCAGCAGACAGGCCGTCAGCGCCAGCACCGGGTGGCGGCACCGGCGCAGCACCTCCGGCACGTCACCGACACCCCGGGGGGCCGAGAGCCGCCGGGCCGCCGACCGGACGGCCCGGTCCAGGCCGTAGGTGAGGAGGGCGGCCGCGACGCCGACGACGGCCAGGCGGAGCAGGCTCCACCACATCTGCGGCTCTCCTTTCCGCTGCTGGCAGGCGAGTTGGGGGAGGGGGCCCGGGCCGGGGCCCGGGGCCCGGGGGCGGGCCGGTTCGGTCGGCCGGCTCGGTCGGGCGGTTCAGTCGGGCGGCTCGACCGGGTGGGGCCGGCCCGGCTGCGGGGCGGCCGGTTCGGGGGCCGGCCGGTGCACCGGGCGCGGGCCCGGCGGGGGGACGGGCGAGCCGGGCGGGGGCGGCGGGTCGGGCAGCAGCGGCCTGGACGGCGGCGCCGGGGGCTCCGGCGCGGGCGGCGGCTGACCGGGGCGGGCGGGGGCGGTGGTCATGGGCGGGTGCTCCTCTCGGTGCGGTGCCGTGCCGTACGGCCCGGCGGGTCCGCCGGGCTCGGCGGGTTCGGTGCACTCGTCGGGTTCGGTGCAGTCGGTGCAGGTGGCCGCCGGTGGTTCAGGCGGCCAGTAAGTCGTGCAGGCCGCGGTCCCAGTCGATCCGCTCGTGCTCCTGCCCCGGCGGGACCAGCCGTACGGTCCGGGCCAGGAAGCCGGCGACCGCCGCCGCGGGGGCCGCGAGCAGGGCGACGCCCTCGGCGCCGGCCAGCGCGATCAGGACGTGGGTGTCGTCGAACGGCGTGACGTGGACGTCGCCCTCGCCGGCGGGCGCGTGCAGCCCGGCGAGCAGCAGGTCGCGGGAGAGCGACCAGACCGCGTTCGCCTGGTAGGAGGTGAAGTCCAGCTCCGCCGCGTGGGGTTCGTCGTCCCGGTAGGACCAGTCGACGTCCAGGTCCCGGCTGCGGTCGTCGCCGGTCATCAGTCGCATGGTGATCCGGGTGGTGAGACGTTCCATGGAGGGTTCCCCTTCCCGGGTGGTCCGGACGGGGGGAGCCTGGGGCCGCCCCCCGTCCGTCGTCGCTGACTGCTCGGTCTGTGCTTCGGGCGGCCCGGTCAGAGGATCCGGCCGCCGTAGTACGGGTCCCAGTAGGGCCCGAAGCGCCCGCGGGTGTCGATCTCCTGGTCGGGCCCGCCGGCGTCGAGGTCGGGGCTGTTGCGGATCTCGTCCCTGGAGCGGTCGACGTAGACCTTCCGCTCGCCGATCTCGATCCGGGTCACGGTCCCGGCCGGGAGCAGCACGCGCCGGCCGAGGATCCACGGCCCGGTGTCGACGACCAGGTACTGCTCGTCGACCTCCTCGGACAGCTTGTCGACCTTGCCGATCGCGCCGTCGGTGGCCTCGACGTGGAAGCCGATGAGGTCGGTGCCGGCGGTGTGGCCGGCGGAGGTGCGGAATTCCCAGATGGTGCGGCGTGCGGTCATGACTGCCTCCGTTCGTTCCGTCCCGTCCGGTCCCGTTCGGGCCGGTACGGCTCGGCTGCCCCCGATCCGGGCGTTCATGCCCCCGGGGCGGTGCCGGGCGCGGTGTCCCGCTCGACGTGGTGCTTGAAGTCGTTCAGGTCGTCGATGATCCGGCGGTCCACGAAGCCGAGCGCCTCGGCGAGGTGGGCCCAGAGCCCGTGCGGTTCGACCTCCAGCTGGAGCATGATCCGGGTGGTGCGGTCGTCCACGTGGTGGAAGGTCACCACGCCGCTGTGCCGCACCGGGCCCGTTCCGCCGTCCCAGGCCACCCGCTCGCCCTCCACCACCTCGGTGGTCACGGCCTCGAACTCCCGGCGGCCGCCGGCCGTTTCGACCACCCAGCTGCTGGCGCCGCCGCCCGTGACGTCCACGCTGACCACGCCGCGCATGAACTGCGGGAAGTCCTCGCAGTGCACCCAGTGCCGGTAGACCTCGCCGAGCGGCGCCGCGATCTCGACCGATTCCTCGATCCGTCCCATCGTCCGGTCCTCCCTCTCCTCCTCGCGCTCCGGTCCTGTCCCGTCCGGGTGCCCCGTTCCCCGGGCGGCATGCGCGGAGTGTGGCGAGTGTCACCGCAGCGCGGCCCGGGTCGTTCGTTCACGCAATCCTCACAAGGGGAACCGGCATGGAACGGTCCACGGCGGGTACCCGGGGACGGACCGTACGCCGAGGGGAAAGGACCGACATGGCCACGACCAGTGACGAACTCCTCCACCGCGTGACCGCCCCGGCCCCGGACCAGGCCGCGCCGGCCGCCCGCCGGGCCGTCGTCCACGGGCTCCCCGGGCTCCCGGGGCACCCGGAACTGCCCGAGCTCGCCGGCATCGAGGACCCGCAGCAGGTCGCCCCCGCAGACGCGCGGGAGCTGACCAGGGTGCTGCTGGCCCGGCTCGCCACGCTGGAGGAGGGCACTCCCGAGTACTCGTACGTCCGGGCCACGCTGATCGAGCTCAACCTGTCGCTGGTGCGCTTCGCGATCCGCCGGGTCGGCAACCGCCAGGAGCCCGAGGAGGACCTGCTCCAGGTCGGCTCGCTCGGCCTGATCAAGGCGATCGACCGCTACGACCCGGACCACGGCGCCGAGTTCGTGACCTTCGCGCTGCCGACCATCCTCGGCGAGATCCGCCGCCACTTCCGGGACTCCACCTGGGCCGTGCACGTGCCGCGCCGCCTCCAGGAACTGCGCATCACCCTTGCCAAGGCCCGCGACGTGCTGTTCCAACGGCTGGGCCGGGCGCCCACGGTGGCCGAGCTGGCGGAGCACCTCGACCTGTCGCCGGAGGAGGTGGTCGAGGGCCTCGCCGCCGCCAACGGCCACACCGCGGGATCCCTGGACGCCCCGGTGACCGAGAGTGAGGAGGAGCTGGGCCCGCTCGCCCAGCGGCTCGGCGAGGAGGACCCGCGGTTCGACACGGTGGAGAACCTGATCGTGCTCAAGCCCCTGGTCGCCGCCCTGCCGGAACGCGACCGGCAGATCCTGTCGATGCGCTTCGGCGAGGAGCTCACCCAGTCGCAGATCGGTGCCCGCCTGGGGCTGTCCCAGATGCACGTCTCCCGGCTCCTCAGCCGGACCCTGAAACACCTGCGCGCGGACCTCACCGCCGACTGAACCGCCGCACGGTCACCGGGCGCACCGCCACACGACGCACGCCACCCACCGCCACCCGGCCGGTTTGCCCCCCGGCCTGGTCCCGGGCCGGGTGGCGTGCGTACGCTCGTGGAGCACACCCGTTGAGGGGAACACGACGACGATGCCAGCCGAGAAGACGATGCCCGCAGAGAACGAGTCCGTGACCGTGCCGCCGACCACCGCACCCTCCGACGCCTCCGGGGCGGGCGCCCCGCTCGGGCCCGACCTGGCCGTGCACACCTGGTGCACCGACGCGGGGGCGGCCGTCTGCGCCCTGGCCGGCGATCTCGACATCGAGACCCTGGCCCCCGCCCGGAGCACCCTCGACCAACTGGTGGAGCAGCGCCCGCCGCTGCTCGTCGTCGACCTCGCCCAGGTCGGCTTCTGCGACTCCTCCGGCCTCAACCTGCTGCTGCAGACCCGGCTCTCGGCCGCGGCGGCGGACGTGGACTTCCGGCTCGCGGCGCCGTCCGTCACGGTGCAGCGGCTGCTGGAACTGACCTGCACGGACGCCGTGTTCTCGCTCCACCCGACCGTGGAGGCCGCGGCCACCGCACCCCGGTGAGCGCCGCGGCCGCCCGTCGGCACGCATAATTCGTTTGTGGTCGGGAAACCGAGCAGACGACAGCGGAACGACGTGGAACACAGCGGTACGCAGTGGTACACAGCCGTACACAGCGGCACCCGGCGCCGGGAGCACGGCGCCGGAACCGAACGGGAACCGAACCGGAACCGAAGGGGAACCCGCACATGACGACCAGCCGGGCCACCCTGGACGGCGACCGGCCGGGCACCGGACCCACCCTGCCGCCCGGCGGCCAGCGCCGGCGCCTGCACCTGGCCGGGCAGCCCAAGCCCGTCGCCCGGGCCCGGGCGTACACCGCGCAGGCCGTCGCCGACTGGTCCTGGCCGACCGGCCCGGGCGGGGCCGAGGACGACATCGTGCTGCTGGTCGCCGAACTGGTCGCCAACGCCATGCTGCACGCGGGCGGCCCCGTCGACCTCGTCCTGGACGCCTCCGCGGCCCGGCTGCGGATCGAGGTCAGCGACCGCTCGACCGACCTGCCCGAGCCGCGCCGGCCGCACCGCCCGGGCCTGCCGGGCGGGCACGGGCTGTTCATCGTGCAGAAGGCCGCCACCCGCTGGGGCGCGGTGCCGCACGACGACGGCAAGACGGTCTGGGCCGAGATCGACGCCCGGCCTCCGGAGCGGCCCGGCAACTGACGGGCGCGCACTGACGGATCATCGAATGGCGCACGATCACGCGCCGACCGTTCGCTTGCGATGCGACTCTCGCGGAGGATGGGGAAGCCGACGCACCCCGGGCACCGGAGCACCCTGATACCGGAGCACCCGGGCACTCTGGCACGGGAGCACCCGGGCACCGGAACCACCGGCCCGGGCCCGGCCCGACCCGGTCGGCACCCACCCTCCGAGGAAGAGGAGAGCATCCGTGGTCGTCTCCGCACGCCCGCCGACGTGGCGGTACGCCGCCCGGTTCGCCCTGCTGGTCCCCGGGGCCGCCATAGCCGTCCTGGTCCCGCTCGCGGTGCCGAGCGGCGCCGCCGACGGCGGCGGGGCCGCTCGCCCGGCGCTCCCGGTGGCGCAGGCCTTGGCCGGGGAGAAGCCGCTGGCCTCCGCGGCGGAGGTGACCAGGCTGTGCGACAAGCCCTCGGCGTGCAGCTTCCGGATGTACGACCGGGCGCCGCGCGAGTTCATGGGCGCCGTGCTCTCGGTGGGCAACGCGGCGATCAACTGCACCGACTCGGACATGGAGATCGACCGCACCGTCACCTTCGTGACCAGCAGCACCGACAACATCAGCGGCGCGATCTCCGGCACCGCCACCCTGGAGGGCGGGGTGGACACCACGGTGACCGCCGCCGCCACGGGCACCGTGAAGCCGGGCATGACCAACAGTGTCAACCAGGTCGGGCCGAACAAGGACACCGGCCCGTACACGGAGGACAAGGTGGAGAACACCGTCGCCTTCCCGGTGACGGTCGGCGCCTCCAACGCGCTGCACCTGGGCGCCAAGGCCACCTACGCCCAGGCCTTCAAGGCCTCCTTCTCGCGCGAGTGGCAGGTCCAGAGCACCGAGTCCACCAGGGTGGTCTTCACCGTCAGCCCCGGTGACGAGATCCAGTTCGGGGTGCTGAACGCGACGGCGCGCACGGTCGGGGAGCTGGCGGTGAACGGCACCGACAAGCTGATCAAGAACGTGACGGTGGACAGCCCCTCCAGCGTCAACGTCAGCTCGGTGGTCGCCCAGACCTTCGCCCGGCCGGACAAGTGCCTCTCGCTGCGCCCGAGTTCGGGCTCCGGCGGCAACCCGGGCCCGGGCGGTCGCCGGTCGGCCGGCGGCGGGCTGATCGAGACCGCGCCGGAGCCGCCGGGGCGGGCGCCGGACGCCGTGTACGTCCGGACCGCGCAGGCCACCTGGGAGCAGCGGTGAAGCGCCGGGCGGGGCACGCCGTGCCGTACCGCTCGCTGGTCCTGACGGCCGCGCTGGCCACCCTGCTGGCCTCGGTCGCGCCCGCCCTCGCCGAGGGCGGCGCCGACGCCCCGGCGGCCGATCCGGACGCGCCCCTGGTGGCTCAGGCCTTCGACGGGGGCGCCCCGCTGCCCGACGCCCGCGCCGTGGCGCACGGCTGCGGGCAGGAACACGGGTGCTCGTTCCGGATCATCCCGGGGCTCTCCCGGGAGCGCACCACGGCGGTGGTCTCGGCCGGGAACGCGGTGATCAACTGCACCAACAAGCCGATGACGGTGGAGCGGACGGTGTCGCTGGAGTCGAGCACCACCGACAACATCGCGGGCGAGATCTCCGGCAGCGCGACCCTGGTGGGCACCGTCGACAACACCACCACGGTGGAGGCCAGCGCCGGCGTCGACAACACCACCGGGATCAGCCACACGGACCACGGCCCGTCGGCGGACAAGGGCCCCACCACGGACGTCGTCAACGGCGCCTCGATCGGCGTCGGCGGCACGGTCTCCGGCTCCGCCGAGCTCAAGCTCAGCGCGCAGGCCAGCTACGCGCTCGCCTTCCAGGCCGCGTACTCGCACACCTGGAAACGGACCAGCACCGAGACCACCCAGGTGAAGTTCACCGTGAAGTCGGGCGACGAGCTGCAGTTCGGGGTGCTGAACGCGATGACCCGCACGGTCGGCGAGTTGAGCGTGAACGGCACCGGCAAGCTGGTGAAGAACATCGTGGTGGACAGCCCGTCGAGCGTGAACGTCAGCACCGTGGTGGCGCAGACGTTCAGCGCGCTGAACTACTGCCTCACGGTGCGTCCCGGCTTCACCCCGGCGCCCGACCCCACGCCGGGCCCGGGTGGCCGCGCGGCGGCCGCTGCCCCGGAGGGCGGCCTGGTCGAGGTGCCGCCGCACCGGGGCGGAGCCCGGCCCACCGCCCGGTACCGGCGGACACCCGAGGGGAGTTGGGCACCGCTGGTCTGACCCCCGCCGTCCAGCGGTCCGGCCGCCCGCCCGTACGCACGGGCGGGCGGCCGTTCAAGGGGGGCAAGCGGGTTCAGGGGTTGAGCGGGTTCAGGGGTTGAGCGGGACGGTCCTGGTCGCCACCCCGGCGGGCGGCGCGTCGACGGCCAGCAGGCGCTTGTCCGGCCCGGCGCCGTTGTCCGGGGTGCCGGCGGTCGGCCGGGCGGAGCCGCAGCGCTGGAGCTCGACGTCGGTGAGCGGGCCGGTGCGCTGGAAGTACCGGTCCGGCAGGGAGGTGGCCGGGACGTCGAAGATCGCGTCCAGCCGGTACTTGTTGCGGGCGTTGCTGAAACTGCCCGTCACCCGTTCCCGGGCCGGCTGCACCTCGATCCAACTCACCTCGCCCGGCTGGATGGTGGGGTTGATCCCCTTGGTGCTGGTCCGGCTCCAGGTGAGCGGGTTGCCGGTGGAGACGGCCGCCGGGTTGCCGCCCGCCGCGCTGAACCCGGCGGCGGCCTGGGCGGCCAGGTTGGGGCGGCTCTGCGAGATGTCGGAGCGGTTGGGGGTCAGCGGGGTGCCCTTGAGCGCGTAGTACTGGGTGAGGTTGTCGTACGGCGGCTCGGTGACCTCGATCCGCCGGTCGTCGACGACGGCGTTGCGGCTGCAGTTGAGGTAGACCTCGCCGATGATCCTGGTCTGGCCGTAGTACTGGTAGGAGGACCCCTTGTCCACGGTGAACACGCAGTTGGCCGCCGCGCCTTCGCAGTCGTCCACCGCGATGCCCGGCTCCAGCGGCTCGTTGCCCTTGTAGGCCTTGGGGGCGGGCAGTTGCTCCTTGCGGACCTTCTGGTCGACCGGGGCCGGGGTCTGCCGGGCGGTGACGTTGGTGATCAGCGGGCCGCAGGAGCGCGAGTCGCGCTGCTCGGCGGAGTCGAAGGAGACCATCGGGTTGTCCTCGGGGGCGTCGAAGCCGAAGGTCCGCCCGGTGGTCCAGCTGGCGGTGCCGACGGTGTCGGTGCCCCTGGTGGTGATCTGCGGGTCCGGCGGGTTGCCGGGGGCGATCAGCGAGACGTTGTACGTCTGGCCGTCCTTGAGCTGCGCGGAGGTGCAGCGCCGGTCCACGCCCGGGCTGTCGTCCCAGCTCAGTGTGATGTGCGAGCCCGCCTTCACGCCCCACAGCCGGGTGCGCAGGGCGAGGGCGGCGCCGTTCCAGTTGAGCGAGGCCGCCTGGTAGCCGGAGGGGTGCTGGGCGAGGGCCTTGCCGAAGACCACGCCGTTGTTCTCCGGTGACCAGTCGGTGTGCCCGGCGGCGGTCCCGTTGTCGGGCGCGACGGGCTGGGCGAAGGTGCCGTTGGCCACCGGGACGTCCACCGTGTCGGCGGCCCGCGCGGGCGGCCCGGCGGCGAGGGCGAGGCCGGCCGCCGCCAGGGAGGACCCGGTGCGGAGCAGCAGGCGGCGCCCCATCAGCAGACCCACCAGTCGCTCGGCGGGATGACGGCGTCACCGGGTTTGACCCCGTCGGTGAGCGCGTTGGGCAGGGTGCACAGCTCGGAGACGGCCGTGTTCGGGTCCTGGTCGCGGGGGACCTTGTTGAAGGCGTCCAGCGCCTGGGTCTCCTTGTCGATGCCGTCGTGCTGCTCCTTGCCGTTCCCGGCGACGCTCGCCAGGCAGTCCTTGTTGCTGGGCGGGCACTTGGAGATCTGGTCCTTGTTGTCGGCGACGTCCTTGCAGGAGGGGCTGCTGGCCGCGTCTCCTGAGCACGGGTCCTGCCGGGGCGGGGTCTGGAGCGGGGCGGTCTGCTTGGCGGCGACGTTGGTGATGAGCAGGCCGCAGTTGAGGTAGTCGGT
Source organism: Kitasatospora sp. NPDC028055 (assembly GCF_040637885.1). Classification (NCBI taxonomy): domain Bacteria; kingdom Bacillati; phylum Actinomycetota; class Actinomycetes; order Kitasatosporales; family Streptomycetaceae; genus Kitasatospora; species Kitasatospora sp. NPDC028055. Next base: position 19,500 of record NZ_JBEZXE010000014.1, on the reverse strand, counting down.
GGTCGTCGAGGCGAAGGTGATCTGCGGTGCGTCCTCGGCGGCGGTGAAGGAGTAGGCCCGCCCCAGGTACCAGTTCGCGCTGCCGTTGGGGGTGTTGGTGCTGAAAGCGCCGGGCGTGTTGGCCGGGCCCGCGACCGACACGGTGTACGTCCGTTTGGCGGCGCCCTGGGGCGGGCAGCTGTCGGGGTTGTCGTCCCAGGTCAGCGTCACCGTGGCACCCGTCCGTACGCCGCGCAGCCGGGTGCTGAGCGGGACCGCCTTGCTGCCCCAGTGCAGCGAGGCGGCCTGGAAGCCCTGCGGGTGGGCGGCGCGGGCGGCCGAGCCGACCCCTCCGCCGGTCCAGCCGTCGACGCCCGGGACCCAGGTGGTACCGGCGGGGACGGTGGGCGAGGAGAACGTGCCGTTCGGGACCACGGCCGGCTGGGTGTCCTCCGCCCCCGAGGGCGTCGGGGTCGCCAGGGCGATGGCGCCACCGAGGGTGACGGCAAGAAGTCTGGCTCGTTTCGCTCGCGGCACGGTCTCTCCCACTGAATTCGGCGGATGTGGCGGGCAGTTGCGATCGAGGCGACTGATGATCACCGGGCCCCGGCGGTCCATGCTTCGGGCCCCGGTCACTGTCCGCAACAGCTGACGGTCCGATAGGGCGACGACGAACGATCGGGCTGAGCCAACAAGGTGGAAACCCGTTCGATACCGCACGGCCGTTCCGATCACGGGGCAGGTATTCCGGGAATCCGATCTTCATTCCCATCCAGGCCGTGCGGCCGTGCCGTCGCGCGGCCGCACCGCGAGGGACGACATGTCACCCCATTCCGGAACGGCCCGAGCCCCGAAGATCTGCGTCCTGCTCCTTGCCCTGCCCCTGCTGGGCGCGACCCCCGCCGCCGCGGCCGCCCCGGCCGGGGTGCGCCCGGTGTCGCCCTGCGGCGAGGCCGCCACCCAGGCCCACCACCGTCCGCTGCCGCCGCCCGCCCTGGTCATCGGCGGGCCCGTCCGCCGCGGCCCGGCGCGCCCCTGCCTCTGACGCACCTGCCTCTGACGCACCGCCGGCCCGACCCCGAGCGGCGGCACCCTCCTGCCGTCGCCCGGGCATCCCCATGCCCCCGTACCCGCCCGAACGTGAGGAAGAGATGCACCCGCTGCACCGCAAGCTCCGCGCCCTGCCCGCGACCGCCGCCCCCGCCCTGGTGGCGAGCCTGGCCCTGCTGGGCTCCGTCGCGCTGCCCACCTCCGCCGCCTCCGCGTACGACCTGCGGCTGCGCGCCTGGGGGCTGAACACCAGCGGACAGCTGGGCGACGGCACCAAGACCCAGCGGCTCACCCCGACCTCGGTGGTCGGACTGTCCGGGGCCGAGCTCAACTCCGTCGCCGCCGGGGGCACCGGTGGCTCGGCCGGCAGCGGCTTCGGCCTCGCCCTGCTCGCCAACGGCACCGTCGAGGCCTGGGGCAAGAACGACAAGGGCCAGCTGGGCAACGGCGCCACCAGCACCACCGACGAGTGGGCGGTGCCCGGCCTGGTCGCCGGGCTGGGCGGGGTCGACGCGATCGCCGCGGGCGGCTCGCACGCCCTCGCCCTGTTGAAGGACGGCACGGTGATGTCCTGGGGCCTCAACGACAAGGGCCAGTTGGGCGACGGGACCACCACCAACGCCTCGCTCCCGGTGACCGTCGCCGGGCTCGCGGACGTGAAGGCGATCGCGGCCGGCGACACGTTCAGCATGGCGCTGCTCAAGGACGGCACGGTCAAGACCTGGGGCAACAACGACAAGGGCCAGCTCGGCGTCACCCCCAGGCCGGCCAGCTCCACCGCCACCGTGCCCAACCCGACCCCGGCCACCCGTACCACCGCCGTCCAGGTGCCCGAGCTGACCACCGTCAAGGGCATCACCGCCGGGGCCTCGCACGCCCTGGCGCTGCTCGCCGACGGCACGGTGATGTCCTGGGGCCTCAACGACAAGGGCCAGTTGGGCGACGACACCGCGACCACCACCACTCCGGCCGTCAACAACAACAAGCCCTACCCGGTGCAGGTGCTGGAGCTCACCAACGTCACCGCGCTCGCCGCCGGCGCCACCCACAGTGTCGCCCTGCTCCAGGACCGCACCCTGCGCGCCTGGGGCAACAACGCCAACGGCCAGGTCGGCGACGGCACCACCACCCAGCGCAACACCAGCGTGCCCGTCCTCGGGGCGGCCGGTGTGGTCGGCATCGCCTCCGGCGCCGGCCACAACCTGGCGGTGCTCGGCGACGGCACCGTCCAGTCCTGGGGCCTCAACGACAAGGGCCAGCTGGGCGACGGCACCACCACCCAGCGCCTCACCCCGGTGCAGGTGCTGGCCAAGTCCGGCAGCGTCGCCATGGTCGCCGCCCCCTCCAGCGGCAGTTTCAGCCTCGCGCGCTGACCTCCCACCCCTTCATGCAGGAAGGCAGCACATGACGAACTCCCCTACCGTGCAGCGGAGTCGGCAGCGTCCGGCGCTCGCCGCCGCGGTGGCCGCGCTGACCGCGCTCGGCCTGGCGGCGGTGCCGGCCGGCACCGCGCACGCCCAGGAGAAGCGCCTCAAGTCCTGGGGCAACAACCGCTCCGGCCAGCTCGGCGACGGCACCTGGACGGACTTCCGCACCACCGCCACCACCGTGCTGGGGCTGACCAGCGCCGAGGTGGTGAAGATCGCCGCCGGCGGTGCCGGGCCCACCAACGGCCACGGCCTGGCGCTGCTGACCGACCGTACGGTCCAGTCCTGGGGCGCCAACGGCTCCGGTCAGCTGGGCGACGGCTCGGTGTTCAGCCACAACGCGCCCGGCCAGGTGGTCAACCTCGCCAACGCCACCGACATCGCCGCGGGCGGCTCGCACAGCCTCGCGCTGCTGGCCGACCAGACCGTGGTGGCCTGGGGGAAGAACAACTACGGCCAGCTGGGCAACGGCACCAACACGGACAGCAGCGTGCCGGTGCGGGTCGAGGGCCTCAACAAGGTGGTCGCGATCGCGGGCGGCCTCAACCACAGCCTCGCGCTGCGCGAGGACGGCACCGTCTGGGCCTGGGGCTACAACATCAACGGCCAGCTGGGCGACGGCACTTCGGCCAGCCGCAACGTCCCCTCCCCGGTCAGCAACCTGACCGGGGTGACCAGGATCGCCGCCGGCTGCAACCACAACCTGGCCCTGGTCGGCCCGCCGAGCGGCCCGTCCAAGCCCACCAGCGGTAATGCGGTGAAGGCCTGGGGCTACAACGCCACCGGCCAGCTCGGTGACAACAGCACCATCAGCCGCTACACCCCGGTCGACACCCAGGGCATCTGGCTGGGCGGGGTCTCGCAGCTCGCGGCGGGCTGCAACCACAGCCTGGCCGTCACCGACAGCGACAACAAGCTCAAGGCCTGGGGCCAGAACACCTCCGGCCAGCTCGGCGACGGCACCACCGACTACCGGATCACCCCCGTGCCCGTCCCCGGGGTCATGGGCGTGCAGCTGGTGGCCGGCGGCCGCGAGCACACCGTCGCCCTACTGGGCAACAACACCGTGCAGTCCTGGGGCGCCAACGGCTCCGGCCAGCTGGCCAACGGCACCACGACGGACAGCAGCAGCCCGGTGACCTCGCTCACCGCGCTGACCGGCGTCGACAAGATCGCCGCCCCGGTCGGCGGCGATTTCAGCCTGGCCAACTGACGCTCCGGCGGCGGACGACCGCCCGGCCCCGGCGTTGCCTCCCGCCGGGGCCGGGCGGTCGTGGTCGGTGGCGGACCGGCCTCGGGGGAAATGACCTGCCCTGATGTCAGCTTCCTTGTAGCATCTGCGCGTTCGCGTTGGGTGGCGCAGGCAGGGGACGGGGTCCGTGGCAGGAACCATCACGTTGTGGGTGTTCGGGTTGCTCTGCTTCGTTGTGGCCTTCGCGAAGGAGGCGGCGAGCGGTGCCGGGATCAACCTGCCGGGGCCGCAGAGCTGGGGCGCCCGGGTCGGGGTGGTCGCGGTCGGGGTGCTGGCGCTGATCCTGGGAACGGCGATCCTGCCGAACGACGGCACGCCGACGGCGCCGCCGGTGAGCGCGGGGTCGGGGCCGGGCGGTGCGGCTGCGGGGCCGGCCACCGCCGTGGCGACCACCGCCGGTGGGGTCACGGCCGCGCCGCCCTCCTCGGCCGCGCAGCCCTCCTCGGCCGGGCCCGCCGTGGTCTGGAGCGGCCAGGTCGCCATCACGATGGAGGGCGGGGCGGACTTCGACCTCACCCCGCCGGGGCGTCACCCCGGCTTCCCCCAGGGCATCTACGCGACGGGCTTCACCGCCACGACGGCGGTGGTGCGCGAGGAGATCAACTCGGAGCACGACAGCTTCGGCATCTGGACCGGCCAGGCGCCGCCCTCCGGTGCCGCCTGCGCGGACTGGGCCGCCAGCCATCCGGGTGACTCGGCCCACGTCAGTGTCGGGACGATGATCTGCCTCAGGACCCCGGGGGGCCGCACCGCGCTGATCAAGGTCGACTCCATCGCCCCGGCGGACTACCAGCTGGAGGCGACGGTGACCGTCTGGTCCGGCTGAGGTCAGGTGGTCGTCAGGTGGCTGTCAGGTGGCCGGGCCGAGGTCATGATCGGGCAATGTCCGGCGGTGCCCGGTGTGCTTTCCGGACCGCCTGGACGGGTTGACCTAGATTGCCCGACCATGAGCGAAAATGTCGGAATCAGTCGTCGGTCGCTGCTCAAGGCGCTGCCCACCGCCGCGCTGGTGGCCGCGTCCGAGGGGATCCTCTCCCGGCGGCACGCGGCGGCCGCCCCCGCGCCGCAGCCGTTCCCCCAGCCGTTCCCGCAGCCGTTCCCGCAGCCCGCCGTGCGGACCGCGCGGCGGCTGCCCGACCGGGCGGGGGCGGTGCTGGAGCAGACGCTCGACGTCCGGTTCACGGACACCGTCGTGCCCGGCTACGGGACGGTCACCACCCGCACCTACAACGGGGCGATCCCCGGTCCGACCCTGCGGCTGCGCGCCGGGGACACCCTGCGGCTGACCCAGGTCAACGGCCTGCCGCCGAACGAACCCCACGACGGCGACCACAACCGGCCGCACGGCTTCAACAGCTTCAACCTGCACACCCACGGCCTGCACGTCGACCCGACCGGGGAGGCCGACAACGTGCTCCGGGTGTTCGAGCCGCGCACCGCCGACGAGGTCGAGGCCGGCGCCCCGGAACCGCAGTACGTGACGACCATCGACGTCCCGGCCGACCACCCGGCCGGCACCTACTGGTACCACCCGCACCTGCACGGGGCCACCTCCGTGCAGATCGTCGGCGGGATGGCCGGGGTCCTGATCATCGAGGGCGACGTCGACGAGGTCCCCGAGATCGCGGCCGCCGCCGACCTGGTGGTCTGCCTCAACGAGCTGCGCCTCAAGGACGGCACGGTCCCCGACTTCGACTCCGGCAACGCGCTGGCCGCCGTCCCGGCCGTGCTGACCGTCAACGGCGCGGTCGGCCCCACCGTGACGCTGCGCCCGGGCGAGGTGCAGCGCTGGCGGCTGGTCTGCGCGACGGCGTTCACCGCGCCGGTGCTGCGGCTCACCGGCGACGGCGGCGACCTGGCCCTCCACCAGATCGCCCAGGACGGCGTGACCTTCCCGGCCGGGGTCGCCACCGATGCGGTGCGCCTGACCATGGGCGGCCGGGCCGACGTCCTGGTCCGGGTCGACGACCCCGGCAGCTACGACCTGCGGGTCGAGGGGCTGACCGCGCCGCTGATGACGGTCGAGGTGACGGGCGAGGCGGTCGACCCGCCGATGGAGCTGCCGACCACGCTCCCGGCCGGCAAGCCGTTCCTCGACGAGGGCGACATCGCGAACCCGGACGCGGACCGCGAGGTGCTCTTCCACGTCGATCCGGGCGTCTTCCCGGGTGCGTTCCCCAACGCCTTCCGGATGCTGGGGAGCAACCCGACCCCCGCCGCCGACCCCAGCGGCGACCCCAGCCGGGACCCGGCCTACGGCCTGTTCGACCCCGGCTTCGTCAACCACACCCTGGAGCTCGACACCGTCGAGCGCTGGACGCTGCGCACCGCCGAGACCAACCCCGCCTTCCACCACCCCTTCCACCTGCACACGAACCACGTCCTGGTCACCCATCGCAACGGCGAGCGGCTCGACCCGCCGGTCTGGCAGGACACCGTCGACCTGGCCGGCGGCAGACCGGGCGACACCGTCACCTTCCTGGTCCGGTACGAGGACTTCACCGGCCGGGCCGTCGCCCACTGCCACCAGCTCCAGCACGAGGACCTCGGGATGATGCAGACCGTCGAGTACGTGGCGCCGCGCCGGTCCTGACCCGCGGTCGGAGTGCCCCGCCGCCGGGGTGATGGCGGCGGGGCGACGGCGGCGGGGCACCCGAGGACTACGCGCCGGTGCGGGCCAGGGCCGGGGACGGGCCGGTCGGGGCCGGGCCGGTCGGGGTCGGGACGGCGGCCCGCCGGGCGTGCAGGACGGCGGCGCCCAGCGGGAGCGGACGGTGCTCCAGCAGGTGCAGCCCGGCGTCGGCGAGCAGCCGGCCGTAGTGGTCGGCGCGGCGCTCGCGGCCGCCGGTGTTGACCATCATGTGCAGGTCCCACGCGGTGGCCAGCGAGGGCGAGCCGTCGGTGGGCAGCAGCCGTTCGACGATCAGCAGGTCGGCGTGGGCGGGCATCGCCCGGGCGCAGTGCCGCAGGATCTCGGCGCAGCGCCCGTCGTCCCAGTCGTGCAGCACCCGGGACAGCACGTAGACGTCGCCGTCGCCGGGGACGTCGGCGAAGTCGCCGGTCAGGTACCCGCAGCGCCCGCCGAGCCCGGCGGCGTCGAGACGGTGGCGCGCGGCCTCGACGGCGTGCGGGCGTTCCAGCAGAACGCCGCGCAGCCGGGGGTGGGCGGCGAGCAGCCGGCCGAGCAGTTCGCCGTTGCCGCCGGCGATGTCGACGACGGTGCCGGCGGGAGTGCGGGAACCCGCGGCGGTGATGACGGGGTGGTCCGGGAGCGGGTCGAACATCCGGGAGCCGGCGACCATCGACAGGTCGAAGAGTTCGGCGAGTTCGGGGTCGCGGGCGAAGTGGTCGAAGTGGTTCTCGCCGAAGAGGTGGTCGAAGGCGGCCTCCCCGGTGCGCACGGTGTGCTCCAGCTCCGCGAAGGACCGGTAGAACGGGCCGCCGTACATCAGCGCCAGCGGCCGCATCGAGGCCGGGGCGTCGGCGCGCAGCAGGGCGCCGGTGCCGGTGAGCCGGTAGCCGTCGGGGTGTTCGGCGACGACGCCCAGCATGGCGAGGTAGCGCAGCAGGGTGGCGAGGCTCCGCGGGTCCGCGCCGAGTGCGTCGGCGAGCTGCCGCGGCGCGGTGGCGGTGCGGGTGTCCAGGGCGTCGGGCAGGCCGATCCGGGCGCTGACCGCCAGGGCCTGGGTGGTCCAGGCGCCGGTGAGCTGGTGCAGCAGGGTCTCGGCCGAGCGCTGGGTGGGGTCCTCGCCCAGGTGGTCGGCGAGCACCGTGCGGTGGTCGCCGTGGGCGTGCAGCTCGACCCGCCGGTAGCCGGTGCGGGAGCCGCCCGGGGTGGTGAAGTAGAGGACGGTGGAGTCCTCGTGGGGGTTGTAGCCGCCGCCGTCCGGGGCGGCGCCGTGCCGGGTGAGCAATGCGCACAGGCCGCGCAGCGCCAGCGGGTCGGGGTGGGCGACGTCGAAGGCGAGGTGGGCCTCGTGCTCGTGGGCGCGCTCGTGGGCGGCGAGTTCGGCGAGGTCGGAGCCGGGCGGCACGGTGAGCACGAACACCTCGACGCTGCGTTCCCCGTCGGGGCCGGAGACCGGCGGGCGCAGGATGCTGACGTCGAGCTCGGCCTCGGCGCGGCCGTGCCGCCGGGCGAGCCGGCTGCGGACCACCACGCTGGGCTGCGCGGGTGCGTCGGGTTCCAGTCCGCAGGAGGCGAGTTGGGAGCGGAGCGCGGCGCCGTCCGGGGGCAGGACGAGCAGGGCGGCGTGCGAGAAGCGGCAGCGGTCGGCCACGGCCCGCAGTTCCGGTCCGTCGAGGTCGGGCAGCAGCAGCGGGAGCAGGCTCGCGGTGTCGTGCTCCCTGACGAACTCGGCCGTCGCACGCAGGCGGGCGGTGTCGTCCGGGGGTGTCGCGGTCATGGGGAGGGTGTCCTCGGTGCGGGGGCGGGGGCGCCCGGTGGGCAGGGCGGGTCAGATGCCGACGTAGTTCTCGGCGAACCAGTCCTGGTGGGTGCGCGAGGTGCGCAGGGATTCGACGCGGGAGCGCCGCATGGCTTCGTGGAAGAACGATTCCGCTGCCTGGCCGACGGGGGAGTGCAGGAGCTGGATCATCCAGTGCGCGAACTCCTGGGCCCGCCATATGTGGGTGAGGCAGCGCGCGGAGTACCGGTCGAGTGCCCGGGCGTCGCCCCGGCGGAGCTCGTCGATCAGTGCCTCGGCGAGCAGTTCCGCCTCCAGGACGGCCAGGTTGGCGCCCTTGGCGGCGGCCGGGGCGGGGAGGCTGGCGGCGTCCCCGGCCAGCAGCAGTGAGCCGTACCGGAGTCGGTCGAGCACGTCCGACTCCAGGTGGACGACGGAGCGGTGGAGGATCCGGCCGTGCTGCAGCGGTCCGTGCTCGTCGGCGCGCAGCCGCCGGTCGAGCGCGGTCCAGATCCGGTCCTCCGACCAGGCGTCGGCGGGGGTGCCGGGCCGGCACTGGAGGTAGTAGCGGGTGATGTCGGCGGTGCGGGTCATGTGGCCGGCGAAGCCGTCGGGGTGCATCGCGTAGCCGACGGCGTCCATGCTCGGGGGCGCCTCGGCCAGCAGGGCGAGCCAGGAGACGCCGTGGTCGCGCTGGTACCGGCGGGTGCCGGCGGGCAGCGAGCGCCGGGCCGCGCCGTGGCGGCCGTCGCAGCCGGCGACGTAGCGGGCCCGCCAGCGGGCGGGGCGGCCTTCGGGGTCTCGCACGGTGACGGTGGGGTCGGGGCCGTCGGTGCCTTCGACGACCTGGGCCTCGGTCTCGAAGGCGATCCGGCCGCCCGCTGCCAGGTAGTGCGTCAGGAGGTCGGCGACCAGGTCCTGTTGGGGGTACACGGTGTGGAGTTCGCGGCGGCCGAGGGCGCCGTAGTCGAGGCGGAAGCTGCCGTCCTCGGTGCGGAACTCGCAGGTGCCGTGCGGTTTCCCGTGGCGGTGCAGGCCGTCGGCGAGGCCGTGGCGGTCCAGCACCCGGACGGTGTTGGCGGCGAGGAACCCGGCCCGGGCCCTGGTCCGGACGTGGTCGGGGTCGGCCCGTTCGAGGACGACGCAGTCGATTCCGGCGGCGTGGAGGAGGTTCCCGAGGGTGAGTCCGGCCGGTCCGGCGCCGAGGATGACGACATCGGCGGATTCCTGGGCTGTTCGGCTCGTCTGACGTTCAGTCACAGTACGGGGAGCATAGCCACCGCCGGATACAACGAGGCGCCGAAATCGCTCGGATCGGTGAATAGGGTGATGATCTTCGCCGGTTCTTCACACCATCACCGGCCGCGAGGCGTGCTGCTCGAAGCTGATCGGGACTGCGCACTGTTGCGCAATGATGGAGGTCTCGACTATAAATCGATCATCTTTACGCACAATCGTGCAGTCTCGCGCAGGAGGACCTGATGGCCCACGTCGACGAAGAGATCGCCAGCCAGCCCGACTGCTGGCAGCGCGCCCTGGAACTGGCCCCGCAACACCTGCCCGAACCCGGTGAGCGGGTCGCCGTCATCGGCTGCGGAACCTCGCTCTACATCGCCCAGGCCTACGCGGCGCTGCGCGAATCCCTCGGACTCGGCGAGACCGACGCCTTCGCCGCCTCCGAGTTCCCGCTCGGCCGCCGGTACGACCGGATCGTCGCGCTCACCCGCTCCGGCACCACCACCGAGGTGCTCGACGCCCTCGCCCGGGTGGGCGGCACCGAGACGGTCGCGATCACCGCCGACCCCGGGACCCCGGTCGGCGCCGCCGCCCGGCACCTGGTGGCGCTGGAGTTCGCCGACGAGCGGTCCGTCGTCCAGACCAGGTTCGCCACCACCGCCCTCGTCCTGCTGCGCGCCCACCTCGGCGCCGCCCCCGCCGACCTGCCCGCCCAGGCCCGTACGGCGCTCGCCGAGCCGCTGCCCCGGGGCGCCCTGGAGGCACGGCAGTTCACCTTCCTCGGCACCGGCTGGAGCTGCGGGGTGGCGAACGAGGCCGCGCTCAAGGTCCGGGAGGCCTCCGCCGCCTGGACCGAGGCCTACCCGGCGATGGAGTACCGGCACGGCCCGATCAGCGTCAGCGGCCCCGAGGGCCTGGTCTGGTTCCTGGACACCCCGCCGACCGGCCTGGTCGACCAGGCCGGGGCGACCGGGGCCGCGATCAGCGTGCCCGGACTCGACCCGCTGGCCGAACTGGTCCGGGTCCAGCGCCTGGCTGTCGGCCTCGCCGTCCGGCGCGGCCTCGACCCCGACCGGCCGCGCCACCTCACCCGCTCGATCGTGCTGGACCAGCCGTGACCGGCCGGCCCGCGGAGCACCCGCCCGCGGCCGGCCCCGCCCGCCCACTGACGGCACAGCCCGGAGGAGCACCGTGACCCTGATCGGAACCGGAGAGATCGTCGCGCCCGCGGTGAGCGGCGGCCACGGCGTGGGGGCGTTCAACGTCATCCAGCTGGAACACGCCGAGGCCATCGTCGCCGGGGCCGAGGCCGCCGGGGCACCGGTGGTGCTGCAACTCAGCCAGAACGCGGTGCGCTACCACGGCGGCCTGGCGCCGATCGGCGCGGCGACGCTCGCGGTGGCCCGGGCCGCCGCCGTGCCGGTGGCCGTCCACCTCGACCACGCGACCGAGCGGTCGCTGGTGGCGGAGGCGCTCGCCCTGGGGTTCGGCTCGGTGATGTTCGACGCCTCGGCGCTGCCGTACGAGGAGAACGTACGCACCACCGCGGAGGTGACCCGGCAGTGCCGGGCGGCGGGCGTCTGGGTGGAGGCCGAACTCGGCGAGGTCGGCGGCAAGGACGGGGTGCACGCCCCCGGCGCCCGGACGGACCCGGCGCAGGCCGCCGAGTTCGTGGCCCGCACCGGCGTCGACGCGCTGGCCGTGGCCGTCGGCACCTCGCACGCCATGCTCACCCGCACCGCCGCGCTGGACCTCGGGCTGATCGCCGCGCTGCGGGCCGCCGTCCCGGTGCCGCTGGTGCTGCACGGCTCCTCCGGGGTGGCGGACCCGGTGCTCGCGGCGGCGGTCGCCCACGGGATGACGAAGGTCAACATCGCCACCCACCTCAACAAGGCCTTCACCGAGGCGGTCCGCGGCCGGCTCGCCGCCGACCCCGCACTGGTGGACACCCGGACGTACCTGGGGGAGGGGAGGGCGGCGGTGGCCCGCGAGGTCACCCGGCTGCTCGGCCTCCTGACCGCGCCCCGACCGGCGGACCGGGCCGCCGTCTCGCCCTGAACCGCCGCCCGCCGCCGGGGTGCGCGGTTCGCTGCGCGAGGGTGCGCGGAGCTGTTCGCGGGTGCAGTCACCGACCGTCGACCCGGGCTGAACTACACTCCGTCCATGCTCAAAGCTGATCGCGCCGCCAGAATCGTCTCGCACATCGCCGAGGCGGGGAGCGCGGACGTGCGGACGCTCTCCGACCTGCTCGGGGTGTCCGACGCGACCGTGCGCCGGGACCTGCAGGAACTGCAGGACCAGGGGCTGCTCCAGCGCACCCGCGGCGGTGCGGTGACCGGGGCGGTCAACCTGGAGATCCCGCTGCGGCACCGGAGCGACCAGCAGGCGGAGGAGAAGCGCCGGATCGCCCGGGCCGCCGCCGAGCTGGTGCCGGACGGCGCCGTGGTCGGCCTGACCGGTGGCACCACCACCACCGAGCTGGCCCGGGTGCTCGCCGAGCGCGGCAACCTCACCGTGGTCACCAACGCGGTGAACATCGCCGCGGAGCTGATCGTCCGCCCCGAGGTCCGCCTGGTCGTGATCGGCGGCCTGGCCCGCTCGGCCAGCTACGAGCTGGTCGGCCCGGCCGCCGAGCGGATGCTCGACCAGTACCACCTGGACCTCGCCTTCATCGGCGTGGACGGGCTGACCGTCCAGCAGGGCTGCACCACCCACGACGAGATGGAGGCCCAGACCGACCGGGCGTTCCTGCGCAGCAGCGCGCACACCGTCGTGCTCGCCGACCGGACCAAGGTCGGCCGGGTCACCTTCGCCTCGATCTGCCCGCTCACCGACGTCCACGACCTGGTGACGGACGCGGGGCTGCCGGACGCCCAGGAGCAGGCGATCGCCGAGAGCGGCGTCCGGGTGCGGCGGGCCTGACGAGCGGGGTCCGGCACTCGGGGCCTGACAGTCAGGGCCTGACGAGCGGGGCCTGACAGTCAGGGCCTGGCGAGCGGGGCCCGGCGTCCAGGACCCGGGCGGCGTCGTCCCGGGACGGCGCTGGGACGCGGGAGGGGACGGCGAAGCGTGGCGGACCGGCTCGCGCCGCTCCTAGCGTGACTGCCGTGCAGGCCCCCTGCCCCCGCGCCGTCAGCAGGCCCGGGGCAGGGGGTCCTTCCGTCTCCTCCCGCCCCCCGAAGGACCAGGTAGTCCCGTATGAACGCCGTTGACCCCGCCTCCGCCCCCGTCGGCCCCGGCCGCCGCACCTTCCTGGCCGGCGCCTTCGCCGTCGGCACCGGCGCCCTGCTCGGCTCCGCCCTGACCAGCGGGGTGGCCTCCGCCGCCACCGGCCCGGTGATCGCCGACACCGGCGCCTGGGGCGCCCGCCCGGCGAGCAGCCCGCTCAACTTCGTGTCCGGCGCGCCGGACAAGGTGATCGTCCACCACACCGCCACGCCCAACGTGACGGACTACTCCCAGGCCGCCGCGTTCGCGCTGGCCCGCTCGATGCAGACCTACCAGATGGACAGCGAGCACTGGATCGACACCGGCCAGCACTTCACCGTCAGCCGCGGCGCCTACATCATGGAGGGCCGCCACAGCAGCCTGGCGACCCTGCGCGGCGGCGGCCAGCACGTGGAGGGCGCCCACTGCACCGCGCAGAACACGGTGGCCATCGGCATCGAGAACGAGGGCACGTACAGCACCGTCGACCCGCGCAGCCAGCAGTACGCCGCGCTGATCGACCTGATCACCTACATCTGCCAGCAGTACGGGCTGCGCGCCTACCAGGTCTACGGGCACCGGGACTTCAACAACACCGAGTGCCCCGGGGACCGCCTCTACGCGCTGATCCCGCAGATCCGCCGGGACGTCGCCGCGCGGATCGGCGGGGACCCGACCGGCCCGGTCTGGCCGGTGCTCAGCAGCGGCGCCTCGGGCGAGCAGGTGAGGACGCTGCAGTACCTGCTGGTGCAGCGCGGCCAGTCGCTGACCGTGGACGGCGCGTACGGGCCCGCGACCCAGGCCGCCGTCACGGCCTTCCAGAACACCACCCACGCCTCGGCCGACGGCGTCGCGGGCAACCAGACCTGGAGCCAGGCCGTGGCGCCGCTGGCCCGCGGTGCCTCGGGCAGCGCGGTGCAGGCCGTGCAGAGCCAGCTGGTCGCGCACGGCATCCAGGTGAGCGTGGACGGCGCGTTCGGCCCGGGCACCCAGGCCGGGGTGACCTCCTTCCAGTCCTCCGCCGGGCTGCCGGCCGACGGCCTGGTGGACGCCCGTACCTGGAGCCGGCTGCTGGCCTGACCCGCCCTCCCGGTGGCCGGCCCGTCCGCGCCGACGGGCCGGCCACCGGCGTCCCACGCGTCTCCGCGGCGCGTCCCACGCGTCTCCGACGCCCGTCCCACGCCGCTCCCGCTCCCGGCCGGGCCCGTCCCACGCCCGTCCCACGGCCGCTGCCCACCGTCCCCGGCGGGCCCGGGACGTCCCTGGTGCCGCCGACTGCTGGAGGGACGGGCGGCCGCCCCCCGAGAGTGGTCGGCACCGCCTGATCGACCGACAGGCACCCGACGGAATGGGATCGACCGTGAAGAGAACCCCGGCCCTGCGCGCGCTCGCCGCAGGCGTGCTCGCCGCCGCCGTGCTGGCCCTGCTGCCCGCACAGGCCCAGGCCATCGACAGCACCACCTGGGTCCAGCGCAACCTGGTGGGCATCGGCTACCTCGCGAGCAGCGGCGTCGACGGCAACTACGGCCCGCAGACCGCCGCCGCCGTCCGCAGCTTCCAGCACGACAACGGCCTCGACGAGGACGGCGTGTACGGCGGCCGCACCGAACTCGCCCTGCACAACAAGGTCGAGGAGGTCCAGCGGGTGGCCGGCTCGGGCGCCGACGGCGCCTACGGCGCGGGCACCACCAGCGCCGTCAGCACCTGGCAGCACTCCCACAACCTGAGCAACGACGGCATCGCCGGCCCGGCCACCATGAACGCGATGGGCGTCGCCCGGACGGTGCAGATCACCGCGCAGTGGAAGTTCCCCAGCCACGGCTGGAGCGTCAGCGGCCAGTTCGGCTGCCTGGACCAGATCTACACCCACGAGAGCGGCTGGAAGGTCTACGCCACCAACCCCTCCTCCGGCGCCTACGGCATCCCGCAGTCGCTGCCCGGGGACAAGATGGCCTCCGCAGGCTCCGACTGGCAGACCAACCCGGCCACCCAGCTCCAGTGGGGCCTGGACTACATCAAGGGCCGCTACGGTGACCCGTGCTCGGCCTGGAGCTTCTGGCAGGCCCACAACTGGTACTGACCGGACGGCAGGTCCTGACCGGTCACCCGCACCGCCCCGTCCGACGCCCTTCCCTGTCGACTCCTCGAAGGAGCACGTGGTGAACAGCTCTTCCCTCAACCGTCGCGCCCTGCTGCGCTACGGCACCGGCGCGGTGGCCGCCGCCGGGCTCGCCGCGGTCGCCGACCTCGGCCTCGCCCGCCCGGCCGCCGCCTACGGCTGGTCCGGCAACCTGAGCCAGGGTTCCTCCGGTTCGGCCGTGGCCGAACTCCAGATCCGGGTCGCGGGCTGGGCGGCCGACTCCGCCTCGCAGACCTACGTGGCCGTGGACGGCTCCTTCGGCCCCGGCACCGCGGCCGCGGTGCGCCGGTTCCAGGCCGCCTACGGGCTGAGCGCGGACGGCGTGGCCGGCCCGCAGACCTTCGGCGTGCTGAACTCGCTGGAGAAGTCGGACGGTTCCACCGCCCACTTCAACTGGTCCGAGTTCACCAGCCACGACGGCTCGGGCTTCGGCGGCGGCAACGTCGGCGCCGACGAGGTGAAGGAGAACGTCCGCCGCACCATGTACAAGCTGGAGGCGCTGCGGAAGAAGGCGGGCGACCGCGCGGTCACCATCAACTCCGGCTTCCGCAGCACCGCGTACAACGCCTCCGTGGGCGGGGCCTCCAACTCCATGCACACCTACGGGGTGGCGGCCGACACCGCGGTCTCCGGCCTGTCCACGCTGGACGTCTACCGGATCGCCGAGACCTGCGGCTTCTCGGGCCTGGAGACCCACACCGTCTCCTGGCAGCACGTGGACAGCCGGATCGAGCACTCCGGCTACGGCTCGGGCTTCTGGTGGTGGCAGGACGGCGTCGCGTAACGGCGGACGCCACGCCGGCGGCGGCACCGCGCCCTCCCCAAGGGCGCGGTGCCGCTCTGTTGTGGTGGTGCCGGTGGTGCCGGCGGGTTCGTCGAGGTTCCTGTGCTGCCCACAGGGACCAGGGAGGTCAGGCCTCCCGCCGGACGGACCGCCGGCCGGCGGCCGCCAGGACCCCGCCCGCGCCGACCGCGAGGGAGACCAGGGCCACCCGCCGCAGCAGGGCGGCCTGCCGACGGTGCGGGCACTCCGGGTGGTCCTCCCCGCCCGGGGCGTCGGCCGACGGTCCGTCGGCCGTCCCGGTTGGGGAGCTGGCTGCGCCGGGCGCGGGGGCATCCGGCGCGGCCGACATCAGGCGTCGGCTCTCCGCGAGGTGCCAGAGCTCCAGCAGGAGCTCGGCATCGCCCCCGCAGACGGTCGCGATGCTGTGCACCGCGTCGCGCGGGGGGAACTGCTTCCCGTTCACCCAGCGCTCCCACGAGGACTTCGCGTAGTGGGTGCGTTCGCTGAGCCGGGCGTAGGTGAATCCCGAACCGTTCTTCAAGGACTGCAGCTCACCGGCGAGCCGGTCGGCGGCCGTAGCGGCCGATACCGCCGCGGTGGGTGCTGCGACCGTTGCGGGCGAGGTGGGTGACGTGGGCGATGTGCGTGACGTGAGTGATGTGAGTGACTCAGGCGATGGTGACGTGATCTCGGACGCGTAGTGGCGGCCCATGAGGTTTCCCCGAACTTCCTCTGAGATGACCGTTGTGGTGCATTGATCCAAAACCGCACCGAGCGCCCCCGTCCGCTCTGGCTGCGTCGAGGTCTTTACCCGGGCCAGAACCGGTGTTGACTTCTGGGCTACCCGGCGCGGCCAACTCTGCGGGATCGGGCACCGATCTTCGACCGTCTCCGGGGCTTCTGAGACGGTGTGCGTCGTCCCCGGGGCCCTGAGCTGCGGGTTGGGACGCGGATCAGGAATCCCTTGAGACGTTCCGCGGGACGTGGCGCCGAACCGGGCGGGAGCCCAGGGACGGAGAGATTAAACTGATCATCCGAAAGAAGATCAGTTCGCGCCTGTCGTCGACCCGCCAGAGGTGCCCCCCACGTGAGTCAGCACTGGAAACCGCTCCCTGACGATCTTTCGGAGCCCGCTCGACGCCTGGTCGAGGAACTGCGTGCCGTCAAGGACGCGCACCGGATCTCGCTCGCCGAGCTCGGCCGGCTGACCTACCTCAGCAAGGCGTCCTGGGAACGCTGGCTGAACGGCAAGCGGCTGATCACCTCCCAGGCCCTGGCCGGCCTGATCGCCGCGCTGGACTGCGACGCCGTGCTGCTCACCTCCCTGCTGCGGCAGGCCGAGGCCGCGCGGGACGCTGAGTCCGCGCCCGGCGCAGTGACCGCCGTGGCCGCCGCGACCGCCGTGGAGCCGACCGCGGCTGCTGCCCCCGCCGCCGACCCCGTACCCGTCCCGCTGCCCGTCCCGGTGTCCCTCCCCGTCGCCCGCGTCGCCCTCTGGCGGCGGCCGCAGGCCCTGGTCACGGTCGCCGCCGTCGCCGTGCTCCTCCTGGTCGCCGGCCTCTACCTGCACGGCCTGAACGGCGGTGGCAGCGCCGCCGCCTCCTCCTCGGGGCGCTCGCCCGCCCCGCCCGCGGTGAGCACGGGCGCCCTGCCCGCCCAGCTCTGTCAGTCCGTCGGCTGCGCCGGCAAGGACCCGCAGGCCATGGGGTGCGAGGCCGACGACCACACCGTGCTGACCGGCACCATCGGCAAGGTCGTCCTGTACCTCCACTACAGCCCGCGCTGCCGGGCCGCCTGGGCCGGGATCACCGACGGCTCCCCCGGGGACAGCGCCACCGTCTCCACCGGCACCGGCGGGCAGGAGACCGCTCTGATCCACTGGGGCTACGACAACTACTCGATGATGGTGGACGCCGATGCGCCCGGCACCATCCTCCAGGTGTGCGGCCACCAGAAGGACGGCGACAACTGCACCCTGCCGCTCTCCGGCCCCGCCGCCCGCGCACAGGCCCTGTCCACCACCGCCCCCGGTCTCACGCCGACGGCGACGCCCTCCTCCTGACGGTCCCTCCGGTGTTCACACGAAGTTCTTGTCCACGAGCATCTGCAGCACGTTCACATGGAGGTCCGGGAAGTCCATCGGGACGATGCCGAACCGGGCGCGCTGCCGGGTGCGCGCGCTCAGGTACGGGTAGACCGCCCGGTCCATCACGGCCTGCGAGCTGGTCCGGGGCCAGTAGCCGCCCGCGTAACTGAGGAAGTTCACGAACATCCGCGGATACTGCGGATTGGCGAAGGCCTTGTCGAACTGGGCGACGACGTACCGGCCCTTGTCGCCCAGCGGGTCGGTGCCGCCGGTCTGCCAGACGTCCTGGGTGTCGAACCAGGCGTTCTGGCCGCTGGACCAGTCGATCAGGCCCCAGGGGTTGGCGAAGTCGGCGAGCAGCACCACCTTGCCGCGGGCCGCGCCCAGGGTGGGCCAGCCGTAGAGGTGGAACAGGTCGCGGTAGCCCAGCGTGTCCAGGTAGTGGTCGACCCGCCGCTGGAACTCCGGGTCGTCGAGGGCCTGGCCGCCGGCCCGCTCGTTGCGCAGGCGCATCAGGAGCGTCTCGCCCGGGTGCGCCGTCAGGAAGGCGCGGCACTGGTCGAGCACGTCCTGCAGCCGGATGTGCTGGTAGTTGTCGGAGTGGTAGATCCCGAGTTCGTCGGGCGCCCCCTGGAGGCCGTTGCAGCGGATGTCGAGGAAGCGGACGCCCTCCTGCAACTGCTGCGGGATGCCCCAGTTCTGGGTGTGCGACCACTCCGTCCCGTACCAGGGGTTCTGGCAGCAGGAGTCGTGGGTGCCCGGGACGGTGAGGTCGAGCAGGGACAGGCTGCCGTCCAGCCGGCCCATCCAGCTGTCCGTCGGCACCCCGCCCGGGGTGGCCGGGCCGCCCGCGGCCCGGGCGGCGGGTGCCCCGAGCAGGCCGCCGACGGCGGCCGCACCGCCCGCCCCCGCGCCCCACCTGAGAAGATCACGACGTGCGATGCCCATGGCCCGGCTCCCTCCGCCCCGCGAGCGGCTGCGACGACAAGTCCTGGCGACCGTCCGTCCTGACGACTGGTCAGTCCTGACGACCGTCCGTCCTGACACTCGTCCAACGCCGCCGCGGCGTCAACGGGTTCAGCGCGGGTCGGGCAGCGGGCCGTCCGGGCCGTCCGGGCCGACCATCAGCCACCAGGCGGGCAGCTCGATCCGTTCGCCCTCGGGGGTGAACTCGGTGAGGGACAGCGGCAGTTCTCCGCTGGCGAGGACGGTGAGGCCGGCCGAGCGGAACAGCCCGTCGAAGGCCGCGTCGGCCACCTCGGCGGGGGTGAGTCCGTGGGCGAGGACCGGGCGCAGCTTCGCGGGCGGCCCGGCCGGGGACTGGGCGAGCCCCCTGAGCACCTCCTTGGCGGACTCGGCCAGTTCGACCAGGAAGGCCCGGCCGCGCGATCCGAGCAGGGTGGCGACCGCCTCGGCGACCGGTCGGCGGTCGGCCGGCTCGCTCTGGTGGATCACCCCGCGCACGTACACGTTGGCATCGCCCAGGCGCTCGTGCAGGGCCCGGACGGCGGCCGGGTCGGTGGCGTCCAGCTGGGCGAACTCGGCCCGTCCGGCCCGGTCCTGGCGCCGGGCGAGCTCGACGGCGGTGCCGGACAGGTCGACGCCGACGGCCCGGGGGAAGTGCTCGGCGAGGAAGCGGGTCTGGCGGCCGTTGCCGCAGCCCAGGTCGACCACCGGCAGGTGCGGGTCGTGCAGGTGGGGCCGGAACAGGGCGAGGTGGCGCTCCGCGGTGAGGGCCGGCTCGGCGTCCCAGATCACCGCCCCGGGCTCCTCGGGCGCCTCGCTCCAGAAGCCCTCCCAGGCGTCCCGGTACCGATTCGTCACGCTCATGGCGGGGCCCTTAAGAATGTTGGTCGGTCCGGGAGGACCGGGTGTGGCTGATGGCGTGGTTGCCCTCGATGGCTCCTGGAGAATGGCCGCCCGGTTCTCCGGG
>NZ_JBEZXE010000013.1:0-172136 GCF_040637885.1 Kitasatospora sp. NPDC028055 | reverse complement strand
GAGCTTCCTGGGCCCCTGCGGCTGCCGGTCCTCGCGGATCTCGAAGGTCATTGCACTCCCCAGCTGGGGCGTTGCAACGATCCCTAGAACTCAAGGCCAGGGTGCGGGTGGTAGCACCGTCGGCGTCGGGGAGGC
Source organism: Kitasatospora sp. NPDC028055 (assembly GCF_040637885.1). Classification (NCBI taxonomy): domain Bacteria; kingdom Bacillati; phylum Actinomycetota; class Actinomycetes; order Kitasatosporales; family Streptomycetaceae; genus Kitasatospora; species Kitasatospora sp. NPDC028055. The sequence continues at coordinate 172,001 of NZ_JBEZXE010000013.1, read as the reverse complement.
GGGGGTCGGCGCGGTGGGCGAGCATGACCTCGACGATCTCGCGGTGCGCGGGGCCGCCGTCACCGAGCAGGACCGCCTCCAGGAGGGCCGTCCAGCCGAGGTCGTTGACGTGGTTCACGTCGATGTCGGTCTCGTTGAGCACCGCCCGTCCGTAGGCAACGGGGCCGCGCCCGGCACCGGTTCGTCCGGTGCCGGGCGTTCGGCTGTCCCGCTGTCCGATGGCACGGCTCTCCAGCCGCCCGGCTACTCGGCCTTGAGGTGCGCCAGCGTGACGATCAGCCGGTCGGCGATGCCCTCCGGCCACGGAAAGGCGACCGTGACCGCCTGCTGGTGGGCCAGTCCGTGCAGGCCCAGCCAGAGGGCCACGGTGTCCGCGAACGGGTCGGTGCTGGTGGACGCGCCCGTGGCGACGCACGCCTCCAGGGTCTCGACGAACAGGTGCAGGAGCTCCTGGCCGAGGGCGCCCATGTCGTCCGCCGTCACGGTGGTGTCCTGGAGCGCGGGCACCCAGACGCCGCCGAACATGGTGCGGTAGCGCTCGGGGTGCTCCCGGGAGTACTCCAGGTAGGCGTGGCAGAGGGCGGTGAGCCGCTGCCGGGGGTCGTCGTCGGCCGCGTCGACGGCGGCGCGCAGCCGGGCCTCCATCTGCTCGAAGGCCTGCCGCACCACGGCCAGCATGATGGCCGGCTGGTCGGGGAAGTGCCGGTAGATCGAGGGGGCGGCGATCCCGACCCGGCGGGCGACCGACCGCAGGGTGACGGCGGTCTCGGTGCCGGCCTCGTCGAGCAGTTCGACTGCGGCGGCCACGATGTCCTCGCGCAGGCGGGCGCCTTCCCCGCGACGGTTGCGGGCGCGGACGGGGGCTGTGCTCGGTTCGTTTCCCATGGCGTGAGCTTACAGGTGAAAACTTACGAGCGGCAGCTCTTGTCAGCCGTGAGCTTACGCATGTAACTTTACGGCCGTAGCCAGCGCCACCGTCATCACTGAGCCGAACGGAGCACACCGTGAACAACACCGTCGTCACCCACGCCACCGAGGTCGTCCTGCCGGGCGAGGTCGAGCCGAGCGGCCTTCGGCTGCGCACCCGCGACCTCCCGCCGCCGAGCGCCGGCCACGTTCTGCTCCGGATGGACGCCACCGGGGTCTCCTTCGCCGAGCAGCAGATGCGTCGCGGCAAGTACTACGACCAGCCGCCGTTCCCCTTCGTGCCCGGTTACGACGTGGTCGGCACCGTGGTCGCCGCAGGCCCGGGCACCGACCCCGCGATGGTCGGGCGCCGCTTCGCCGCCGTCACCAAGACCGGCGCCTGGGCCAGCCATCTGCTGCTCGACGCCGCCGACCTCGTCCCGGTGCCGGACGGCGTGACGGCCGCCGACGCGGAGACCGTCGTGGTCAACGGCGTGACGGCCTGGCAGATGCTGCACCGGACCGCGAAGGTGCGCCGGGGAGGCACGATCGTCGTACTCGGCGCCAACGGTGGTGTCGGCTCGACCCTGGTCCAACTCGCCCGGCACGCCGGGATCGCGGTGATCGGCACGGCCTCCGCGCGGCACCACGACACCGTTCGCGCCCTGGGGGCGACCCCGGTCGACTACCGCGACCCCGACCTCTACCGGCGCATCCGGGAGCTCGCGCCGGACGGCGTCGACGCGGTGTTCGACCACGTCGGCGGCGCGGGGCTGGAGCAGTCGTGGTCGCTGCTGCGCCGCGGCGGAGTCCTGGTGTCCTACGGAACCGCCGCCACCAAGGACGAGGCCGGCAACTCCCAGCTCCCGGTGTTGTAGCTGTTCGCCCGGCTGGCGCTGTGGAACGGCCTGCCCAACGGCCGGTCCGCGCACTTCTACAACTTCTGGGCGGGCCGGCGCCGCCCGGAGGCCTTCCGGGCCCGTCTGCGCGAGGACCTCACCCAGGTGCTGTCCCTGCTGGACGACGGCACGCTCAGCGCGCAGATCGCCGCCGAGTTCCCGCTCGACGAGGCCGCGGCCGCGCTCGCCCTGGCCGAGTCGCGCACCGTGGCGGGCAAGGTCGTCATCGTCCGCTGACCGGGCTCGGCTCTGCACCGGCCCGGCCAGGCCCGGCCAGGCCCGCCGTCGGTCAGGCGGTGTCGGCGGAGGCCGCCGCGATGCGGGCCTCGATCTCCGCCAGGATCGGCCGGTAGGCGTCCTCGTAGGTGCGCATCCGGTCCAGGCACTCGGCGAACAGCCGCCGGGAGCGGGACCTCCGGTGGGGCATCAGGTCGTAGCGGCGCAGGCGCACCGAGCGCATGTCGACCATGAACCCGGGCCGGCAGCGCACGCCGTGCGCGTGCCGGACGGTCTCCTCGGCCTCGCGCAGCAGGCTCAGGTAGGCGTCGTGGCCGGCCTTCCAGCGGGCGGCCTCCTCCGGGGTGCCGGGCACCTCGACGCCGCGCACGGGCGGCGCGACCGGGTCGACGACGTCGTAGAGGGTGAACTCCAGCCCCTCGGGGGCCTGGGCCCAGGACATCACCCGCCACGGCCACGGGATCAGGGTGTAGGTGCGCTGCTGTACGCGGATCACGCGGTTCCCCCCGGTGTCGGTGCGCATCGGTCCGGCGGCCCGGGCCTGCTGCCCGGGGCCTGGCATCAGCGTAGGGGAGAGAGCTTCGGCTTGAGGGCTACCACCGCCGGGCTGCGCTCCAGACCATCGGGGCCGCCGTGCTTGCCCCTGCCGGCGAGGTCCCGCCGACTCGCAGCCCCGAGGTGGTCAGCACTGTCCACCGCGCAGTCGCGGCCTTGAGCCCGGCCTCCTTCGAGGGGCTTGACCCCCAGACCCGGGACCGGCTCCGCCAGGAACTCCGGGAGACCCGTACGGCGTTGCTCGCGCTGGAGGACTCGCTGAGCTGACAGAGCGGTACCTCCGAGGCCCCGCCTTCCCTGTCCAGGGAGGGCGGGGCCTCTCTGCGTTCCCGGGTCCGTCGGCGCGGTTGTTAACCGGCGCGGCTCAACGGTTGCGAAGGAGTGAGGCGACCTTGAAGAACATCGCACTGATCGGCCGGGCGAGATCCGGCAAGGACACGACGGCCGGGGTCCTGGCCGAGTCCGCCGACTTCCGCACCCGAATCCGCGAAGCCCTGGAGGCCACCGAATGACCCTGCGCGAGCGCTTCGACGCGATCGACCGCACCTCTACCGCGATCGAGAACGTCCTCTTCATCTACGCCCCCGTGCCGGACCCGCTGACGCCGGACGAGCGCGAGGCCGACGAGCAGGCCGCGAACGCCCGCGTCGAGGCCGAGGTGCCCGGCTTCACGGACACCCTGCCCTCGCTCACCGCCGCAGGCTGACAACCCGCCACTTCCAGTGTGACTGTGCACCGTAGATGGCCAGGGTTTTCGCGCTACCCGGCCAGTTGAGGGCGGGAGGACCCGAGCTCCTGGCCGACCGCATCCTCCTCCTGTGGCAGCGGGTCAGCGCGGCCTCTCAGGATCTGCTCCCGGCCCAGGGCTTCACCGGGGTTCCTGGGCCGGGGTGCGCGGAGTGGGATGGGCTACTCGCCGAATTGGTCGAATGCGTTGTCGAGGTCGGCGGCGACGGCGTTGGCGTCGCGGCTCTCGATGCGGTACCTGGGCATGAAGTAGACGAGTTCGCCGTCCTTGAAGAGGGCGAAGGAGGGGTCGGAGGGCGGGAGGTCCTCGAGGTAGGAGCGCATCCGGGCCGTCGCCTCCGGATCCTGCTCGGCGAAGACCGTGAGCAACTGGTCGGGGCGGTGGTCGGGGTTCTCCAGGGCGAGGCGCACGCCGGGCCGGGCGATGGCCGCCGCACATCCACTCACGGAGTTGATGGCCACCAGGGTGACACCGGTCTCGGCCTTCTTCATCGCGCTGTCCACGGCTTCGGCGGTGACCAGGTCGGTGAAGCCGATCTTGGTCAGCTCCTCCTTGAACGCCTTGACCATCTGCGGTGGGTACGGCATGCCCACTCCTCACTGAGAGAGAACGTCTGGTGGCTCAGCGTATCGAGGTATGGCTCGGTTGGATGGACGGTCCGGAGACTGTGTCTGGCTGGTGGCGGGGGTGGCTCAGAGCGTCCGCCAGTAGGTCACCGGATGCGGGGGCTTCGAGGGCGAGTGTCCCAGCGGTAGCAGGTCCAGGCGCGTCGGATCAGGCAGCGGACAGTGATGATGACGCTGGCCAGGGCAATGAAGAACTCGACGGAGGCTCTTCGCCGCTCGGTGCAGCGGCGGAGCTTGCCGAAGTTGTTCATCCAGGAATTCGTGCGCTCAACCACCCAGCGCCCGCCGGCCTGGATCGGGGTCTTCGGGCCGAGCCTGGCGATCTTGCCGGTGATCCGCCGGGTGTCGAGGTCTTGGCGGACCATGCTGTAGTCGTAGCCTGCGTCCAGGCTCAGGCGTGGGTCCGCGGGCAGCGGCCCTAAAGCTGCTTCCAGGGCGGCGAAGCGGTCGAGGGTGGCGGGCAGCAGGGTGTGGTCGCGGGTATTGGCCGGTGCCGGGTCGGTGACCAGTGGTATGCCGTGTCTGTCCGTCAACTGCGAGCGTTTCATGCCGAGTTTGGCCCGGTCGGCGGGGATTTTGCCGGCGCACTCGCCGCCTGACGGCGCCTTGGTGATGCAGCCGTCGGCGGACAGGTGGCCGAGTTCGAGGCCGATCATCCGGTCGTAGCTGGCGAGGACGAGCAGGCGCAGGGTCTCCATCACGCCGGTGGCGATCCACTCGTCACGGCGGCGGCGCAGGGTGGTGGCGGAGCACAGGTGGTCGGCCACTCGTTCGTATCCGCAGCCGAAGACCAGGACCTGCACCAGGCGGTCGAAGACCAGGGCGTCGCTGATGCGCGGGTTGTGGCAGCCCAGCGGGTGCCGGTCCTCGCGGACAGGCAACAGGGCGAGGAATTGGCTGCGGATCGGGTCGAGAATGCGTGATGGGACGGCATGCACGGATCCCCCGGTGATCATGAAGCGTAGAGAACTCCATGATCGGGCAGGCCGTGCCTGCTCTGCTGCTACCGCCCACCACGCCTCCTGGCGGACGCCCTTGGCAAGAGCGATGATCGGTCGTGGCGACGGACCCGCGAGGGCGGTTTGCCGTCGGGGGGGCTGAGTAGTCCCCACGCGCTCGGCCGAGAATTGACAGTTCGCTACTTGCTACTACTGGGTTCTCTGGTACGTCTGACCGAAACGGTCGAAACCTGACAGGGCGCGCATGCCCCACGCCTCCGAATTTGCGTTAGAACGCACTCCAACTCCTAGGTTCCGAAGCATGCGATACATCAAACTCGGAACGACCGGTCTGGAAGTCTCCGCCATCGCCCTCGGCTGCATGAGCTTCGGCGAGCCGGACCGGGGCGGCGAGCCCTGGTCACTGGGCGCGGACGCCAGCCGGGAGATCATCAAGCAGGCCCTCGAGGGCGGCGTCAACTTCCTCGACACGGCCAATGGGTACAGCGCCGGAAGCAGCGAGGAGATCGTCGGTCAGGCGGTCAAGGACTTCACCCGGCGCGAGGAGGTCGTTCTCTCCACCAAGGTCTGGATGCGGATGCGCCCCGGCCCGAACGGCGCCGGGCTGTCCCGCAAGGCGATCTTCGCCGAGCTCGACGCCTCCCTGAAGCGGTTGGGGACCGACTACATCGACCTCTACCAGATCCACCGCTGGGACTACGACACCCCGATCGAGGAAACCCTCGAAGCGCTGCACGACGCGGTCAAGTCCGGGAAGGTCCGCTACATCGGAGCCTCTTCCATGTACGCCTGGCAGTTCGCCAAGGCCCTGTACCTGGCTGACCTGAACGGCTGGACCCGGTTCGTGTCGATGCAGGACCACTACAACCTCATCCACCGGGAAGCAGAGCGGGAGATGCTCCCGCTCTGCGCCGACCAGGGCATCGGCGTGATCCCGTGGAGCCCACTGGCGCGGGGCAGGCTGACGCGGGTCCGGGAGACCGCCACGGCGCGTGCCGAGACCGACGAGGGCGGCAGGATCCTCTACCGCGACGGGGACAAGGCAGTGGCCGAGCGCGTCCACGAGATCGCGGGCAAGCGGGGTCTGTCCCCGGCCCAGGTCGCCCTGGCCTGGGTCATGCGCAACCCGGCGGTGACCTCGCCCATCGTCGGGGTCACCAAGCCGGCCCAGCTGGCCGACGCGGTCGCCGCGGTGGACGTCGAACTCGACGAAGACGAGGCCGCCTACTTGGAGGAGCCCTACCAGCCGCACGAGGCCGCCTACTTGGAGGAGTCCTTCTACAAGTCGCGCCCTGTGGCGGGCTCCCGGTAGTCCGGGCTACCGTCAGGCCTTCGACGAGTCCTTGGCCTCGGCCTTCTGGGTCCGGCGGTGCTTGCGGGCGGTCGCGCGCAACTGCATAATCTGCCCGCAGCGCGGCGCCCCGCTCGCCGGGCCAGGGTGGCCGGGCGGGCGGGGCGCAGTGGTGGGCAGCGTCAGTGCCCGGTGCGGTGGTGGCGGATCTCGTCGAATCCTTCGTGGAGAAGGAGGGTGCGAGCGGAGCGGGCCATGCGGCCCTGCCTGCTGCCAGCACCCGCAGCACCTACTGGCGGACGCCCTTAGCGAAGTCCCGAGGGAACGGGTTTCACCGACCGTGGCGACCAGGCAGCCGGAGATTGCGGTTATCGGGACAATCGTGCCGCTCGTTGCCCCGGGAGCTGGGGCTCCTGAGCGACGCCCGGACTGGCCAACAAGCTGGGAAAGACTGGCCAGCTGGCCTGCCGAAGTGGCCAACTGCGAAGCAAAGTCACATCCAGGCCCGCCCCCGTCCGGGGTGGGCCTTGTGCATTCCCCGGAACAGAAACGAGAGCCCATGTCCGAATCCAGACCTGGGCGGTCGGCATGGCCGCCGAGGCCGCTGTCACCGACCTTGAGGTGGTCCAGCGCATCGCCGCCCGCGACCGCCAGGCCGCCGTTGACTTCCTGACCTACGCGGCAAAGCGCTGTACCAAGGTCCGCGCCGACGTCGGCTCGCTGGTGCACGACTACTTCGAGCTTCGGCTGCGCGGCGAAGAGGTGCCCTACCCGCACCACGACGTCGAGCCGTACGTGCCGCACATCGAGGCGTGGCTCGACCGGTACCAGCCGGAGCTGCTGTTCGCGGAGGACGTGGCCTGGTCGCGGGAGCACGAGTACGCGGGCAGCCTCGACTTCATGGTGAAGATCGGGGGGAAGACGGTCCTGGGCGACCTGAAGACCTCCAAGTCGGTGAACACCTCGGTCGCCGCGTAGCTCGCGGCCTACGCCCACGCGGACGACCTGATCACGGTGGACCGCAAGATCCAGGCGTTCCCGAAGGTGGATGCCGGGGCGGTGCTGCACATCACCCCGGCCCGAGCCGAGTTCCGCCCGGTGAAGATCGATCGCCCCGTGTTCGACCGGTTCCTGACCCTGCGCCGTCGCTCCACCGACGACCAGGCATCGGACGCCGGGATCATCGGCCGCGTCGCCCGGTCCAACGAGGCCGGCCGTCGGTGGGCCTGGCCTGCCGCGCAGGGTGCCGCTTCGAGGACATCGTCGCGGGGATGGACCTGCTGCCCCGAAACCTGTTCAACGTGGACCCGCAGGGCCTGGTCGCCGTCACCGTGGCCCGCCCGGAGCCCGTCTCCCCGTACCTGACGGCGTACGCCATCGACAGCCTGACCACCCCCTACGAGCCCGACCGGCCGTCGCTGACGCTGCCGCCGGGCGAGGCTGTGGCCGCCGGGCTGGGGATCGTCGATGAAACCTCCATAGGGATTGGGGGAGTTCGCGCTTCTGGGCGGTGTTGAGTGCTTGAATCGGCGCGAGGTGTGGTTCGTGGGCTCGGGCCTCTCGGTTGGCGGGCCCTTCGTAGGCGGATGCATAAACCGGCGCTTTCGTCGATCGATCCTGAGTGGGACGGCTCCTTCGGCCCAATCCGCTCCGTGCCAGGCTGTCAGCACCCCTCTTCCGCCAGGCGGCGGAACGTGAAACATCAGATTCTCGCCACATCAGTCATTCGGGCAGAAACTATCTCGCTTCGTCGGTTCGGCCGTTGGCCATGATGACTGTCAACACCACTCAACGAAAGGCTAGTTGGAAATGGCTGATTGGGTGAAGTTCGCTGGTGGCCTCTCCGCCATCTCGGCGGGGTCCCGCACCACGGTGTGGGGTGTGAACGGCGCGAGCGCCATCTTCCGGTACACCAACAACGACGCCAACCCGTGGATCAAGATCCCCGGAGCGCTGAGCGACATCGGCGCGGGCGCCGACGGCACCGTGTGGGGCGTCAACAGCGGCAACCAGGTCTTCCGGTACATCGGGGACCAGGACAGCTCGAACCCGTGGAGGAGCGTCAGCGGCAGCCTCAAGCGCATCGCGGTGGGCTCCCGGACGAACGTGTGGGGCGTCGACCCCGCCGGCAGCATCTACAGGTACACCAACAACGACGCCGGCGGCACCAACACCTGGGTCAAGATCGCCGGCACCGCCATCGACATCGCCGCCGGGGCCGATGGCAACGCGTGGCACATCAACGCTGCCGGCGAGATCTACCGCTACATCGGCGACCAGCCGAGCTGACCCATCCTGGCAAGGCCGCGCGTGTCCCTGACCGAGGTCGACCAGACACCCGCACCTCCCCGGCCAGGCTCCATGCGGACCACGCCGGAGTAACAGCACAACAACATCGCCCGCCCCGCACCGGCCTCGGTGCGGGGCGGGTTCGTCTTGATGTGAGCTCGTAGGAGGAACAGCACAGCACAAGTTGACAGAAGCGCCGCCTACAACGACCAAGGGAGCCGCACCGGTCGTGGTCGCGACCGGCGTGGTCGCCGTTCCCGGGCCCCGCCGGCCGGCTGCGTTGATTCAGCCTGTGGGGATGCCGACCTGCTCGCGTTCGAGGGCGGCGCGCAGGGTGGCCAGGGCCCCGGCCGCCGAGGACAGCGCGGCGGCGTCGAGGGTGTCCGAGAGCAGTTCGGCCAGGCCCTCGGTGACGGTCCGCTCCGCCGCCTCGACGAGCCGGGTGCCCTCCTCGGTCAGGACCAGCAGCGAGGACCGGCGGTCCGCCGGGTTCGGCCGGCGGGCGGCCCACCCCTGCTTCTCCAGGCGGTCGATGCCCTTGCTGGTCGCCCCGACCCCGATGGCGAACTCGGCGGCGAGGTCGGCCACCCGGCACCCTGGGTGGCGGTGCAGGTAGCCCAGGAACTCGTACTGCGAGGTGACGATCCCGTGCCGCTCGCGGAGCCGGTCGTTGAGGGCGTTGTACAGCCGCGTCTCGCACCGCACCAGGTCGGCGAAGAACCCGGCGAGGCCGGCTGCGGCGGGGGCGCCGTTCAATGTATCTTCCACGGCATATAGTGTACGGGAAGCTACTCAGGCAGGAGTGTGCCCATGAGCAGGGAGCAGCGCAGCCAGGTCGACGCGATGCTGCGGCAGTCGGCGTCGACCGGGCCGCGGTCGGTGGAGGAGATCCGGGCCGGCTTCCGGGCCCTGATGGCGGGAATGATCGTGCCCCACGACGCCATCCGCACCGAGCCGACCACCCTCGGCGGCCGGCCGGCCCTGCGGGTCCGGCCCAAAGGCCCGGAGGGAAGCGGTCCGGCGGGCGGCTCGGATCGTGCTTCCGAGGGCGGGACGGAGGGCGGGGCCGGGGACGGGACGCAGGGCGGGGACGGGACGCAGGGCGGGTCGGGGGCGACGATCCTGTACTTCCACGGCGGCGGCTGGGTCTTCGGCTCCCCCGAGACCGCCCTCTCGCTGACCGGGAACCTGGTGGCCAGGACCGGTGTCGGGGCGTACTCGCCGGACTACCGGCTGGCCCCCGAACACCCCTTCCCGGCCGCCGTCGAGGACTGCCTGAGCGCCTACCGGGCCCTCCTCGACCGGGGCGGGGACCCGGCCGCCATCGTCTTCGCGGGCGACTCCGCCGGCGGTGGACTCGCCGTCACCACCTGCCTCGCCGCCCGGGACGCGGGCCTGCCGCTGCCCGCCGCCCTGCTGCTCCTCTCCCCGGGCCTCGACGCCACCCGGAGCGGCGAGAGCATCCGGACCAAGGAGGGCATCGACCCGATCTTCACCCGCGCCGCCCTCGACCGCACCGGAGCCATGTACCTGGGCGGGGCCGACCCCCGGCAGCCGCTGCTCAGCCCCGTCCTGCACGCCGACCTGACCGGCTTCCCCCCGATGCTGATCCAGGTCGGCGCCAACGAACTGCTGCTGGACGACTCCACGCGCCTGGCCGCGCGGGCCCGCGAGGCGGGCGTGGACGTCATCCTCGACGTCACCGCCGACGCTCCGCACGTGTTCCAGTCCTTCGCCGGCGTCCTCGACGAGGCGGACGAGGCGCTCGACCGCGCCGCCCTCTTCCTGCGCCAGCGGCTCCGGGCCGGCCGGGCCGGAGGTGCCGCGCGGGCCTTGGCCGAGTAGGCGCTCCGGCCCCGGTCGAGCAGGCGCGGGTCGGGGCTGGGGTCAGACCGCGGCCCCGGCCCGTGACAGGCGCAGCAGGTAGGCGCCGGAGGCGGCGGCCAGCAGAGCCATGCAGGCGGCGAACACCAGGCCGGCGTGGGCCAGGCCGAGCGGCCCGGTGAGCAGCCCGACGCCGATCACCGGGATCGAGATGCCGAAGTAGCCGACCACGAAGAGGGCCGAGAGCGCCCCGCCGCGGTGCTCCGCCGGGCTCGCGGCGGCGACCTCGCCCACCGCGCCGCGCAGCCCCATGCCCTGCCCGACGCCGCCCACCAGCGCGGCCGACACCAGCAGCGCCAGGACGGCCCACGCCAGCGAACCCGCCAGCAGCGCCAGACCGGCGATCAGCACCAGGCAGCCCAGCGGCACGGCCCGTGCGGTGCCCAGTCGGGGGACGAGCAGCTGACCGAGGGTCGAGGCCAGGAAGGCGGACGAGACGATCAGGCCGACCAGTGCGCGGTTGTGCACGTCCAGCCCCTCGGCGAGGAAGGCCGGGGCGACGGAGGTGAACAGCCCCAGCAGGGAGAACCCGGCGAAGGCCGCGATCCCGGCCGCCAGGAAAACCCGCCGCACCTCCGGGGGCAGGCTGGGCCGGACCGGCCGGGCGGTGCGCAGCGGACGGGCGCCGACCACCGTCTCCGGCAGCCGCAGCAGCACGCCGAAGGCGGCGGCCAGCAGCACCAGGTGTGCTACGAAGGGCAGCACCAAGGGGTGCGGCGCGTACTGGGAGAGCAGCCCCGCCACCAGCGGGCCGCAGCCCAGGCCGCCCATGTTGGCGGCCGTCGCGACGAAGCCCGCGCGCCCCCGGCGCCCCGGCGGTGCCAGCTCCAGCACGTACGCCGTGGCGGTGCCGGTGAACACCCCCGCCGACAGCCCCGACAGCAGCCGCCCCAGGCAGAGCAGCAGCACGCTGTCCGCGGCCAGGAACACGACTGCGCTCAGGGCCGCGCTGACCAGTCCGCACAACAGCACGGGCCGGCGCCCGACGCTGTCGGACACGTTCCCGACCAGCAGCAGCACCCCGATCACCGCGAAGGCGTACACGGCGAACACCACCGTCACCGTCAGTTCGGAGAAGCCGATCCGCTCCTGGTAGAGCCCGTAGAGCGGGGTGGGCAGGGTGGTCCCGGTCATGCAGACCGCGAAGGCGAAGGCGGCGAGCAGGTAACCCGCCCCGCCGACGACGGGACCGGCAGTGCGATGATCAGTCACCAACCCACGATAGGCACCCGGACGGTACGGGCCCACGGCATGCGGGCGCACACTGGGCCGACCGGCCGTACGGCGTGGGTGCCGCTTCCGCTGCGGTCGCCTCCGGCGCCGCCGTTGACCCGCCGGCCCCGTGCGGGGCGGGCGACTGGTGTCGCGGTGAGGCGAGGGAGTGCTCAGAGCTTGTCGGCCGCGCGGACCCGGTGGAGGTGGATCAGCACGTCGTAGCTGCCGCCGAGGGCGAGGGTGGGCAGCGGGGTGCTGGTGAAGGTCGTGCCGGCGTCGTAGGTGGGGCGGGCGGTGTCGAGCCAGGTGCGGGCGGCGGGCGGGGCCTGGCGCAGGTCGAGGTAGTAGTCGCGGGGGCGGACCCGGTCGAGGAGGTACTCGTTCATGCCGAGGGTGGCCGGCGGCACGGTGGTGCTGCGCCAGTCGTCGGCGAAGGCGTCGGCCTCGGTGAGGAAGGAGCCGCTGCCGAAGGTGAAGCCGATGCCGACGTAGCCGGCGCCGAGCGCCTCGCGCAGGTGGGCGCCCTGCGGCGTGGGGTAGAGGACCGGGTCGCCGGACCGGTAACCGACGTGGCCGTTGTGCGCCGAGAGCAGCACCTTGCCGCCGTGGCGGCGCTGCCACCACAGGGTGTTGTCGGCCATCGCCCGGTCGCGGAGCACCTGGGCGGCGACGACGGAGGTGCTGTCGTCGACCTGCATGATGGTGAAGGCGAAGGTCCGGGCGATGTTGCGGGCGTGCTGGACGGCCCACTCGTAGTCCGCGTCGCCGTCCCGGCCGGCGGCGGTGACCAGGTCCAGCGCCTGCTGGGCCAGGTCCGCGTTGCGCCGTCGCTCGGGCAGCGGGGTGCGGCTGAGGTAGCCGATGGCGTCGGTGAACGGCCGCAGGGCGGCGTAGGACTGCTCGACGCTCGCCAGCGAGGCGGGGGCGGCCTTCCGCAGGTAGGCGGTGACCTCGGCGAAGGGCTGCTCGCCGATCGCGGGGAAGCCGAGGTCGGTGCCCACGAAGTGCACCGGGTGCTGCGGGCCGCTCCGGTTGTACGCCCGCATCCAGCTGATGAGGTCGGCGAACTCCCGCCGCTGCCAGGGCGATCCGGCCATCACCCGGCGCACCAGCGTACGGGCGTCGCCGTCGCCCTGGCCCTGCACGAACGCGTCGATCAGCAGGCCTGCCGACCAACTGGCCTCCAGGGCGAAGGTGGTGAAGCCCTTCTCCTCGACCAGGTAGCGGAACACCCGGTGCTTCATGGTGAAGAACTCGTGCGAGCCGTGGGTGGCCTCGCCCAGGCCGACCACCCGGGCGTCGCCGATCATCGCGCCCAGCGCCCGCAGCCCGGCGGCCGGGGCGTCGGGCTCGGTGGAGCGCAACGGGTGGGCGATCCGGTCGAGTTCGGCGGAGACCGCCGAGGTCTGCGGGACCGGCCGGGAGGCCGTCGGGCCGGCGGCTGCGGTGGTGGCCGCCGCAGCGGTAGCGGTGGTGGCCGTCGCCGGGATGAGCAGGGCGGCGGTCGCCGTCGCCGTGGTGGCGGTCAGCAGGGTCCGTCGGTCGATCGGGGTCCGGGTCACGGTCATGATGGCTACTCCACGGCTCGTCGGTTCAACTCGTCCGGCGGTGTGGGCCGGTGAGAGAATCCTCTGCCGAGGAGGGGGTGGGGCGCGCTGGGGAGGGCCGCCAGGTTCTCCGGGGGGCAGACCCCACCCGCCCAGGCCCCTTGGGGGCACCTGGACGGTTCCCCTGGGGCCACCTGGACGGACGGGCGGGCTGCTGGTAGGCGGGGGGGCGGGGGCGGCCCGCCCTGGTTCGGGTGCTCCGGGTGCGGGTGCGGGTGCGGGTGCGGGTGCTTCGGGTGCTTCGGGTGCGCCCGGTGCTCCGGGTCAGCCGAGCCGGTCGGCGCGGTGGGTGGGGCGGCCGTCCAGGAGGGTGAGCAGCACCGGGACCTCGGCCAGCTCGGTGGCGGGGGTGGCCAGGGGGTCGGCGGCGAGGACGGTGAGGTCGGCCCGGTGGCCGACCGCGATCCGGCCCGCGAGCTGTTCCTCGCCCGCCGCGAAGGCCGGGTTGACGGTCATCGCGCGCAGCGCCTCCAGGGCGGTGAGGGCCTGGCCGGGGTTGTGCGGGGGCTGGCCGAGGTCGCGGGTGGGGCGGCGGTGGCGGGCCCCCGCCATGACGCCCAGCGGGGGGTAGGGGGCGATCGGCCAGTCGGAGCCGAGGACGACGGTGGCGCCCGCGTCCCAGAGGTCGCGGCAGCGCCAGGCCCGGTCGGCGCGCTCCTCGCCCAGGCGGCGGGACCAGTTGTCGGTGTGGTCGGCGCGGGTGAAGTCGCAGCAGTGGGTGGGCTGCATGGAGGCGATCACGCCCAGCTCGGCGAAGCGGTGCAGCATCTCGTCCGGGACGGTCTCGATGTGTTCGATCCGGTGTCGGACGGGGATGGTGGTCGGGACGGTCGGCGTGGCGGTCGCGGTGGCCGTCGAGGTGGCCTGCTCGACGGAGTCGAGGGCGTGGCGGACGGCGGCGTCGCCGATGGCGTGGGTGGCCGTCGGCACGCCGGCGCGGTGCAGCTGCCCGATCACCTGGGTGTAGTGCGCCGGGTCGGGCCAGAAGGCGTGGGTGGACTCGCCGTGGCAGTCCGGGCGTTCCAGCCAGGCGGTGCCGTTGTCGATCGTGCCGTCCATGAACAGCTTGACGCCGTCCACCCGCCACAACTTTCCACTGCGGCCCTGGAGTTCGACCAGCGCGTCCAGCCCGTCCTGGTCCACGCCGGGCTGGCACCAGGGGGCGACCCGCAGGCGCAGCGGCAGGTCGCCCGCCTCGTCGAGCTCGGCGTAGAGGGCGAGGCTGTCGCCGCCCGCGTCCATCGCGTGGCCGCCGGTGAGGCCGTTCGCGGCCATGGCGCGCAGGGCGGCGGCCAGGCGCTCCCGGCGCTCGGCGCGGGTGGGTTGCGGGGCGGCGCGTTCGACCAGTTCGCAGGCCGCGTCCTCCAGCAGCAGGCCGGTGGGGCGGCCGGCGGCGTCGCAGACCACCTCGGCGGCCTGGGCGAAGGTGCGCGGACCGTCCACACCGGCCAGTTCCAGGGCGCGCGGGCTGGCGAGCATGGAGTGGGCGTCGAAGAGCTGGAGCAGTGCGGGGACGCCGTCGAGGACGGGGGCGAGGACGGCGGACCCGACCGGGCGGTCGCCGAAGGCGTTCGGGTCCAGGCCCCAGGCGTGCAGCCAGGCGCCCGGGGCGAGGCGCTCGACCTCGGCGGCGAGGGCAGCGCGGACGGACGGCAGGTCGGTGCAGCCGGAGAGGTCCAGGCTGTGGGTGAGTTCGGCGCCGGTGACCGGGTGGAGGTGGCCGTCGACCAGGCCGGGGGTGACCACGGCGCCCTTGAGGTCGATCACCGTCGTTGCGGCGTCGGCGAGTTCGCGGATCGTCTGGTCGTCGCCCAGCGCGGCGATCCGGCCGTCGACCACGGCGAGCGCGGTCTGCGGGAGGAAGCCGCCGGACGCGGGGTCGAGCAGTCGGGCGGAGAGGAGGACCAGGGAGGTTCGCACGTCGACTCCAGCGGTGGTGCGGGGTGGGGGAGGGGTGGAGCGTGGGAGGGGGAGGTGGGGTCAGGACTGCTCTTCGGTGCCGGATCCGGGCTCGGTGGTGGGGGATCCGGGTTCGGCGGTGGCGGGTTCCGGCTCGGTGGCGAGGGCCAGCGTGCCGTCCGCCAGGCCGAGTTCGCGTTCGGCGGTGGCGGCGGCCAGCCGGATGACGGCCGAGGGGTGGTTGCCCAGGCCGGTGTTGGCGTGGGAGGCGAGGCCGTCGATCACCACCAGGATGCGGATGGCCGTGAGGTCCGGGTCCTCGGTGCGGAACTCGCCCCGTTCGACGCCCGCCCGGACGGCGCCGGTGAGCCGACCCCGCCACAGCGACTCCTGGCCGAGTACGCGCTCGCGCAGGACGGGACGGTAGCGGCTGAGGTGGCGGGCGTTGAGCCAGAGGCGGCTCATGTCGTCGTACGCCGGGCCGGTGGTGCGGGCGAAGAAACGGGCGAGGTGGTTGAGCGAGGAGCCGTCCGGCGGGTCGGCGGGCAGCAGCGACTCCAGTTCGGCGGTGGCGGCGCTGCCGAAGGCCTCGGCGACCAAGTCCTCCACGGCCGGGAAGTAGTGGCTGATCAGGCCGGGTCTGACGTCGAGTTGCTCGGCGATCCGACGCAGGGTGATGCACTCCAGGCCCTCGGTGAGGGCGACGGTGGCTGCGGCCTCGACGATCTCCGCGCGGCGGTCGTCGGGGGACTTCCGGATCCGTTTGCGCTGAACGCTTGACGTCATGTGCCGGATGCTATTGAGTGTGCGACCAATAAGCAAGCAGGTGGGCACGACACCCCCACGGAGGGCCCCCAATGGCGTCCACGCTCCCGGACCACCCCCAGTCCGACTCCCCCACCGGACCACCGCTCCCCCAGTCCGCGCAGTCCGCGCAGTCCCCACAGGACCGGGCCGGGCGGGTCGAGGTCCACGGCATCGACCACATCCCCGAGACGGAACGGAGGGGTCGCGCCCGTGAACTCTTCGCGGTCTGGGCGGCGGCCAGCGTCAACTACCTCAACCTGGTGGTCGGCGGCGCCCTGGTGCTGAGCGGGCTCAGCCTCTGGGAGGCCTTCGCGGTGGTCGTGGTCGGCAACCTGTTCTGGCTGGGCACCGGACTGCTGGCCGTCTCCGGACCGGCCGCCGGCGCGCCCAGCGAGGTGATCACGCGGGCGTTGTACGGCGTCCGGGGCAACCGGGTGAACAACGCAGTCACCGGGTGGATGATCTCCGTCTGCTACTTCGCGCTGAACCTCGCGGCGGCCGCCGTCGCGGCGTTCTCCCTCGCCGAGCAGGTCGGGATCACCCCGAATACCCCGATAAAGATCGCCATCGTGATCGCGATCGTGGTGCTCACGCTGACCATCAGCGTGTACGGGCACGCCATGATCGTGCGGCTCTACCTGCCGATCACGCTGGTCCTCGCCGCCGCCTTCGCCGTCGTCGGATACGCGATCCTCCGGCATGCCGACTTCGGCTGGAGCCAGCCCCAGCCCCAGCCCCAGCCGCTCAGCGGCAGCGGGATGTGGGCGGCCGTCCTGGCCGGAGTCACCCTCATTGCCTCCGGGCCGCTCTCGTACACCACCAGCGCCGACTTCTCCCGCTACCTGCCGGCCGACACCTCCCCGCGTGCCGTGCTCGGCTGGACCGCCCTCGGCGGGTTCCTGCCCAGCGTCGTGGTCGGCGGCCTTGGCGTGGTCGGGGCAACCGCCGTCGACATGACCGACCCGCAGGCCGCGCTCCAGACGATCCTGCCCGGCTGGTTCAACCCGGTCTTCCTCCTCTCACTGGTCATCGGCACCGTCGCCGTCAACGCCCTCACTGCGTACAGCGCCGGCCTCGCCCTCCAGGCCGTGGGCATCCGCATCCGCCGCACGCTCAGCGTCCTGGTGGACGGCACGGTCGCGGTCGCGCTGACCCTCTACGCGCTGCTGGTCTCCAACTTCCTGGACACGGTCAGCAACGTGCTCCAACTGACCGTCGTCCTCCTCGGCCCCAGCACCGCCATCTACGCCGTGGACATCCTGCTGCGCCGCAACCGCTACGACGGGCGGGCGCTGACCGACGAGTCGCCCGGCAGCCCGTTCTGGTACCGCGCGGGCGTCAACCCGGCCGGTGCGCTTGCCCTGGTGGCGGGCGTGACGACCTCGGCCCTCTGCGTCGACACGCTCTACACCGGCCCGGTCGCGGCGCTGACCGGCGTCGACCTGGCCCTCCCGGTCGGGATCGCGGTCGCTGCCGTGGTCTACGCCCTGCTGATGCGGCGGGTGGTGTCGCGCGGGAAGGGCTGAGGCTCGGGGCAGTTGGCCCCGTCGGTCCGGCGGCGGGCCAACGGTGGCCGAGGGTGGGCAGCGCGCGGGAGGTCGGCCGGCCCGACGTCCCGCGTCGGCCCGCTCACCGGTCGTCCTCCACTTCCGGGTGGTCACGGTGGCGGCAGGGCAGTTCGCCTCGCTGGAAAAGGAGTTGGGTGGTGCCTCAGGGATCGACCGGGCGCCGGTCGGCCCGGCTCCATGCGAGGCGGGCCCGGAGCGGCTGCGGGTAGCGCAGCCACCGCAGCACACGTCGTCGTCGCGGAACGGTGCCACGTACTCGAGCGCGTAGGCCACGTCGCGCGGGAGGCGGGCGAAGGTGATCAGGCCCCGGTCGTCGACGACCTGGCCCAACCGCCCGGGCCGGATTCGCCGCGAATTCAGGTCAGGACCTCGCGGCCCTGCTCGTCGAGGCCGAGCGCGCGGCGGGCGTGTTCCTGACCGACGGCCTCCGGACGGCGGAGCAGGTTGTGAACCGCTGAGGTCCACGGGCCGACCGGCCGGCGCACCGTGTTGCGGATGCGCTTGACCCGAGCGAGGTCCGGTGTAGTCACCCGGCGGCTGGGGCGGGGGAACTGCCGTGGCGCAGGCGGTAGTCGTGCCCTCGCGTCGGCCGCAAGCGACCGCAGTCGGATCGCGGAGGCCGGGACGGTCGGCGGCGGGCGGAGGTGGTGCCGGGCGAACGGTTGTGCGCCCCAGGTGAGTTCCACTTCGGGGCCGCCCCTCCGCCCGGCCGTTCGCCGTTGGCTGTCGGCGATCTCGGTTAGGGTGCGGACCGGCTGCGCCTGGCCATTTCAGGGCCGGCGCGAGGGGAGGGGCGTCATGATCGACGTCATCGGTGACAGTTCGCGCGGGGCCGAGGAGCGGGGCGGTGAGGGCATCCAATGGTTGGCGGACGCCGATGGCGAGGTGGGCGGAGTGGTGTTCGCGCGCGGGATCCCGCCGGAGGAACTCGCCCGCCGGATGGGTGCCGACCCGGCTGCCGCCACCGGGCCGATCAGCGGGCGGGAGATCTGGGACCTGGACATCGAGGTCTACCGGCCCGGTGACGACGGCGACGGCGTGATCCGGGTCGGCGAGGCGGACGGCTGGTCCTTCGCGATCGAGTACGGGGACTCCACCGGCGGCGAACTGCTCACCGAGATAGCGCGCGAGGGCGTGGAGGTGGTGCACTTCCGGCCGATGCCGGAGCAGCCGCCCGCCCTGCTCGACTACGCCCGGGACGGCGCCGTGCTGTGCGGCTTCGGCCTGGGGCAGGAGCGGTGGCGCTGGGGCCGGCAGCCCGATCTGCTGGTGCCGGAGCTGATCGCCGCGAACGTCCTGGAAGCGGACGGCGTCACCTCCTGCACCCCTGGGCGTGCGCCCGCGGCCGGAGTCCGGCGGCGGACCCTCGGTGCGGTCGGGCGGCGCTTCGGGCTGTGCCTGCCCCGGGCCGTCCTGGGCGAGGTACGACTGCCGGCGTACGTGGTGCGTGGCAGGCCGGGGCTGGAACTGCACTGAGCCCGACGGCGGGGATGCGAGTAGGGGCGACGGCGGCGCGATGGGGACGGTGGGGGCGGTGGTGATGGCAGTCATAGCGGGGCTCCCTCCCGGGGCCCCACCGGCGGGGCCCCGATGACCGTCATCCTCGCCCGCCAGCAGGCGCCCGCACATGTGCCGATCGGGAGGTTCCGGCGAGCTCAACTCCCTTGCAGGGGTGCCGAATGGCCCACTCGCGGGTCGAGGCCGGTCCGGTCCGAGCCGGGCCGGACAGGACCGGTGCCCCCGCCCTCAGGCGGGGAGGTCCGCCGTGCGCACCCGAGTGGCGGCGCGGGACAGTCGGAGCGCGGCGATCGGGCTCGGGCAGAAGCCCAGGGCGCAGGCGAGGAGCAGGGCGCTGGGGGTGAGGCCCGTGGAGAACAGCGTGAACGCCACCGTGATCGCGGGCGTGAGCAGCAGTGGGGAGACCATGAGCACGGCGGCCTGCCGCTTCTCCCGGCGCGTCCACTGACGGGACCTGGTCACCCGGACGGCCGCGACGACGGCCGCGGCGAAGCCGAGCACGGGCCCGGCGAGCGGGACCAGCGAGACCGGCAGAGCGAGGACGGCCAGCGCGAGGGTGAGGTTGGTCCGGCGGGCCGACTCCGGGGCGGGCGGCGTCTGCCCCTCCTCGGCGAGGGCGGCCTCGGCGATCTGCCGGGGGGTGCCGAGCTGCGCCAGGACGGAGCGGACGGCGTCGTCGTCGAGCGGGACCTCGGTGAGCGAGACCTCGATGTGCTCGCGCAGGTCGGCCAGCAGCTCGCGGCGGCGCTCGGGCGGCAGTGTGGCGGTACCGCGGGCGACGGCGTCGAGGTGAGCGCGGACCAAGGGGTGGTCGACGGGGTTGTTCACGGGTGCTCTCCCGGGGCGAGGACGTGGTCGATGGTGGCGCGGAAGGCGGGCCAGAGCGCGGTGAACTCCGCCAGGGCGCTCCGCCCCGCCTCGGTGAGGGTGTAGTACCGGCGGGACGGGCCGCTGGCCGAGTCGCGCAGGAAGGTGTCGGCGAGCCCGGCGCGGCGCAGCCGGGACAGCAGCGGGTAGATGGTGCCCTGGCTGGTCGCCAGCATCGGGTGGCGGCCGAGCTCCTGGAGCAGCTCGACCCCGTAGCGCGGGCCGTCGCGCAGCAGGGCGAGGACGCAGTACTCCAGGACGCCCTTGCGCAGCTGGGTCGCGACCGGACCGTCGACCGCGCCGGGCTCGTCGCCGCCGTCGGTGCTTGCGATGCCAGGTACCATGCAATGCAAGATAGCAGGCGAAGCAAGGTACCGGCCAGGGGGCGCGCCCCGACGGCGGGGAGCGGCCGCCGGGAGGCAAAGCGACGCCGGTCGCGGGCGGACTACCCCTCCCGCCGCACCGGCCGCCAGCCGGCCAGGTGCTCGGCGAGGACGGCGCCCGGGTCCGCTGTGGTGTCCCGCAGCGCGACCATGGCCGCGGTGATCACGTCGCACAGCTCGCCCTGCAGCTCGGCCACGGTGTGGCTGACGCCCTTGCGCGGGTTGGCGCCGAGCACGCCGAGCAGGGCCTCGGCGACCTCCCCGGCCTCCTCCTGGATCTTCACCACCTGGAGGGGCAGTAACGGCAGTCCGCTGCCCGCCCGGTGCTCGGACAGGTGGCGGTGGATGTCGTCGACCACCGCCCACTCCGGCGTCCGCCCGACCGCCAGCCGCGCCTCCAGCTGCCGCAGGTACCCCTTGAGCGCAGGCGGCAGCTTCATCCGCTGGGCCTCGGTGAAGGGGACCAGCCGCAGTTCCCGGCCCTCCCCGAGGACCAGCTCCGCCGGGTCGACGTCGACCAGGGCGTGGAAGGCGCGGCGGCGCCGGCCCTCCGGGTCGGTGGCGGCCAGGACCGGGTGGAAGGGGAGCAGCCCGGGCACGTCCAGCCCGGTCTCCTCGCGCAGTTCGCGCACCGCCGTGCGGTACGGCGTCTCGCCGGGCTCGCGGTGGCCGCCGGGGACCACCCAGTGGTCGGGCCACGGGATGTCGGGCCTGTCGTCGCGCAGTTGGAGCAGGACCTCCTGCCGGCCGGTGGTGATGAAGACGTCCACGCTCTCGAAAT
Source organism: Kitasatospora sp. NPDC028055 (assembly GCF_040637885.1). Taxonomy (NCBI): domain Bacteria; kingdom Bacillati; phylum Actinomycetota; class Actinomycetes; order Kitasatosporales; family Streptomycetaceae; genus Kitasatospora; species Kitasatospora sp. NPDC028055. The sequence goes on along the minus strand of NZ_JBEZXE010000013.1, from coordinate 150,962 downwards.
CGCTGTCGGTGCTCAACGTGCCCTCCGTTTCGACGGTGCCCCGCGGTCCCCGCCGTGTCGCGGCGGCGGACTCCCGAACTGCCTGCGGCGTACCCGCGACGTACCCGCAGCGCACCCGACCCGGCCCCCGACCCCGGACGCGGCGCACCCAACCCCGCGCCCTCACCCGGTCGGCCGATGGCAGTCCGTCCGGCGCACGCCCTCCGTCCGGAGATTCCGACGGGCGTCGCCGCGCCCGGGCCCCTAGGGTCTGTGGTGCGCCGACGGTGCCGGGCGCCGGGGCGCGCACGCCTCCCCGACGCACCACGCGTACGCCAGGCGTACGCCGTCCTGCCACGCGCCGGTGCACCCGGCAGTACCGCCCGGCCAACCCGAGAGGTGGACCGCCCCATGCCCTCCGTCGTCCGCGGCGCCGCCGCGCTCGGCCTGGCCGCGCTGCTGCTCGCCCCCGTCTCCGGTTGCCAGGGCGGCAGCCCGTCCGCCGCCGAGCCCGCGCCCACCTCCCCGGTCAGCGGTGCGAGCGCCGGCGGCCTGGCCGCCCAGCGGCTGGACTGGCGGGCCTGCCCGGCCCCGAGCGCCGCGCAGGGCGGCGGCACCGCGCCCCCGAGCGACTGGGAGTGCACCACCCTCAAGGCCCCGCTGGACCATGCCAAGCCCGACGGGGGGACCATCGACCTGGCGCTGATCCGCACCAAGGCCAAGGACGAACAGCACCGGCTCGGCTCGCTGCTGTTCAACTTCGGCGGCCCCGGCGCCTCCGGGGTGGCCACCCTGCCCGCCCTGGCCGCCGCCTACGCCTCCCTCAACACCCGCTACGACCTGGTGAGTTTCGACCCGCGCGGGGTCGGTGACAGCGCCGGGGTGAAGTGCCTGGACGACCGGGCGATGGACGCCAACGCCGCCGTCGACAGCACTCCGGACACCCCCGCCGAGGTCAAGGCGCTGGACGAGAGCAACGCCCAGTTCGCCGCCGCCTGCGAGCACAATTCCGGCCCGGTGCTGCCCTACGTGGACACCGAGAGCGCGGCCCGGGACCTCGACCTGATGCGCCAGGTGCTCGGTGACCAGAAGCTCTCCTACTTCGGCATCAGCTACGGCACCGAGCTCGGCGGTGTCTACGCGCACCTGTTCCCGCAGGAGGTCGGCCGGGTCGTGCTGGACTCGGTGGTCGACCCGACGAAGGACCCGGAGCAGAGCGCGCTCGGCCAGGCCCAGGGCTTCCAGCTCGCCCTCGACGACTTCATGAAGGCCTGTGCCACCCAGGAGGCGGCCGCCTGCCCGACCGGCGGCGGCGGTGCCGAGGGCACCGCGCGGATCACCGACCTGCTGCAGAAGCTCGCCCAGTCGCCGCTGCCCACCAGCAGCGGCCGGAAGCTGACCGAGGGCCTGGCCGTCACCGGCATCGCCGGCGCCCTGTACAGCCAGCAGACCTGGCCCGCGCTGGCCTCCGGGCTCACCGAGGCGATGCAGGCGGGCACCGGCGACACCCTCCTCCAGCTCGCCGACTCGCTGAACGGACGCGACCCGCAGGGCCACTACAACAACCTCAACGCGGCCAACCGGGCGATCAGTTGCGTGGACGCGCGGCAGCGCTACTCCGACCAGGACGTGGCACAGCAGCTGCCGCAGTTCCGCGCCGCCTCCCCGGTCTTCGGCGCCTTCACCGCCTGGGGCCTCACCGGCTGCACGGGCTGGCCCGTCCCGGGCAAGGCCGACCACCCGGAGGTCGCCGCCCCCGGCGCCGCCCCGATCCTGGTGGTCGGCACCACCGGGGATCCGGCCACCCCGGTCGAGGGCGCCCGGACCATGGCCCAGCAGCTGGGCGCGGGCGTCGGCGTCACCGTCACGCTCAAGGGCGAGGGCCACGGTGGCTACAACACCGGAAACCCGTGCTTGAAGAAGACTGTCGACGCCTACCTGCTGGACGGTACGGTGCCTGCGGACGGGACCACCTGCAGCTGAGAAGTGGCCCACTGCGGCAGTATTCGATTGGTCCTGCGGAATGGTCCAATCGGCCCCTAGGATCATCCGTGTGAACACGCGAGCGAACGAGAACACCCCCAAGGTCGACTTCTACTTCGACCCCGTCTGCCCCTTCGCCTGGATCACCTCGCGGTGGATCCTGGAGGTCGCCCGTCAGCGCGAACTCGACCTCACCTTCCGGGTGATGAGCCTGTCCGTGCTCAACGAGGGCCGTACCGACCTGCCGGAGCGCTATCAGCGCCTGATGACCACCGGCTGGGGCCCGGTCCGGGTCTGCATCGCCGCCGCCGAACAGCACGGCGAGCACGTGCTGCGCGACCTGTACACCGAGCTCGGCACCCGCTTCCACGACCAGGACCGGGAGGTCGACGACACTGTCATCCGCGAGGCCCTGGTCGCCGCCGGGCTGCCCGAGGAGCTCGCCGAGGCGGCCAACAGCACCGCGTACGACATCGCGCTGCGCAAGAGCCACCACGAGGGCATGGACCCGGTCGGCGAGGAGGTCGGCACCCCGACCATCCACGTGGACGGCACGGCCTTCTTCGGCCCGGTGCTGACCGCGATCCCGCGCGGCGAGGACGCGCTGCGGGTCTTCGAGGGCGTCCGGCTGCTGGCCGGCTACCCGAAGTTCTTCGAGCTCAAGCGGACCAGGACGGGGTCGCTCGACTTCTCCTGAACGGCCCCGGCCTCTCCTGGCCGGCCCCGGCTTCTCCTGATCGGCCCCCGACCTCTCCTGGCCGCCCCCGCCGCCCCCGCCGCCCCCGCCGCCCCCGCCGCCCCGCCGGTACCGGCTCGGGCTCCCGTCCGGGGCCGCAGGGGTCGACCATGGAGGGGTGGGCGCCGAGCCGGGCCCGGCTGGGCCCGGCGGCGTCCGAGAGGCGGTGAGCGTGGATGATCCTCCGAATGCGCCCGGGTGCCGCCCGCCACGCCGCGACCCCGCCCGGCGGCGGCAAGGGCCCGGGCCCCGGCGGCTGGGGCGGCCCCGGCCGCGGACCGGGGCAGGGCCCCGGCGGCACCCCGCCCAAGCCGCCGCCGCCCGCGCTGCGCCGCTGGCTGCTGCCGGTCGCCGTGCTGCTGACCCTGCTGCTCCTGGTGCTGCTCGCCAAGCCCGCCGCGACCGGCCCCCGCTACGGCTACACCGACCTGCTCAACCGGGTCGACACCGGCCAGGTACAGACCGTGAACGTCAGCGACACCGGCGGCGTGTCCGGCACCCTCAAGGACGGCACCCGGTTCACCAGCCAGATCCCCACCGCCCTGGACACCTCCCAGCTCAGCAAGGCGCTCTCCGACCAGCACGTGAACGTCACCGGCAGCCGGTCCGGCGGCAGCTCGATCTGGTCGACCCTGCTGCTGTTCCTGCCGCTGCTGCTCTTCGGCGGGCTGTTCCTCTGGTCCGGACGGATGGCCGCGCGCTCGCTCGGCGGCGGCCTCAGCGCCATCGGCCGCTCCCGGGCGAAGATCATCGAGGCCGAGCGGCCCGCCACCGGCTTCGCCGACGTCGCCGGGTACGAGGGGGTGAAGCAGGAGGTCAGCGAGGTGGTCGACTACCTGCGCAGCCCCGAGCGCTACGCCGCCGCCGGGGCCAAGGGGCCGCGCGGAGTGATCATGGTCGGCCCGCCGGGCACCGGCAAGACGCTGCTCGCCCGGGCGGTCGCCGGCGAGGCCTCGGTGCCCTTCCTGTCCGTCACCGGCTCCGGCTTCGTCGAGATGTTCGTCGGCGTCGGCGCCTCCCGGGTCCGCGACCTGTTCGACGAGGCCCGCAAGCGGGCGCCGTCCATCGTCTTCATCGACGAGATCGACGCGGTCGGCGGGCGCCGCGCGGGCGGCACCCGGGTCGGCGGCAACGACGAACGCGAGCAGACCCTCAACCAGCTGCTCTCCGAGATGGACGGCTTCGACCAGAGCACCGGCATCGTCGTCATCGCCGCCACCAACCGGCCGGACGCCCTCGACCCCGCCCTGCTGCGCCCCGGCCGCTTCGACCGGCAGGTCGTCGTACCGCTGCCCAACCAGGCCGAGCGGGCGGCCATCCTGGCCGTGCACACCCGCGGCAAGACCCTCGCCCCGGACGCCGACCTGGACCGGATCGCCCGCGGCACCCCGGGCTTCTCCGGCGCCGACCTCGCCAACCTGGTCAACGAGGCCGCCATCAACGCCGTGCGTGCCGACCGGTCCACCCTCACCGCCGCCGACCTCGACGAGGCCCGCGACCGGGTGCTGCTCGGCCGCCGGGAGTCCTCCAACGCGCTGCTGCCCGAGGAGCGGCACTCCGTCGCCGTCCACGAGTCCGGGCACGCGCTGATGGCCGCGCTGTGCGAGCACGCCGACCCGGTCGCCAAGGTGACCATCCTCCCGGCCGGGGTCGCCCTCGGCGCCACCGAGCAACTCCCCGAGGCGGAACGGCACCTGTACAGCGAGAGCTACCTGAACGACCTGCTCGCCGTGCAGCTCGGCGGCCGCGCCGCCGAACTGGTGGTCTTCGGCGAGGGCTCCACCGGCGCCGCCAACGACCTCGCCAACGCCACCTCGGTGGCCACCCGGATGGTCCGCGAGTTCGGCCTCTCCCCGGACCTCGGCCCGGTCGGCTACTCCAGCGGCTCCCCGCAGTACCTCGGCGACCACCCCGACGACCTGCTGCGCCGCCCGTACTCCGAGCAGACCCAGCACGCGGTGGACGAGGCGGTGGCCGGGCTGCTGCGCGGCGCCGAGCGGCGGGCCCTCGGACTGCTGCGCGAACACCGGCACCACCTGGACGAGTTGGCGGCGCTGCTGGTCGCCCAGGAGACGGTGGACGGCAAGCTGGTGCTCGACATCCTGCGGCATCCGGCGCCCGGGACGGACGTGAGTGGGGGCGCCGGGACGGCACCCTGAGGCGGGGGGCGGCGCGGCCGGGGTGGATGATGGCGGGGTACCGACCCGAAGGAGCCCGACCATGACCGAAACCCTGCCCGCGGACGTCCAGCGCGAGATCGCCCTGGCCCTCGGAGTGGTGCCCGTCACCGACCCCGCGAAGGAGGCCGAGCGCCGGATCGCCTTCCTCGCCGACCAGCTGCGGGCCTCGGGCGCCCGCACCCTGGTGCTGGGGATCAGCGGCGGCGTGGACTCCACCACCACCGGGCGGCTCTGCCAGCTCGCCGTCGAGCGGCTGCGCGCCGAGGGGCACCAGGTGGCGTTCACCGCCATGCGGCTGCCGTACGGCGTCCAGGCGGACGAGGCGGACGCCCAGCGGGCCCTCGACTTCATCCGGGCCGACGAGGTGCTGACGGTCGACGTCAAGCCCGCGACCGACGCCGCCTTCGACGCCCTGCTGACGGCGGGCGTCAGCTTCCGCGACCACGCCCACGAGGACTTCGTGCGGGGCAACGTCAAGGCCCGCCAGCGGATGGTCGTCCAGTACGCGGTCGCGGGGGCGAGCGGCGGCCTGGTGGTCGGCACCGACCACGCGGCCGAGGCGGCCGTCGGCTTCTTCACCAAGTTCGGCGACGGCGCGGCCGACGTGATGCCGCTCTCCGGCCTGACGAAGCGTCAGGTCCGCGCGGTGGCGGCTCACTTGGGTGCGCCCGAGGAGCTGGTCGGCAAGGTCCCCACCGCGGACCTGGAGAACCTCGCCCCCGGCAAGCCCGACGAGGACGCCCTCGGCGTCGAGTACGGCGACCTGGACGACTTCCTGGAGGGCCGCCCGGTCAGCGAGCAGGTCTTCGACACCGTCCTCGGCCACTACCGCCGCACCGAGCACAAGCGCGCCCTGCCGGTCACCCCGGGCCAGGTGTGACCGAGCCGGATGCGCGGACGGGGCGCGCGGCCGGGGCGGTCCTCGGCGCGGCCGTGGGCGACGCCCTCGGCGCGCCGTACGAGTTCGGCCCGGCCGGCGCCCTGACCGCCCGCTTCCCGCTCGGCCGCGCGGAGCCGGTGGCGGGCGGCGGCTGGGAACGCGGCGAGGCCACCGACGACACCGGGGGCGTGTCTTGTGGATCAGGCCGGGCCCGCGACGCCAGGGCACGCACCTCGCCGCGTTGTCGTCGGTCGCCGATGCTCCGCATGGACTCCCTCCTCCGCCTTGCGATGCACGCACCCTGACGCCGCGGTCCGATCCGACCTGATCCACAAGACACGCCCCAAATGGCCGTCCTCGTCGCCGAATCCCTGCTCGAACAGGGCGAGTTGGACCTCCCGGACATCTTCGACCGGTTCCGCCGCTGGGCCGCCGCCGAGCCCAAGGACATCGGCATCCAGACCGAGTCCGTCCTCACCAGCGACTACGCCTGGGACCTCGCGGCCGCCGTCCACGCCGCCGTCGACCTCGGCGGCGACACCGACACCGTCGCGGCCGTCACCGGCGGCCTGGCCGGGGCCCGTTACGGGCTCGCGGCCATCCCGACCCGCTGGACCGAGCCGCTGCACGTGCCCCTGCCGGGCTCCGGCGGCCGGGTGCTGCGGGCGCCCGAGCTGATCGCGATGGCGGCGCGGCTGGCGGCCTGAGCCCCAGAACGTCGGACGGCCCCGGTGGGTGGCCGGCGCGGCGAACGGGGCCCGCCCAGGCTCTGCCCCCCTTGATCGTCCCCGTAGGCGGCTCGCTACCGTACCGGGGGAACGGATCGACGCCGAAGGGGGAGACGACATGGCGGACATGACGGTGCGTCCGGTGGCCCATGTGGTGGGTGGCCGGGAGGACGTGCGGGACGACGGGTGGGGCGGCGTCGCGGCGGTGATCCGGCTGGACGCCGGGCAGTTCACCGAGGAGGCGCTGTACGGGCTGGCGGACTTCTCGCACCTGGAGGTGGTCTACCGCTTCGACCGGGTCCCTGAGGAGAAGGTCGAGACCGGCGCCCGGCACCCGCGCGGCAACACCGACTGGCCGCTGGTGGGCATCTTCGCCCAGCGCGGGAAGAACCGGCCCAACCGGCTCGGGGTTTCGCGCTGCGAGCTGGTCCGGGTGGACGGACTGGACCTGCACGTCACCGGCCTGGACGCGGTGGACGGCACACCGGTGCTCGACATCAAGCCGTACCTGGCCGAGTTCGGCCCGCGCGGTGGGCTCCGGCAGCCCGCGTGGTCGACCGAGCTGATGCGCGCCTACTACGACGGGGAGGCCTGAGCGGTGACGGAGCGCCGGCAGCGGCTCGCGGTGGTGTCCGGCGGCGGGACGGGGATCGGGCGGGCGATCGCCGCCCGGCTGGCCGGGGACGGGTGCCGGGTGGTGGTCCTGGGGCGCCGGGCGGCCGTGCTGGAGGAGGCCCGGGCGGCGATCGAGCGCACGGCCGGGCCGGGGTCGGTGGTGCCGTTGGCGGGTGACCTGGCGGATCCGGCGGCGGTCGAGCGGGTGGCCGCCCGGATCGCCGAACTCGGCCCGGTGGACGTGCTGGTGAACAACGCGGGCGCGATCATCACCCCGCCCGAGGACGACGGTCTGGCCGCGCTGGCCGCCTCCTGGCGGCGGGACCTGGACACCAATCTGCTGACCGCCGTGCTGCTGACCACGGCGCTCCAGGGGGTGCTGCGCCGGCCCGGCGGCCGGCTGGTGGTGATCAGTTCGGCGGCCGCCCAGCGTGGTGGCGCGGGCCCGCACTCGGCCGGCTCGTACGCGGCCGCGAAAGCGGCGCTGCACGGCTGGGCGTTCGGCCTGGCGCGGCAGTTGGGGCCGGACGGGATCACGGTGAACGTGCTGGCGCCGGGCTACGTGGCGGACACCGAGATCTTCGGCGCGGACCGGAACGAGGAGTTCCACGCCCGGAAGGTCGCCGACACCCTGGTCGGCCGGGCCGGCACGCCCGAGGACGTGGCCGAGGCGGTCGCCTACATCGCCTCGCCGGCGGCCGGCTACCTCACCGGGCAGGTGATCGGGCTGAACGGGGGCGCGGTGCTGGGCAGATGAGCCGTTCATCGGACGTCTACCCCCACTGCCTACGGTGAGTCCCCGTACCGACCGGGCCCGACCACAGGAGTCTCCGCTGTCCAGGATCATCACCACAGCCCTGCCCGCGCACGGGCACGTCAGCCCGCTGCTGGCCATCTCCGCCGACCTCGCCGCGCGCGGCCACGAGGTGGTCTTCCTCGGCGGCTCGCGCTTCGCGGAGGCGGCCGGGCGGGCCGGGGTGCGCTTCGCCGCGCTGCCCGCCGAGGCCGACTGGGACGACCGCGACCTCGACGGGTCCTTCCCGGGCCGGGCGGAGCTGCCGCCCGGCCCGGAGCGGATCGCCTTCGACGTGCGGCACGTCTTCCTCGACCCGGTGCCGCACCAGTACCGCGCCCTGCTCGCGCTGCTGGCGCGGTTCCCGGCCGACGCCGTGGTCGCGGACGCCTTCGTCCAGGGCGTGCTGCCGCTGGCGCTGGCCCGCCCGAGGGCGGAGCGCCCGGCGCTGATCGGGGTCGGGATCACCCCGGCGATGCTGCCGAGCGCGGACACCGCGCCGTTCGGGCTGGCGCTGCCGCCGCTGCCGGGGGAGGAGGGCCGGATCCGCAACCGCTCCTTGCAGGAGGAGATGGACCGGCGCGGCGAGCCCTTGCAGCGGTACGCGGAGAAGGTGTTCGCGGAGGCGGGCGTCCAACTGCCGGCGGGGCCGCGCGGGCTGGCCCAGGTGACGGTGCCGGACGTGTACCTGCAGCTGACCGTGCCGGGCTTCGAGTACCCGCGCTCCGACGCGCCCGCCTCGTACCGCCTGATCGGCGCGCTGCCGGGGAACGTCGGCGAGGAGCAGCCGCTGCCCGGGTGGTGGGCGGAGGTCACCGGTGAGCGGCCGGTCGTGGTGGTGACCCAGGGGACGCTGGCCAACGGCGACCTGGGCGAGCTGGTCGCCCCGACGGTCCGCGCGCTGGCGGACCGGGACGTGCTGGTGGTGGCCGCCACCGCCCGCCCGGACGGGCCGCGGGCGCTGGCCGAACTGCTGGGCGGCCGGCTGCCGGAGAACGTCCGGGCCGCCGGGTACGTGCCGTTCGAGCGGCTGCTGCCGCACACCGACGTACTGGTGAGCAACGGCGGCTACGGCGGGGTGCAGACCGCGCTGCGGTACGGGGTGCCGGTCGTGGTGGCCGGCGCGAGCGAGGACAAGCCGGAGGTCGCGGCCCGGGTGCAGTGGGCCGGTGTCGGGCTGGACCTGCGCACCGGCCGCCCGGCCCCGGAGGCGGTCGGCCGGGCGGTGGAGCAGGTGCTCGCCGAGGGCCGGTTCCGCGCACGGGCCCGCGCGCTGGGCGCGGAGTTCGCGGCGTACCGGCCGTTCGACACCATCGCGGAGCTGGTCGGCTCGCTCTGAGCCGGACCGAACGGTTCCGGACCAAACGGTTCCGGCCCGGCACGGACCGAACGGTTCCGGACCGACGCGGACCGAACGGTTCCGGTCCGGGGAGGTCAGTCCCCGTCGGCGTCGGGCTCCGTGCTGGGCGTGGCGGCGGCCCCGCCCTTGCTGATGCCGAGCTTGGCCTCGGCCGTCGTCCAGTCGGTGGCGATCGCCTGCTGGGCGGCGGTCAGGGTGACCTGGCCCTTGCAGATCGCGGTGTGCAGGTGGGTCTCCACCGAGTCCTTGGGGTTGTTCGGGCCCTTGCCCGGGACGTGGCCGGGGGAGGGCGGCTGGATCCACAGGTTGCGCGGGTCGTTGGGGTCGCCGCCGAGCTGGAGGCTGATCAGGTGGTCGTACTCGGCGTCGCCCATCGGGCCGGTGTAGCCGTAGGACTTGGCGTTCTCGGCCTTCTCCTTGCCGGTGACGTTCACCGGCGGGCGGATGGTCGAGGTGTAGCCGCCCGGCTTGCAGATGGTGTCGTTGATGTTGCCCTGGTTGACCGCCGGGCTGATCGCGCCCGGGGTGCAGTTCGGGTCGGGCAGCGGCTGCTTGTCCGCCGTGTAGCGGTAGTGGCAGCTGCCCGCCGCGGGCTGCGGCTGGGCGTCGTAGGAGCTCTTCGGCCCGGGGCCGGTCACGATCGAGGCCGGGGCGGGGTGGGCGGCGTCGCCGGCGGCCGCCGGGGCGGAGCCGGGGGCGCTGCTGTGGGAGGAGGCCTTGCCGCCGGAGCTGTCCTTGGCGGTGTGGCCGCCGCCGGACGAGCAGCCTGCGGCGGCGGCGAGCAGGACGGCCGCGGCTATGGCGAGGGCGCCTCGGGCGGGTGCCGGCACGGAGTTCCTCCAGGTCGTTGCGGTGGCACGGGCGGCCGGTCGACGAAGGTGCCGGGGGCCGCGCCAGCGGACACTACCGTGTCGAGGGGGCCGAAGGGGTGACGCCACGTCCGGCGCGGGAGGACGGCGGCGGGCGCGCGGAATCGTTTTCGCACTCCTGACGCCTCGACGGGTGCGCCACGGCCTGGCCGGCACGGCCCCCGGCACCGTCCCCGGCACGGCATTCGGCCACGGCCCCCGGCGGCGGCGCCCGGAGGCGGTACCGGGACGGCACCGGGACCGGGACCGGTGGGAGCGTCAGACCGACCGCAGCGCCGTGATCCAGTCGCTGATCAGGTCCTCCAGCACGCCCAGCGGCAGGCTGCCGTGCCCGATCACCTCGTGGTGGAACTCACGTACGTCGAAGAGCCCGCCGAGCTCGGCCCGGGCCCGCTCGCGGTGCCGGACGATCTCCCGACGCCCGATCAGGTACGCGGTGGCCTGGCCCGGCCAGGCGATGTAGCGGTCGATCTCGTTGCGGACGTTGGCCTCCGGGGTGGCCGTGTTGTCCCGCAGGTAGTCCATCGCCCGCTGCCGGGACCAGCCGTAGTGGTGCAGCCCGGTGTCCACCACCAGGCGCACCGCGCGCAGCGCGTCCATCGACAGCATGCCGAAGCGGGACAGCTCCGAGCCGTACAGGCCCATCTCGTCGGCCAGCCGCTCGGTGTACAGGCCCCAGCCCTCGACGTGCGCGGTCAGCTGGCCGTTCGGCCGCTGCCGGAACTCCGGCAGGTGGTGCAGGGTGCGGGCGAGCGCGAGCTGGAGGTGGTGGCCGGGCACGCTCTCGTGGAAGGCGATCGCCTCGTACTCGTAGCTGAACCGGCTCCCCGGGTTCAGCGTGTTGATCCAGTGGGTGCCGGGCAGCCCGCCCGGGCCCGGCGGCTGGTAGTAGGCCAGCGGCGCGGTCTCCGCCTCCAGCGGGTCGATCTCCCGGGTCACGCAGTCGGCGATCGGGTACGGGCGGAACCAGTCGGTCGAGGCGCGCCGGGCCCGGTCCAGGGCGTCGTCCACCAGGGCGACGATCTCGGCCGCGCTGTTGAAGCGCAGCGAGCGGTCCTCGCGCAGCGCGGTCAGCACCTCGTCGGTGCCGCTGATGCCGAGCACCCGGGCGCCCAGCTCGCCGAACTCCTCGCGCAGCGCCGCCACCGTCTCCAGGCCGATCCGGTGCACCTCCTCCGGGCCGAGCCCCGGCCGGGTGAAGCGGGCGACGGCGTCCGCGTAGCCCTCGTCGCCGCCGGGCACGTAGCAGACTCCGGCTTCGGCGTCCGGGCGGGCGGCCGGTGCCAGCCGCTGGGCCAGCCCGGCCCGGTAGCGGGCGATGGCGGGGCGCACGCCCTCGCGGACGATGGCCCGGGCCCGCTCGAACTCCGGGCGGCCCTGGAGCGGGCGCAGCAGCTGGTCGGCGGTCGGGTCGGCGGCCAGGTAGCCGTCCAGCTGGGTGATCGCGGCGTCCACGCCGCTGCGCAACGGGTGGCGGCCCTCGGCGGCGGCGTCCAGGCTGCGGCGCAGGACACCGTCGAAGTAGCCGGGCAGGCCGGCCAGCCGCTCCAGATAGGCGTCGGTGCCCTCGTGGTCGACGGCGGTCATGGCGAGCGAGGCGAAGACCGTGTTGTGCGGGGCGACGATGGTCGCGGAGACGCTGAAATCGTCGAGGCCGTGGGTGATCCGGCCGTCGTTGTCGTCGATCAGCCGGGCGAGCACCCGGTGGGTGGTGCGGTCCTCGCCGGTGAGCCCGTCAAGCGGGATCGCCGCCAGCCGGGTGGCGAGGCCGCGGAGCACCTCGCGGTGGCGCAGGGCGGCCTCGCGGGACGGGTCGGGCACCCCGTGGGCGTAGCCCTCGGTGCCGGCGAGGGTGGCTTCGAAGGGGTCGTGGTCGTTCTCGGCGGTGAAGAACTCCTCCGCGAGGGCGGCCAGTTCGGTGTGGGAGGAGGGGGCGGCGCGGTGGGAGGTGTCGTTCGGCTGCTCGGTCATGGGGGCGCTCCCGGGTCCGGTGGGGGCAGTGCGACACGGGTTCCCTGGGGGCCCGATCGGGCCGATTATTCGGAGCGGCGACGGCGCGGTCAATACGCACCGGGGGGAGAGGAGTTCGGGCCGCCGACGGTGAACGCGCCGCCGCCGACGGCGTCTTCGGCGGGCCCGCAGGTACCGGGCGGGCGACCAAGGCAGCGGGCTCCGGGCTCCGGGCTCCGGGCTCCGGGCTCCGGGCTCCGGGCTCCGGGCACCGGGCTCCGGGCACGACGGTGCCGGCGTCCGTCCTCCCTGGACGAACGCCGGCACCGGTGGAGCGAGGGGGTCGGCGGCCGGCCCCCGAGGGGCTCAGTTGCCCTGGTTCTCCTTGGCGGCCTTCTCGGCGGCCTCCTTCTCGTGCTTCGCCTTGATCCGGGCGGTCTCCTTGCGGAGGTCCGCCTGGTTGGCGCGCTCGTGCTGGAGCCACAGCGGGTTCTCGGCCTTGATGGCGTCGACCTCGGCGGTGGTCAGCGCCTCGGTCACCCCGCCGCGGGCCAGGCCCGAGATGGAGATGCCGAGCTTGGCGGCGATCACCGGGCGCGGGTGCGGGCCGTTCTTGCGCAGCTCCTGGAGCCACTGCGGCGGCTCGGCCTGCAGCGCGTTGAGCTCCTCGCGGGAGACCACGCCCTCCTGGAAGTCGGTCGGCGCGGCTGCGAGGTAGATCCCCAGCTTCTTGGCCGCCGTGGCCGGCTTCATGGTCTGGCTGGTCTTCTGCTTGAGCGGTGTCATGGAACAAGGGTAAGGGAGCGTGCGGGCGCTTCCGGTCACGGTCGGTAGCCTTGCCCTGTGACAGACATGCAGGTGAACCCGCCGTTCCGGCTCGCGTACGTCCCGGGCGTGACCCCCGGCAAATGGGCCCGGGTCTGGGTCGAACGGCTTCCGGACGTGCCGCTCGACCTCGTCGCGGTGCCCTCCACCGACGGCGAGCGGGCCCTGCGCGAGGGCGCGGTGGACGCCGGACTGGTCCGGCTGCCGGTCGACAAGGACGTGCTGAGCGCGATCCCGCTGTACACCGAGACCACCGTGGTGGTCTTCCCCAAGGACCACTGGCTGGCCGCGGCCGAGGAGGTCGCCCTCGACGAGCTCGCCGACGAGGTGGTCTTCCACCCGCTGGACGACACCCTCGGCCTCACGGCCGGGACCCTGCCCGGGCGCCCGGCGATCGCCCGCCCGGACACCACGGCGGACGCGGTCGAGCTGGTGGCGGCCAACGTCGGCGTGCTGCTGGTGCCCCAGTCGCTGGCCCGGCTGCACCACCGGCGGGACCTCACCTACCGGACGGTGCCGGAGGCGCCGCAGTCGCAGGTCGCACTGGCCTGGCCGCAGGAGCGGACCACGGACCTGGTGGAGGAGTTCATCGGGATCGTCCGGGGGCGCACCGTCAACAGCTCGCGCGGCCGCGGGGCCGGACAGCCGGCCGAGGCCGAGCCGAAGAGCCAGCCGAAGAAGGCGGCGGCGCCGCGCAAGCCGCAGCAGCAGAAGGCCGGCGGCCAGAAGGCGGGTGCGCAGAAGGCGGGTGCCCAGAAGACGGGTGCGCAGAAGGCGGGCGGCCAGCGGACCGGCGCGCAGAAGGGCCGGGGCGGCCCGGCCGCGGCCCGGCGCGGGAAGCCGAAGCGGCGCTCCTGACGGCCGCCGGGGAGTAGCGTCGGCCCCGTTTCCGGACGGTCGCTCCGGAGCGTCCTGGTGGGAGGAGCGGGGCCGTGTGGCATGACCTGGTGGTCGTCCAGATTCCGATCGTGGAGAAGATCCTCCGGACGATCGCCGTCTACGTGCTGATCCTGGTGCTCTTCCGGCTGGCCGGGAAGCGCGGGCTGGCGGGGCTGAACACCTTCGACATCGTGGTCGTGTTCCTGCTCTCCAACGTGGTGCAGAACGCGATCATCGGCAACGACAACAGCCTGCTGGGCGGTGCGATCGGCGCCGTCACCCTGATCGCGGTGAACGCCGGGGTCACCCGCTGGCTGGCCCGGGACCCGCGGGCCGCGCGGATCCTGGAGGGGGTTCCCACCACGGTGGTCCGTGACGGCAGGCTGGTGCCCGGCGCGCTGCGCGAGCTGGCGCTGCGCCCGTCCGAGCTGGAGCACGCGATCCGGGTGCAGAACGGTGACAACGTGAGCGATGTGGCGCGGGCCCGGCTGGAACCGGACGGGCAGCTGCTGGTCACCCTCCGGGAGGCCGAGCGGAGTGCCACCAAGGGCGACGTCGACGAGCTGCGGGAGCGGCTGGCGGCGATCGAGCGGCTGCTGGCCACGCTCGCCGAGGAGCGCCGCCCGCCGCGCTGAACGCCCGCGTCGTTGAACGCCCGCGTCCCGACGGCCCCGCCGCGCGCCACCCGCCGGTCCCGCCCGGGGCGGTCAGCCGCCGGTACGGGCGGCGGCGGCCGGGGCGGCGGCGCGGCGCCGGCCGCGGGCGGTGGCGGCGGCCAGGGCGAAGCCGAGGGCGGCGGCGAGGAGGTGGCCGACGGTGGTGAACTCGGGCAGCGGGCCGGGCCACTCCTCGTCGCCGGTGAGCGGCCAGGCGAGCACGAAGGCGGCCCAGGGCAGTCGGGCCCAGCGGGGCAGGGCGAGGGTGGCGAAGGCGAGGGCGCCCTGGGCGCCGTAGCTGATGCCGTAGTCGGAGGCCGCCCGGACGCTCTCCGGGTACCAGCCCTGGTGCAGGGCGAGCAGGATCACCAGGGCGGTGATCAGGGTGGCTCCGACGTGCCCGGCCAGGAAGACGGCGGCGGCGCGGGGCGTGCCGAAGCGGCGTTCGGCCCAGGCCAGGCCGACGACGATGCCGAGGCCGAGGGTGATCAGGGTGCCGCCGAAGCCGGTGGAGGTGATGTCGGTGAGCGTGCCGTCGTACAGCAGGGCGCTGCCGACCAGGGCACGGAGCGGGTGGTCGTGCAGGTTGTCCAGGTTGGTGCTGATGTAGTTGCGCAGGTCGTCGGCCTGTTCCTCGGTCAGCCCGTACTCGACCCAGGCGTGCCCGAGGAGCAGCAGCCCGACGTAGACGAGGGTCAGCGGCGAGCGCCGCGGGTACGTGCGGACGACGCGCAGCAGCGTGCTGAGGAGCCCCAACGGGGGTCGAGCGTTCATGTTCTGATGGTGTCCCGGTCGAGCGGCTGGTCCGGCCGGTCCGGATGCGGCCGGCCACCTCGGGACAGTACCGAACCGCGCTGCCGGATGCCCGTGGCGGCTCAGCGGATCCGGCGGGCGAGCGTGGCGGTGAACGGGCGGGGGGAGAGCGAGGCGCTGCGCTGCGGGCGGACGGGCCTGCCGGGCGTGGGGGTGACGGTCCAGTGGGCGGCGATGCCGGCCAGGGCGAGGGCGGCCTCGGTGCTGCCGAAGGCCTCGCCGATGCAGCGTCGGGCGCCGAGGCCGAAGGGGGCGTAGGTGCCGGGGGCGGGGCGGGCGGTGGTGAGCCAGCGGTCGGGGTCGAAGCGGTCGGGGCAGGGGAAGAGGTCGGCCCGGCGGTGCAGCAGGTAGGGGCTGTACAGGACGGTGGCGCCGGCCGGGAGGGGGTGGCCGCCGAGCTCGGTGGCGGCGGTGGTGGTGCGGCTGAGGATCCAGGCCGGCGGGTGGAGCCGCAGGGTCTCGCTGACGATCCGGGCGGTGAGCGGCAGGGCGGGCAGGTCCTGGTGGCGGGCGGGGCGGCCGTCGAGGACGGTGTCGAGTTCGGTGTGCAGGCGCTCGCGGACGGCGGGGTTGGCGGCGAGCAGGGTCCAGGCCCAGGAGAGGGTGGCGGCGGTGGTCTCCATGCCGGCCAGCAGGAAGGTGACCACCTGGTCGTGGACCTCGTCGTCGGACAGGCCCCGGCCTTCCTCGTCGCGGGCGCCGAGCAGCATCGAGAGCAGGTCGTGGTGGTCGGTGCCGGCGGCGCGGTAGTCGCCGATCAGGCGGTCGGTGATCTCCCGGAGGTCCCGCCGGGCGCGGGCGAAGCGGCGGTTGCCGGGGGTGGGGATCCGGTCGGCGCCGGGCAGCGGCAGCATCATCCGCCGGGCGACCCCGCGGGCGACCTGGTCCATGGCGGCGTGGACGGGCAGCGAGCCGGCCCGTTCGTGGGCGGCGAACAGGCAGCGGGCGGTGACGGCGGTGGAGAGGCGGTACATCGCGGCGGGCACGTCGATCACGTCGCCGTCGCGCCAGCCCGCCGTCGCGCCGGAGATCTCCTCGGCCATCAGGGCGGCGTAGCCGGGCAGCCGGTCGCGGTGGAAGGCGGGCTGGAGCATCCGGCGCTGGCGCCGGTGGTCGGCGGCGGGGCAGGTGGCGAGGCCGTTGCCGAAGGCCTCGCGGGCCTTCTCGACGACGATGCCGCCCTTGTCGTAGGTGCGGTCCTCGGTGAGCAGGCGGCGCACCAGGTCGGGGTGGCAGACGACGTACGCGTCGAGCGGGCCGAGCCGGATCCGGACCAGGTCGCCGTGGGCGGCCAGGCCGGCCACGAAGTCGTGCGGGTTGCGGAGCAGGGCGGGGGCGTGGCCGAGCAGGGGGAGCGCACCGGGGGCGGTGGCCGAGGTGTAGCGGGCGGTGGGACGGTACTGGGTGGGCACGGGCGTCACCTCGGGGAGGGCGGGTCGGTGGGGCGTCGGTGATCTTTCCCGGCGGCCGCCGGTGAAACGGTCCGGGAACGGCGGGTGGGGTGAACGCGGGGGCGCAGGCCGAACGCCCGTGCGCCGGGGCGGCCTTGACACCCGGGCGGGGCCCGGCCCGGCGCCCGGAGCGCGGTCGCCGAAGGCCCTGCCTGGCGTCCGGAGCGGGTTCGCCGGGGGCCAGGGGGTGGGTTCGCCGGGGGCCCGGACGGCGGTTCCGGGGGCGGCCGCAGGGGGTTTCCGCGCGCGGTGCCGCGCGCCTAGACTGCGAGCTCCGCACCATTACCGGCCGGTACTACCGGCTGGTACCGCCAGTCAGTTCGGTACTACCGGTTGGGAGTTGGGATGGCCGACGAGCGGGCCCACGCGTTCACCGACGACGCCCTCGGCGCACACGACGCGGTGGCACTGGCCGCCCTGGTCCGGGCCGGTGAGGCCCACCCCCGGGAGCTGGTCGCGGCCGCCGTCGCCCGCGCCGGGCGGATCGACGCCGCGCTGCTGCCCGTCGCCCACGCCGCCTACGACCGGCCCCGGATCAGCCGGGCGGGCATCGACGGCCCGCTCTGGGGCGTGCCGACGTACCTCAAGGACAACGTCGACCTCCGCGGCCTGCCGACCGGCATGGGCAGCGAGGCCTTCCGCGCCCGCCCGGCCCGCCGCAACGCGCCCTTCACCGACCAACTGCTCTCCACCGGCCTGGCCGTGCTCGGCAAGACCCGGCTGCCCGAGTTCGGGCTGAACGCCTCCACCGAGTTCGCCACCGCCCAGCCGGTGCGCAACCCCTGGAAGACCTCCCACTCGCCCGGCGCCTCCTCCGGCGGCGCGGCCGCGCTGGTCGCCGCCGGGGTGGTGCCGATCGCCCACGCCAACGACGGCGGCGGCTCGATCCGCATCCCGGCGGCCTGCTGCGGCCTGGTCGGCCTCAAGCCCACCCGCGGCCGGCTGGTCACCAACGCCCAGGGCGGCAAACTGCCGATCGACCTGGTCACCGACGGGGTGGTGACCCGTACGGTGCGCGACACCGCCGCCTTCTTCGCCGCCGCCGAACGCCACCACCGCAACCCCGGGCTGCCCCCGCTCGGCCTGGTCGAGGGCCCGAGCGGGCGCCGGCTGCGGATCGGGCTGGTGGTCGACTCGCCCACCGCCAAGACCGACGAGGCGACCCGCCGGGTGGTCGAGGAGACCGCCGCCCGGCTGGAGGCGATGGGGCACCGGGTGGTGCCCACCACGCTGCCCTTCGGCGAGGAGTTCTCCCGCGACTTCCTGGCGTACTGGGGCTACATCGCCTGGGTGATCGCGCTCACCGGCCGGGTGCTGCTCGACCCGGGCTTCCGGGCCGGGAAGCTGGACGGGCTCACCACCGGGCTGCGCAACAGCTTCCGGGCGCAGTACCGGCGCACCCCGGGCGTGCTGCGCCGGCTGCGCCGGGCCGAGGCCGTGTACGCGGGGATCTTCCGCGAGCACGACGCGATCCTCTTCCCGGTGCTCGCCCACACCGCCCCGCCGATCGGCCACCTCAGCCCCAACGTGGCCTTCGACGAGCTGATCGAGCGGCTGCTGCGCTACGTCGCCTTCACCCCGGTCAACAACGTGACCGGCGGCCCCGGCATCGCGCTGCCCGCCGGGGCGGCGCCGGGCGGCCTGCCGATCGGGGTGCACCTGTCGGCCGCGCACGGCCAGGAGCGGCTGCTGCTGGAGCTGGCCTACGAGTTGGAGGCGGACCGGCCCTGGCGGCGGATCCAGGACTGACCGACGGTCCCCGGACGGGGCGGGTCGGTCAGGAGGCCGCGACCGCCCGGGCCGCGTGCACCTCGTGGTGCAGCCGGGCCAGCGCGCAGTCCGGCGCCGGCGGGTCCGGGTCTCCCGGGGGCACCGGCGCGCCGCTGCGCAGCGACTCGGCCAGGTCGGTCAGCTCCCGGGCGACGGCGCCCACCTCGGCCGGGGTCGGCACCGGGGCGCCGTGCTCGACCCGCACCCGGGTGGCGGTGGTGGTGTCGACGATCCGCTCCACCGCGATCACCAGCGGCCACCAGGCCTCCGCCCGGGCGCCGACCGGCGGCGGCTCGGTGAGCGCCCGCTGGAACTCGCTGCGCACCGCCGAGAGGTCCCGGTAGAGCCGGCGCCGGTAGCGGGCCCGGGCGGGCTCGTCATGGCCCGGCGCCGTGGTGAAGGCCAGCGAGACGTACGAGGCGGCGTCCTGCACGGCGTCGGCCAGCCGGTCGCCGATCCGGGTGTGCCAGGACTCCGGCCAGAGCAGGTACCCGGCCAGCAGGGCGATGGCGCAGCCGATCAGCGAGTCGTAGAGCCGGGGCAGCACCAGGTGGAAGCCCTGGTGGTTGAGCAGGTCGGAGAGCATCAGGATGACCGGGGTGATCGCGGCGGTCTGGAAGGCGTACCCCTTCACGGACAGCACCGGGATCAGCGTGGCGAGCGCCGCCATCACCGGCACGTCCCACCAGCCGTGCGGCACCTCGGCGAGCACCGGCACGGCGACCAGCAGCCCGGCGGCCGTCCCGAGCGCGCGCAGCACCGCGCGGGAGAACACCGAGCCGAAGTCCGGTTTCAGCACGAAGGTCACCGTCAGCGAGACCCAGTACGAACGCGGCACGGCGATCACCGACACCAGCACCTGGGCCAGCCCGATGCACAGCGCCAGCCGCAGCCCGTACCGCCAGGACGCGCCGGACAGCAGCAGCCCCCGGGCCGTCCGGCGGGCCCGTACCCGCAGGCCGGCGGGCCGGCCGAGCCGGTCGTCGGCGGCGTACGGGTCGGGCTCGGCCTCGTGCACCACGGTGGCGGCGTGCCCGATGGCCTGGGCCAGTGCGCGGGTGGACGGGCCGCGCGGCTCGGGCAGGTCGGGCAGGTCGAGGAGTCCGGGCGGGCCGGGCGGTGGGCCGGGGCCGGTCCGGCCGTGTTCGACGGCGGCGGCCAGCGCGCGCACCGCCGCCGGGTAGGCGGGCGGCAGCGGGCCCTCCCCGGGCGGGCGCAGCTGGGCCGCGGCCGCCCCCTCGACCACCGGGATCAGCGCGTTGAGCTGGGCGAGCAGCCGCACCAGGGTGGCCGAGCGGCCGTGCCGGCGGGCGCGGCGGGCCAGCAGCAGGTCGTAGGAGTGGTTGAGCGACTGGGTGAGCTCCCGGCGCCGGTCCTCGTAACCGGGTGAGCCGGCCGCCTCCAGCAGTCCGGCGACCGCCCGGTAGGTGTCGGCCACCGTCGCCCGCTCGGGTGTGCCGCCGCGGAAGGGCCAGGCGAGCAGGGTCAGCGCGAGCACCAGCAGGCCGCCGAGCAGCAGCAGGGCGGGCGGCAGCCACCACGGGGACGGCATCGGCAGGCCGGCCCCGACCACGGCGTTCAGCAGCAGGAGCAGGCCGGAGACGGAGGCGACCGCGCCGACCGAGGAGATCATGCCGGACACCAGGGCTACCACCGTCAGGGCCACCACGGCCGTCCAGCCGGTGCCGAACACCTGGGTGCCGACCAGCACGCCGAGGGCGCCGAACAGCTGCGGCACGGCGATGTTGAACACCCGCATCCGGTAGGCGTCGGCGGTGTCCCCGACCACCCCGGACAGCGCGCCCATCGACACCAGCGCGCCGTAGCCGGTCCGGCCGGTGGCGGTGCCGACGGCGAGCGGGGCGGCGAGCGCCACCGAGGCGCGGGCCGCCGCGGCCCAGGGGACCGGCGCGTCCCGGGGCCGCAGGCTCGCGGTCAGCCAGCCGGGCGGGGCCAGCCGGGGACGTACCGGTCCGGTGCGTGCCGGTCGGGGACGTGCCGGTCGGGGACGTGCCGGTCGGGGACGTGCCACAGACCCAACGTACGTGCGCAACGGATTCGGGGCGCGTGGGGTTCAACTCCGCGCGATTATGTCAATTCTCGAAACATACCCCGCCTTATGTCAGTTTCCGAAACATAAAGCGAACCTCCAGAACCGCCGTGAACTGCGCTGATTCCCAATCGGTAACCTGCGAGAAAGGGTTGACACCATTAGTTGGTCTAGTCCAACGTATGGGGAAGCGCGGTCCGGCGCAGGCTGATGTGGGGTGAGTGCCCTTGCCGGACGGGCGAGTTGGCCCCCTGACGTGGCGTTGTGCGCTGCTCGGGGGCCGAGGCGAGAAGGAGCGCATGCGGACGGGGAGCCGGTCCGCGCACCGAATTCCCCGTCCGGCCGACGATCGGCCATCGGCTCGCCGCGCCCGCACCGGGCGCCCGAGAACGCGCTGCATCGACCACGAACCACGGAGTGACCGCCCATGCCGAGCCCTGACGAACACCCCGAGGAATATCTGTACCGGGCCGCCTCCGCGCGCCCCTACTTCAGTGCCGACACCGAGAGCTACCTCGCCGCCACCGCCCTGCGCGAACTGCGCAAGAAGCACCCGCTGCGAGTGCTCTCCGAGGAGGACTTCGCGCACTGGCAGACCTACGGCTACGTCGTGGTCCGGCAGGCGATCCCGGCCGCGGCCGCGCAGCGACTGCTCGACTTCGCCTGGGAGTTCCAGGGCCTGTCGCCCGACCGCCCCGAGGACTGGTACCGCGAACGCGACCACCGCGACGAACTCGACCGGCACCTGCACATCTACGGCTTCGTCGAGGCCTACCACCACCAACTCATCTGGGACAGCCGCCAGTCGCAGCGCGTCTACGACGCCTTCGTGGACGTCTGGGACTGCGAGGAGCTCTGGGTCACCCTCGACCGGCTCAACCTCAACCCGCCGAACGTCCGCAACCGCGACCGCGCCCTGATCGAACCCACCGACAAGGGCTTCGACATCGAACTGCACTGGGACGTCGACACCACCCGCGCCATGCTGCCGCAGCGCGTCCAGGGCATCATCGCGCTCAACGACACCGCCACCGACCACGGTGGCTTCCAGTGCAACCCGGAACTGTTCCGCCGCCACAACGAGTGGCAGGCCGCCCAGCCCGCCGACCGCGACCCGATCCGCCCCGACATCGACCGCGCCGAGTTCCCCGTCGTCCGCCCCGAGTTGAAGGCCGGTGACCTGCTGATCTGGAACGGCCTGCTCGCCCACGGCGTCGCCCCCAACACCTCCGCGAACGGCGTGCGCTCCGTGCAGTACCTGTCCATGATGCCCGCCCTGGAGGAGGCCGAGCCGCTGCGCCGCTCCCGGGTCGAGTCCTGGCGCACCCTCGCCACCCCGGACTGGAACCGCACCCTGGTCGGGGACGCCGAGCGGCCCGAGGCGCTGCGCTACGGACCGGCCGAACTCACCGAACTGGGGGAGAAGTTGCTCGGCCTGCGGTCCTGGACCGGCCGGAGCTTCGAGGACTCGGGTGCCGAGCAGCCCACGGGGGAGCGGGAATGCACGCCATCTGCCTGACCCTGCCCACCAACCGCGCCTGCGCCGACACCGTCACCGCCGTCGGCGCCGAAGCCGCCCACGCCGCCCGGACCTTCGGCGTCCGGGTGCACCTCCTGGTGCTCGACTCCGCCGAACCGGCGGACCGCGCCCGGCACGCCGCCGCCCTCGCCGCACTGCCGCCCACCGAAGACGTGGTCGCCCACCACCTCGACGAGGACGCCCAACGCGCCTTCCTGCGCGGGG
The DNA here is from genome assembly GCF_040637885.1 of Kitasatospora sp. NPDC028055. Lineage (NCBI taxonomy): Bacteria > Bacillati > Actinomycetota > Actinomycetes > Kitasatosporales > Streptomycetaceae > Kitasatospora > Kitasatospora sp. NPDC028055. The sequence continues at coordinate 128,701 of NZ_JBEZXE010000013.1, read as the reverse complement.
TGATCGAGCGCGCCGCCCTCCCCGACCCGGACCGGCTGCTCGACCTGATGCTGCCCGACGCCGTCTCCTACGGCGCCTGCACCAACCGGGCCTTCCTGCTGGCCGCCGCCCTCGGCTGCGCCTCTGTGCACCGCCGCGACTCCGACAGCCGCTACCAGTGGCACGACGGCGCCCCCGTCTTCCCGATCGACCACGAACTCGCCACCATCGGCCTCAAGGCCGCCGACGCGGCCGCCGCCGTCACCGAGCGCACCCTCGACCCGGCCGACGCCGACAAGCCCGTCGCCCTGGTCGGCGCCTCCTTCATCGGCGAACTCTCCGTCGACCTGGGCGAGATCCGCGACCTGGACTCGGACGTCTACCACGACCTGGTCGCGCTCTGGGCGCCCACCGGAGCCACCGAGCAGGAGCGGCGGGAACTCGTCGCCGACTCCTTCACCGGCGGCGGAACCGACCCGTTCACCGTCGACCGCGCCGTGCTCGGCCGGCCCGACATCTGGCGGATCGACATGTGCAACATCGCCCTCGACCGCGAGGTCTACGAACGCGTCCCGCTGCCGCCCGCCACCGACACCATCGGCAGCGACTACTTCCTGCACCACCTGGTGCACGACGCCACCCTGCCCGGGGTGACCCACAACCGGCACATCGTCAACTACTACACCCCGGAACGACGCACCGGCTCCGGCTTCACCGCCTACCAGGAGCGCTACGCCAAGTTCCTGCTCTCCATGCTCTACCTCCACCCCGTCTACTCCGAGCTGGAACGGGCCGGCGACACCCTGCTGGACGAGCACCACCACGTCCGCCCCGGGCTGATCGCCGACGCCGCCCGCCGCAGCGCCGCGACCGACCGCGCCGAGAACCACCGGCGGCTCGCCGAGCTCGACCGCTGCTACCGGCAACTCGGCGGCCGATACGCCGAGTTCGCCGACCACCTGGCGCCCCGACGGGCGCAGCTGCTCGACCGGGCGCAGGCCGACATCGAGGACTTCGCCCTGCTGATCGACGCGTGGGGCCCGCTCGTGCGGGCCGGTAAGGCCACGCCCGCCGACCGGCTGCCGGGTTAGGGCGTGTCTTGTGGATCAGGCCAGGCCCGCGACGCCAGGGCACGCACCTCGCCGCGTTGTCGTCGGTCGCCGATGCTCCGCATGGACTCCCTCCTCCGCCTTGCGATGCACGCACCCTGACGCCGCGGTCTGGTCCGACCTGATCCACAAGACGCGCCCTAGCCGCACCGGGAGTTCACACGTGATATCGCAATCCACCGAACCGCATCGCACCACCGAGCCGCGCCGTTCGACCGAGCCGCGCCGCTCGACCGAACCGCGCCACATCCCCGAGCAGCGCCATCCCGCCGGGGCGCAGCACGCCGCCGAACCGCATGACCGGGCCGACCGGGCCGAGCGGGCTGACCGGCCCGACCGGGGGAGGACCAACCACCGAGCCCCGACCGCCTCCGCCGCCGTGCACGCCGACCGCGCGCCCCGCCCCGACCAGCACGACCACACCGCCCTCCGTGCCGCGCTCGCCGCCGCCACCGAGGACACCGTCATCTACGACCTCGACGGCATCGGCCGCCAGTACGCCGCCCTGCGCGCCGAACTGCCCGGTGTCGCCGTCCGGTTCGCGATGAAGGCCTGCCCCGTCGACGAGGTGCTCGGCCACCTCGCCCGGCTCGGCTCCGGCTTCGACGCCGCCAGTCCGCAGGAGATCGCCCAGGCGCTGCGCACCGGGGCGGCCCCCGAACTGATCCACTACGGCAACACCATCAAGTCCGACCGCAACATCGTCGAGGCCTACCGGCTGGGCGTGCGCGAGTTCGCCACCGACAGCCTGGAGGACGTCGCCGCGATCGCCGAACACGCCCCCGGGTCACGGGTGTTCTGCCGGATCGCGACCACCGGCGAGGGCGCCCTGTGGGGGCTCAGCCACAAGTTCGGCTGCTCGCCCGAGGACGCCCTGCGGGTGCTCGGCGCCGCCCGCACCGCCGGGCTGGTGCCCTCCGGGCTGTCCGTGCACGTCGGCTCCCAGCAGATGACCGCCGAGGCCTGGACCGCGGCGATCGACTCGCTGGCCGCCGTCCTGGAGGCGCTCAACTGGCGTGGCATCACCCCGGACCGGATCAACCTCGGCGGCGGACTACCCGCCCTCGGCGTCCTCGACCGGGCCGGCCGCCCGCTCGAACCGCCGCTGGACAAGATGTTCACGGTCATCCGCGAGGGCATGGAACGGCTGCGCGCCGTCAACGCGGCCCCGCTGGACTTCGTCCTGGAACCCGGCCGCCACCTGGTCGCCGACCACGGTGCGATCCGCGCCCACGTCGCCCGGCTCTCCTCCCGCCACCGGCTCGACGGCACCCGCGAGGACTGGCTCTACCTGAGCTGCGGGAAGTTCAACGGCCTGTACGAGATGGACCAGTTGCAGTACCGCCTGGAGTTCCCCAGCCACCCCGGCGGGCAGTTCGTCAACGCCGTGGTGGCCGGCCCGACCTGCGACAGCGACGACGCGTACGCCCAGGAGGACGGCGCGGTGCGCGTCCCGTACGCGCTCGCCTCCGGCGACCCGGTGTGGATCCACTCCTGCGGCGCCTACGCCACCGCCTACGCCACCCGCGGCTTCAACGGCTTCCCGCCGCTGCCGTACACCTGCGTCGGCGGCGACCACCCCGAGGAGGTCCGCTGATGACCGACCCAGCGGCGACGGGCACAGCGACGACCGACCCAGCGACGGCGGACACCACGATGACCGATACGGCGACGACGGACACCCGGATCCGGCTGCTCCGCGAGGAGGACTGGCCGGAGGTGATCGCCGCCGAGGAGCGCGCCTACGCCGCCAGCGGCCTCTCCGAGGGCGGTGCGGCGCTGCGCTCCCGGCACCGCGCCTCGCCGTCGACCTGCTTCGTCCTGGAGGACGCGGACGGCTTCGCCGGCTACCTGCTCGCCCTGCCGTACCCGCTGTTCCGCTGCCCGGACCTCAGCCTGGCCTCCACCGGCGCCGCGGTGCGGCCCACGGAGAGCAACCTGCACGCCCACGACCTGGTGATCGCCGAGCGGGCGCGCGGCCGCGGCCTGGCCCCGCGGCTGCTGCGGCACCTGGAGGAGACCGGCCGGGCGGCCGGCCACCGCACCCTCTCGCTGGTCGCCGTGCGCGGCTCCGAGGTGCTGTGGGCCGGGCTGGGCTACCGCGCCCGGCCGGAGATCGGGCTGCCCGCGAGCTACGGCGCCGCGGCCGTCTACATGGCCAAGCCGTTGGACCGCGCCCCGAACCCCGCGGATCCGACTCCCGGTTCCGCACCCAGAGCCGAAGTGGGCTGATGCACATGACCTCCCCCGCGCGCGACGAGTTCCGCCGCTCCCAACTGGCCATCGGCGCACTGTTCTTCGCGCTCGGCTTCCAGTACGCGACCTGGGTGTCCCGGGTGCCCGCGCTCAAGGCCCGGCTCGACCTGGGCGAGGCCCAGATCGGCCTGCTGCTGATGACCTGCGGGATCGGCGCGGCGGTGTCGTTCCCGCTGGTGGCGGTGCTGATGCGGCGGTTCGGCTCCCGGCTGCTCTCGGTGCTGTCGGCGCTCGCCCTGGGCGTGGTCCTGCTCGCCCTGTCGGTGGTGCCGAACTACCCGCTCACCCTGCTGGTGCTGTTCTGCGACGGCGTCGCCGTCGGCTGTCTGAACGTGGCGATGAACGCCCAGGGCGCTGCCCTGGAGGCCCGCTTCGAGCGCACCACGATGTCCAGGCTGCACGCCACGTTCAGCGCCGGCTCGCTGCTGGCCGCCCTGCTGGCCTCCGGGGTCAACGCCGTCACCGGCAGCCTCGCCGTCCACTTCGGGCTGGCCGCCGCGCTGCTGGCGGTGCTGGTGCTGGCCGCCCGGCCCGGCCTGCTGGCCGAGCACCCGGACGGGGCCGAGAGCCAGGACGGGGCCGCGCGCCCGGACGGGGCCGCCGACCCGGCGGAGCAGGCCGGGAGGAAGTCCCGCCGCGGCTTCGCGCTGCCGGCCGCCGCCACCCTCTGGATGGGCCTGGCGATGGTCTTCGGCACCGTCACCGAGGGGGCGATGAACGACTGGTCGGCGCTCTACCTCAAGGACGTGGTGGACGCCGGGGCCGGACTCGCCCCGCTGGGCATCGCCGTCGTCTCGGTGATGATGGTCTGCGCCCGGATCTTCGCCGACGGCTGGCGCACCCGCTTCGGCGACGGCCGGATCGTCCGCACCGGCAGCCTGCTGGCCGGCCTCGGCCTCGCCGTCGCCCTGCTGACCGGCGGCGTGGTGCCCACCCTGCTCGGCTTCGCCTGCGTGGGCCTCGGCGTCGCCGCCGTCACGCCCTGCGTCTACGTCGCCGCCGCCCGCCAGGGCTCGGACGCGCTCTCCCTGGTGGCGGCCATGGGCACCACCGGCCTGCTGGCCGGCCCCGCCGTGATCGGCTTCATCGCCGGCGGCACCAGCCTGGTCTGGGGCATGGCCGCGGTCGCCGCCTCCGCCGCGGTGGTCTCGCTCTGCGCCACCCGGATCAGCTGGCCCCGGCCCGCCGCCCCCGCGCTGGAACCCCGGCTCGCCGCGCCCGAGGCCGGCTGAGCGCCCCTCAGGGCGCGCCAGGCGCGTCCCAGTCAGGCGCGTCCCAGTCCTCGCCCGGCACGTCGACGCCCCCCGTCGCGGCGTGCCGGGCGAGCCGCTCCCGCCGGGCGATGAGCCGGGCGATCTCCGCGTCCAGGGCGGCCAGCCGGGCGGCGATCACCGGGGCGAAGGTCTCCGGACCGGGGTCGGCCGTGCAGCGCCGGGGCGGGTCCTCGATGAGCAGGCCCAGCCGGTGCGGGCGGCTGGCCAGGTCGTCCACCGTGAGCCCGGTGGCCAGCAGTTGGCGGATCACCCGGACCCGGGCGACCTCTTCGGGCCCGTACTCGCGCTGGCCGGAGCCGGAGCGGGTGGGCGGGGGCAGCAGCCCGCGCTGCTCGTAGAACCGCAGGGCCCTGGGGGTGGTGCCCGTCGCGGCCGCCGCGTCGCCGATCCGCATCCCGCCTCCTCGGTGTCAGAGCTCCACGTCAGAGCTCCACGTCAGGGCTCCACGTCAGAGCTCCACGTCAGAGCTCCACGAGGGTCGCTCCGAAGGTGTCGCCGGTGAACACCCGGGTCAACGCCTGTGGGGCCCGTTCGATGCCCGCGACCGGCGTCCGGGGGAAGACGAGGTCCCCGCTGGACAGCCAACTGCCCAGGCGCTCGCGCCACTCGGCCTCCAGGTCGGGGTGGTCGAGCACGGTGAAGCCGCGCAGGCTCAGGCCGTGGGTGGTGACCCGGAAGCTGTCGATCACCGCGGGGGAGTCACCGCCCCGGCGGGCCGGGTCGAGCTGCCCGGACACCGCCCCGACCAGCGCGAACCGGGCGCCGCGCCGGGCGGCGTCCACGGCGGCGGTCAGCTGTTCGCCGCCGACCAGGTCCAGCACGACGTCCAGGCCCTCCGGTGCGGCCTCGGCCAGTTGCTCGGCGAACGGGCGCTCGCCGGGCACCAGGACGGTGTCGTAGCCGAGTTCGGCGGTGAGCCGCTCCGCCTTGGCGGGCGAGCGGGTGGTGCCGATCACCCGGGCGGCGCCGAGCAGCCGGGCGATCTGCCCGGCCAGGGTGCCGACCGCGCCCGCAGCTGCCGTCACCAGGACCACGTCGCCGGGGCGGACCGGGGCGCTGCGGGTCAGCGCGCCGTAGCCGGCGGAGGCGGCGGAGACCAGCGCCGTCGGGTCCGGGAAGCCAGTCGGGACCGGGGTGAACTGCCCAGCGTCCGCGACCAGTTGGTCCCGCCAGCCGTGCAGGTGGGTGACCAGGTCGCCCGGGCGCAGCGGCCCGTCCGCCGGGGCGGCCAGCACCTCGCCGAGGGCCGGGCCGAACAGGGCGTCGCCGGGGGCGATGTGGGGGAGCGGCAGGTCGGAGCCCTGGCCGCTGATCAGGATGCGCAGGCCGGGGAAGACCAGGAAGGCCCGGTTGCGGACCAGCGCCTCGCCCGGCCCGGGGGCCGGCAGCGGTTCCTCGGTGACGGTGAAGTGCTCGGGGCCGGGCAGGCCCTCGGGTCGGGCGGTCAGCCGGACGACGCGGGCGGTGGTGGGCAGGGGCACGGCGGCGCTCCTCGCGCTGGGAGGGGGAGTGGTGCGGCGGGACCGCCGCGGGACGACCGGACGCTAACCCCTGACGCACGGGTCAGGGGCAAGCCCCGGTACGGGAGGGGTGTCTGACGGGGCGTGGGGAGGGCGGTCTTCTAGAGTCACCTGCGGTACGACCGTATGACGGCGTGATCGAGAGCCGTACAAGCCGTGCGAGCGGTACGGGCTGTGCGAGCCGTACGAGCCGCGAGCGAAGGAAGAGAGCAGCATGACCGAGCAGGCGCCCGAGCCCTACCAGCCCGTCGACGAGGACTGGCGGACCGCCGTGGCGATCGTCGCCCACCCCGACGACATGGAGTACGGCGGCGCGGCGGCCGTCGCCCGCTGGACCGCCCAGGGCAAGCAGGTGGTCTACGTGATGGTCACCAGCGGCGAGGCCGGGATCGACGCGATGGACCCCGAGCGGTGCGGCCCGCTGCGCGAGGCCGAGCAGCGCGCCTCCGCGCGGGTGGTCGGGGTGGAGACCGTCGAGTTCCTCGGCCACCCGGACGGTGTGGTCGAGTACGGGCTGCCGCTGCGCCGCGACATCGCCCGGGTGGTCCGCCGGCACCGCCCGGACATCGTGATCACCAGCAACTTCCGGGAGACCTACGGCGGCACGTTCCTCAACCAGGCCGACCACATCGCGGTCGGCCGGGCCACCCTGGACGGCGTGCGCGACGCGGGCAACCGCTGGGTGTTCCGCGAACTGCTGGACGAGGGCCACCAGCCCTGGAACGGCGTCCGGCAGATCTGGGCGGCCGCCTCGCCCGAGGCCCGGCACGCGGTGGACACCACCGACACCTTCGACCTGGGCGTCGCCTCGCTGGAGGAGCACAAGGCGTACCTGGCTGGGCTGGGCGGGGCGATGGCGGACGCCCGGGAGTTCCTGGAGGGCTTCGGCCGGGGCGCGGGCAGCCGGCTGGGGACGCGCTTCGCGGTGCCGTTCGAGGTGTTCCCGCTGGGCTAACCGCTCCCGGGCCTCTCAGTTCCCTCAGGCCCCTCCGGTTCCTGCGTGGGATCCTCAGGTTCCAGCGTGCCGGTGCCGGCGTCGGCGTCCTCGCGGCGCCGGCGCCGGTAGCGCAACACCTGCCGCAGCAGGAACACCGCGACCAGGACGCCGAGTCCGATCGCGAACCAGAGCTGGTAGCGCAGCGCCGTCCGGTACACCGCCCCGATGTTGGCCCCGGCGACGTACCCGAAGGTGCCCCAGACGGCCGTCCACAGCACCGCGCCGAGCAGGTTGAAGACGGCGAAGCGGCGCCAGGGCATCTCGGTGGTCCCGGCGATGATGCCGTTGTACTGGCGCAGCCCGTCCACGAAGCGGGCGACCGTGACGACCTTGCCGCCCTGCCGGGCGAAGAAGCCGTCGGCGCGTTCCATCCGGGCCGGGGTGAGCAGCACGTAGCGGCCCCAGCGGTGGACGAGGGCGCGCCCGCCGGTGTGGCCGATCAGGTAGCCGAGCATGTTGCCGAGGGTGGCGGCGGCCGCCCCGATCAGCAGGACGGCGGCGAGGTCCAGGTGCCCGGTGCCCGCGTACACCGCGGCGAGCACCAGGACGGTCTGCCCGGGCACCGGGATGCCGCAGTTGTCCAGCAGCACGAGCAGCGCCACCGCCAGGTACCCGTAGTGGTCCAGCAGTGGCGCGAGCCCGGCGAGCGCTCCGGGCAGCGGGGTCGTGGGCGCGGACACCCCTCCTCACCACCTCGCCCGGGCCCGGCGCGAGGTGGCGGGGGAGTGGGTCAGCGTTCCGCCAGGCGGGGTTCGACGTTGCAGTCGGGGCCGGGGTAGATCAGGCCCTCGTGGCCGTCCTCGAAGCGGACCACGTAGGGCGGCTCACCGTCGGTGCCGCGCACCTCGATGATCTCGCCCTTCTGGTCCACCATGCCCACGGCTCTGCTGTGGATGTGGAGCTGGTCACCTACCGCTGCGTGCATGGTCTGCTCCTCGGATCGTGCGGGCTCTCCGCTATCCACTGTGCTGCGCGGGCGGCGGGCCCGCAACGCCTCGGGCCGACGGGAGCGATGGGAGCCGTGGGGGCGGCGGGACCCGCCGGGGCCGAGGGACGGCGGTCAGTGGGCGGGCAGTTGTTGCGCGAGGTAGCCGCGCACCAGCCGCTTGCACTCGGTGATCAGCGCCGGATCGCCCTGCGGATCCCCCCGGAAGGCCAGCTTGAGCACCGCGTCGGCCGCCTCCAGGGCGACCCGCAGGGCGAGCGTGGTGGCCGCCGGGTCGCCGGCCTCGAACAGTTCGCCGCCGAGTGCCTGCAGCCGCAGGGCGACGGCGGTGTTGTTGTCGACGCCGGAGTCCAGCAGGTGCTTCTCGTTCCGCACCCCGGAGGGCACCGCCGTACCGGCGAGCCCGAAGTCGACCTGGCCGAAACCGGGCACCGCGCGCTTCATCGCGACGAACTCCTCCACCGCGAGGTCGGTGAACCCGGCCGGGCCGACCGGGGCGGAGCCGGCCAGCCGGTCGTCCAGGCGCTGGAGGTAGTGGTCGAGGTTGCGGGTGGCGAGGGCGGCCAGCAGGTCCTCCTTGCCGGCGAAGAACTGGTACAGGGTGCCGATCGGCACCTGGGCGCGCTGGGCGACCTCCTTGGTGGTCAGGGCGGTCGCACCCACCTCGTCCAGCAGCCGGGCGCAGGCGTCCAGGATGCGGCCGTACCGCTCCTGGCTGCGCTGCTGGACCGGCCGCCGCCTGGCCGGTCCGGGGCTGTGCTGGAGACTCCGGGCGTCAACGCTCATGCCGCCAACTCTGCCGCATCCGCTGTTCCGACGGCGAATCATCGGGGCGGGGGAGCGCCGGAGTTTCCGTTGGGGTGCGAAGCGACTGGTGGCCGGAGCTGAACGGCACGGTGGCGGGAAGGTGGCCACGGGTTGGCTTTGGTCTTGTCGTGGACGCGAAGGCCGGTTCATACTCCTGGGGCGGATCACTTTGCGTGATCGACTCCTTTCGCTTCGTGGCGATCGTGGGCCCGGTAGATGGGCCCGGTCGCGATTCCGAACGCGCATCCAGCTGTCCGTGGCGACGACGGGCGACACCGCCGCCACCCGAAGTCAGGACGACCCGTGTGCCTCCATGCCCGAACCGCGTCCCGCCGTGCCCCGGCCCGCCGTACTCCGGACCGCTGTGCCGAGTTTCGCTGTGCCGAGTCCCGCTGTGGCCGGTCCCGCTGTGCGTCCCGTCGAACGGAAGGAGGGGGTCGGTACGGTGACCGTGTTCTCCACCGGGCGTGAGGCCCTCGACGTCGAGCGCCGTCGTCAGTTCCTGGAGTCCGGGTACCTGGTCCTGCCCGGGCTGCTCCCGGAAGCCCTGCGCGAACGCCTCGCCCCCGAGGTGGACCGCTGGGTGGACGAGGGCCTGCGGGCCCGCTCGATCGCCGCCTGCACCGACCCCCGCCGGCACGGGCCGCCCCCGCTGCTGGAACTGGAACTCCCCGCGCACGGCGAGCTGCTCACCCACCCACCGCTGCTGCGGGCGCTGACCGGACTGATCGGCCGGTCCTTCGTCTTCCACCACCTGCACAGCGACCGCCAGGCCCCCGACCTCCCCGGAAAGCCGTGGCACCACGACTGCGAGCCCAACGACCGCTCCGACCCGTCACTGCTGATGGTCCACGCGCTGCACTACCTCACCGGCCTGGACGAGCGGGTCGGCAGCCTGGCCGTGCTGCCCGGCTCGCACCGCCGCACCGCGGACAAGGGCGCCTACGCCCACCACGGCACCGGCGAACTGCCCGGCGAGGTGGTCCTCGACCGGCTGCCGCCCGGCACCACGGTGCTGCTCAACTCGGCGCTGTTCCACACCCGCAGGCCGGCGCCCGGCGGGCCGGGCCGGCCCCGGTACTTCATCGACGCCTCCTACTGCCAGGTCGGAGCGCGCTGGCGCCCGGTGAAGCCGCACTGGCGGCAGATGCTCTCCCGGGCCCGCGAACTCGACCTGGCCGACGGCCAGTGGCCCGACCTGTTCGCGGAACACCACTTCACCGAGTACACCGGAACCGTCTGAACCGCCTGAGGAGCACCGTCGTGGAGATCGTCAGCGCTGTCGCCTACTCCGAGGTCCACCGGGCCTACCTGCGGGACCATCCGGTGGAACGCGCCCACGAGGCCAACACCAACCTGTACGGCGAGGAGAACCTGGAACGCGCCGACGAAGAGATCCCCGGCTGCTGGTGGCGGGTCCGGCTGACCCGGGCCGACGTTCTCGGCGTCGTCCTGCCCTGGCACCTCAGCGAGGGCGGCGCGCGCGAACTCGTCCCGCGCACCGGGCTGACCGTCGCCCACGCGGCCGAACGCGTCCGCTCCGGCGGCGCCGACTGGGCGGCGGCCAACCCGCTCTGCGCGGCGAAGCTCCGGCTGCTCCGCCGGGCGCCGTTCACCGCGCTCTACCTCGCCACCGCGCCGGTCGACCACCCCGACTACCAGGGCCTGGTGGTCCGGCACGGGCTGATCCACGTCGACGGCCTGCACCGCATGCTGGCCTGGGAACTGGCCGGGCGGCTGCGCGCGGGCACCGTGCTGGACGGGTACCTGGCGGGGGATCCGGCGGGCCTGGACCTGCCCGGTCCGTACCCTGCGGTCCATGCGCACCGCGCGGCCGACCCGACCCGTACGACCGACCGGACCGACCCGACCCGTACGGCCGACCCGACCCGAACGGCCCGTACGGCCGACCCGGCCCGAACGACCCGAACGACCCGAACGGCCCGCGCGGTGCGGACGGGGGACGAGCCGGCGTGACCTCCGCGACCCAGCACCTCCGGGCCACCACGCCCGACACCGGCTCGCTCACCGCCCTGCTGTCCGAGCGTGCCCGCACCCATCCCGACCGGCCCGCCGTCAGCGACGGCTGCCGCAGCCTCGACCACCGCACCCTGGACGCCGCCGCCGGGCGGATCGCCGCCCGGCTGGCCGCCGGCGGCACCGGGCGCGGCGACCGGGTCGCCCTGCTCGGCCCCCGGGACGCCCGGATGCTGGTGCTGCTGCACGGAGTGCTGCGCTCCGGCGCGGCCGCCGTGCTGACCGACCCGGACTGGACGGCCCCCGACCTGGCCCGGCGGCTGGCCGCCGTCGGGGTGGGGCGGGTGCTCGCCACCGAGGGCGGGGGCGCCGCTCCGGGCGCCGAGGTCGTGGACGTGCTGGCGGACGTGCCGGCGACCGTGCCGGCGACCGGGCCGGTGGACGGACCGGCGGACGAGCCGGGGTGGCAGGGCGGTCGGCCCGGCGGGGAGGACCCGGCGTACCTGTCCTTCACCTCCGGATCCGGCGGCGAGCCCAAGGCCGTGACCGTCACCCACGCCAACGCCGTCCACTACGCCCACGCCCTGGCCGCCCGGCTCGGGCTCACCGAGGCCGACGCCCCCCGGCTCGCCCATGTCACCACCCTCGCCGCCGACCTCGGCCACACCGCCTGGCTGCTCGCCCTGGCCACCGGCGGCTCGGTGCACGTGGTGCCCGACCGGGAGACCCGCGACCCCACGGCGTTCTGGGCCACGCTGCACCGCGCCGGGGTCGACACCGTGAAGACCACCCCCTCCCACCTGGCCGCGCTGCTGGAGGGCCGCCCGGCGGGCACCCCGCCGCTGCGCACCCTGCTGCTCGGCGGCGAGGCCCTGCCCCGCCCGCTCGCGGCCGCCCTGCTCGACGACGGCGTCACCGAGCGGCTGGTCAACCACTACGGGCCGACCGAGACGACCGTCGGCGCGACCTGCTTCCTGGCCACCGCCGCCCGCCAACTCCCGTACGGGGAGGCGACCGTGCCGATCGGCAGTGGGATCGGCGAGGTGCTGCTCACGCTGGTGGACGGCGCGGGGCGGCCGGTGGCCGACGGCGCGGTGGGGGAGCTGCTGATCGGCGGGCGGGGCGTCAGCGCCGGGTACTTCGGACGGCCCGAGGAGACCGCCCGGGGCTTCGTCCGGCGGGACGGCCGTCGGACCTACCGGACCGGCGACCTGTGCCGCCGACGGGCCGACGGCGACCTGGTGTTCCTCGGCCGGGTGGACCGGCAGGTGAAGGTCCGGGGATACCGGGTCGACCTCGCCGAGGTCGAGCGGGCGATGGACGGCCACCCGGGCGTGGTGGGCTCGGCGGCGCTGTTGCGGGAGAGCTCCACCGGGAACCAACTGATCGGCGTGGTAAGGCTGTTGGATCCCTCCGTCGACCTGTCGGGGCTGGTCGACCGGCTGCGCTCCCGGCTGCCCGGCTACTCCGTGCCGCAGCCGGTCCTGGTGCTGCCCGACTTCCCGTTCGGGCCGAACGGCAAGCTGGACCGGGCCCGGCTGGCCGAGTTGGTGGACCGGCTGGTCGAGGCCCGGGCCGATCCGGCCGGCGGAGCGGACTTCGCGGATTCGGCGGATTCGGCGGACTCGGAAGGTGCGGCGGGCCCGGCGGGTTCGGTGAGTTCGGCGGATGCGGCCGGGGACGGCCTGGCCGGGGAGATCGCCCGGTTCTGGGCCGGCGCGCTCGGCCTCCCCCGGGTCGGAGCGCGGGCCGATGTGATCGGCCTCGGTGGGGACTCCATCCTCGCCATGCGCACCATCGCCCTGCTGCGGCGCTCCGGGCTGCGGGTCGCCCACGAGGACTTCTACCGGTACCCGACGGCGGCCGGGCTGGCCTCGGCGGCCGTGCCCGTCGGCGCCTCCGCACCGGCGCCGCGCCACCCGGGCGGCGGCCAACTCGCCCCCGCCCAGCGCTGGTTGTACCGGCAGGTGTCGGTCGACGACCTGCGGCACTGGAACCAGTCCGTACTGCTGCGCTGCCGCGCCGCCGTCGACCCGGCCGTGCTCTCGGCGGCACTCGCGGCCGTCCTGGAAGGCCACCCGGCGCTGCGCCGGCCGGTCGGCCCGGACGGTCCCGGCGAACCGCTCGCCGTCGCGGACCTCGACCCGCTCTCCCACTCCCGCATCCCGCGCGCCACGCGGGCGATCGCCGACACCGTCGCCGGGGTCTGCACCGAACTCCACCGCAGCCTCGACCCCTTGGCCGGCCGGCTGCTGCGCGCCCACCTGTTCACCGGCCCGCCCGGAACCGACCAGCGGCTGGCGCTGATCGCCCACCACCTGGTGGTCGACGGGCTGTCCTGGCGGATCCTGCTGGACGACCTCGCCCGGGCCTACCGGGCGGTGCTGGACGGCGAGCCGGCCGGGCTGCCGCCGACGGCCGACTTCTACCGGTGGGCGGCCGCTGCCTCGCCGGCTGTCGCCCCGCCCGCCGCCGCCCTGCCCACGGCGCCGGTGCGGGCCGACGCCGATGCCGGTCCGCCCGTCCGACCGGCCGCGCTCAGCTGGGCGTTGGACGCCGAGGCCACCGCCCGGCTGGTCGCCCGGCACGGCGGTGGCGCCGGGCTGGAGGCCGTCCTGCTGGACGCCTTCGCCGATGCCGTTGCCCGTGCCGAGGTCGCCACCCGTGCCGAGGCCGCGACCGGTCGGCGCGGCGGGCCCCGGCTGGCCGTGGAGGTCGAGACCCACGGCCGGGACGCGGTCGGCGACCCGGGTGAATTCCTGGACACCGTAGGCTGGTTCACCGCCGTCAAGCACGTCGAGCTGGCCCCCGCGAGCGGCGCCGGACCGGCCGAGACGGCCCGCCGGCTGCGCGAGGCGCCCGTCCGGCCGATGGACGCCCCCGGTGCGCGGCCGGACCTCGGGTTCAACTTCCTCGGCACCTTCCGGCTGCCCGAGGAACCCGCGCTGGACTGGACCGTCGCCGACGAACAGGCCGGTACGGCCCGCTGCCCCGGCGGCGACCCGCTGTACCGGCTGCGGCTCACCGCCCGGGTGGTGGAGCGGCGCCTGGTCGCCGACCTGGTGTACGGATGGCCGAGGGTGGGGCACCCGGCCGCCCGGCGGGTCCTCGACCACTTCGCCACGGTGCTCGGCGGGCCCACCGCGGACGAGCCCGTCCGCTCGCCGCTGTCCACCTCCGGGCAGCTGCTGCACACCGGGGTGGCGCGCACCGCCCGGGCGACCGTCCGCGAACCCGCCCGGGTGCTGCTCACCGGCGCCACCGGCTACCTCGGGCGGCACCTGCTGGACGCCTTCCGGCGGCGCGGCGCCGTGGTCACCTGCCTGGTGCGGGCCGCCGACGACGCCGGAGCCGTCCGGCGGCTGGCCGGCGGCCGGGCCGCCCACGTCGTCGCCGGGGACCTCGAACGGGACGGTCTGGGCCTGTCCCCGGCCGGGCTGGAACGGGCCCGGCAGGCCCGGATCGTGGTGCACGCGGCGGCGGACGTCCGGCTGGTCGCGGCGCCCGAGGAGCTGGAGCGGGCCAACCACGCGGCGGTGCGCCGACTGCTGGGCTGGGTCGGCGAGCACACCCCGCAGGCCCGGTTCCACCACGTCTCCACGCTGACCGTGTCCGGCGGCGTGGACGGCCCGCCGCGCCGGTTCGGCGAGGCGGACCTGTGGATCGGCCAGCGCTTCCGCACCCCGTACGAGCGCAGCAAGTACCGGGCCGAGCAGGCCGTCCGGGCCTGGGCGGCCGGCGGGCACCCCGCCTGCCTGTACCGCAGCGGCCACATCGCCGCGCACAGCCGGACCGGCGCCTTCCAGGCCAACCCCGGCGACAACCGGGTCTACCAGCTGGTGCGCGGCTACCTGCTGGCCGGTGCCGCCCCCAGCCGACCGGACACGGCCTTCGCGTTCTCGTACGTGGACACGGTGGCCGCCGGGATCGCCGCGATCGCCCTCGACCCGTACGCGGCGCCCGGCGCGTACCACGTCGAGAACCCGTACCCGACGCCGCACGACGAACTGGTGGGCTGGCTCGCCGCGCACGGCCGCCCCGTCCGGCTCACCGACGAGGCGGGCTTCGCGGCCGCCATCGCCCGGGCCGAGCGGCGGCACCCGACGGCCGCCCGGCTGGCCGCCGCCTGGGCCCAGCAGGAGGAGCGCAACGTCCGGGTGGACTGCGGGTACACCACCGCCGTGCTGGACCGGCTGGGCGTCCGCTTCGCCGCGCCGACCGCGCGGTGGTGGGCGGCCGCGCAGACCTGGGCCGCCGAGGCGGGCCACCTGCCGCCACCCCGCTGAACCGTTCCGCCCGACCGGTCCCGTCCCGCTCGGTCCCATCCCACCCGCTCCGACCTGACCGCTTCGACCCGACCGCTCAGACCCCGCCCGCTCCGACCCGCCCCGAGAGAAGGCAGACTCCGTTGTCCCAGCTCTCCCCCGTGCTCAAGCAGGCCACCCCCGTCGTCGCCGTCCGCGGCGAAGGCCTCCACCTCTACGACGCCGCCGGCCGCCGCTACCTCGACTTCACCTCCGGCGTCGGCGTGACCAGCACCGGCCACTGCCACCCGAGGGTGGTCGAGGCCGTCCGCGAACAGGCCGGCCGGCTGCTGCACGGTCAGTACACCACCGTCCTGCACGACCAACTGCTCACCCTCACCGACCGGTTGGGCGACGTGCTGCCGCCCGGCCTGGACTCGCTCTGCTACGCCACCGCGGGGACGGAGGCGGTGGAGGCGGCGCTGCGGCTGGCCCGGCACGCCACCGGGCGGCAGAACGTGATCGTCTTCGAGGGCTCCTTCCACGGCCGCACCATGGGCGCCGCCTCGCTCACCACCGCCGGGACCCGCTTCCGGGCGGGCATCGGCCCGCTGCCGCCCGGGGTCGCGGTCGCGCCCTTCCCGGCCGCCTTCCGGCTCGGCCTGTCCGAGGAGGAGGCGGTGGCGCACGCCCTGCGCGGGCTGGACGAGGTGCTGGCCACCGTCGCCGCGCCCGCCGAGACCGCCGCCCTGTTCGTAGAACCGGTGCTCGGCGAGGGCGGCTACGTCCCCGCCCCGGCCGGGTTCCTGGCCGGGCTGCGCGAGCGCGCCGACCGGCACGGCCTGCTGCTCGTGCTGGACGAGGTGCAGACCGGCTTCGGCCGCACCGGCCGGTTCTGGGCCCACCAGTACGAGGCGGGGGTGCGGCCCGACGTGCTGATCACCGCCAAAGGCCTGGCCAGCGGCTTCCCGCTGTCCGCCGTCGCCGCGCCGACCGAGCTGATGCGGCGCGCCTGGCCGGGCTCCCAGGGCGGCACCTACGGCGGGAACCCGGTGGCCTGCGCCGCCGCCCTGGCCACCCTGGACGTGCTGCGCGAGGAACGGCTGGTGGAGAACGCGGCCGAGCAGGGCGAGCGGCTGCTGGACGGCTTGCGGACGGTCGCCGCCGGGGCGCCGGGCATCGGCGACGTCCGGGGCCGCGGGCTGATGGCGGCCAGCGAGTTCTGCCGCCCGGACGGCTCGCCGGACCCGGAGACGGCCCGGCGGGTCCAGCAGGCGGCGGCCGAGCTCGGACTGCTGCTCCTGCTCTGCGGGATCCACCTCAACGTGGTCCGGATGATCCCCGCGCTGGTCGTCACGGCCGCGCAGGTCGACGAGGCACTGGCGCTCTGGTCCAAGGCCGTCGCGGCCGGGACGGGGCAGGAGGAGACGCTGTGAACGAGCACACCGTGACCGAGATCGGCTGGAGCAGCCTGGAGTTGGAGGCCCGGCGGCAGCTGTGGTCGCTGCCGCTGAGCGACGGCGAGCGGCAGCTGCTGTGGGCCGACGCCCGGGCCCGGCGCTGGGGCGCGGCCGGGCCGGTGCGCGAGCGGCTGCGGTCCTTCGTCGGGGCGGCCGTCGACTCGGTCGGGCTCACCCACGTCGCCAACCTGGTCGACCCGGACCGGCCGGAGCGGGAGATCACCGAGGTGCTGTCCTTCCTGCTGCGGGACTACGGCCGGATCGTCCCGCAGAACGGCCGCGGCGACCTCACCTCGGTGCTGCGCGACCACGACGGGGACGGCAACACCGAACTCGGATTCCACTGCGACACCTGCGACCTGCTCGTCCTGCTCTGCCTCCAACCCGCCCACCACGGCGGAGGGTTGACCAAGCTGGCGAGCGCCCGGCACGTCCACGACCTGATCGGCCGGGAGCGGCCGGACGCCCTGGCCACGCTCGGCCAGGACTGGACCTTCGACCGGACCGGCCGGGCGGGCCCGCAGCTGGTGGTCACCCCGATCCTGTACCCGAGGAAGGACGGCACGATCGGCTGCTACTACCAGACCCGCACCGTGCGCTCCTCACCCGACCGCGGCGGGCCGGAGCTGACGGACCGTCAGTGGGAGGCGCTCGGCGTGCTGGACGAGGTGCTGTACCGCCCGGAGATCGCCTTCGGCCTGCCGATGGCCGCCGGAGACCTGCTGATCATCCGCAACAGCCGTGTCCTGCACGGACGTTCGGCGTACCTCGACGAACCCGGCCGGCACGCCCGGCGGATGCTGCGGATCTGGCTCAACGAGGGGGAGACATGGGCGCCGTGAGCCGACCGGACGGGAAGGTCGCCCTGGTCACCGGCGGCGGCAGCGGGCTCGGCCGGGCCTCCGCGCTGGCCCTGGTCGGCGCCGGCTGGACGGTGGTGGTCGCGGGCCGCCGCAAGGACGCGCTGGAGGAGACCGCCGCACTCGCCGCCGCACTCGCCGTCGGCTCCGGAGCCGTGGACTCCGGAGCTGTCGATACCGGAGCCGTCGGCTCCGGAGCTGTCGACACCGGCGTCGTCGACCCGGAACGGGTGCTGGCGGTGCCCACCGACATCCGCAACCCCGAGGAGGTCGCCCGGCTGTTCGACGCCGTCCGCGACCGCTACGGCCGGCTCGACCTGCTCTTCAACAACGCGGGCGCCGCCGCCCCGCGCCGGCCCATCACCGAGACGTCCTTCCACGACTGGAACCGCGTCCTGGACACCATCGTCACCGGCAGCTTCCTGTGCGCCCGGGAGGCCTTCCGGCTGATGAGCACCCAGCACCCGCAGGGCGGCCGGATCATCAACAACGGCGCGCCCTCCGCGCACGTTCCGCGTCCCAACTCCCATGCCTACACGGCCGCCAAGCACGCGGTCCTCGGCCTCACCAAGGTGCTCGCCCTGGACGGCCGGCCGTACGGCATCACCTGCGGGCAGATCGACGTCGGCAACGTCAGCCCGCCGGACGGCGCCCCGCAGCCCGCCGCGACGCAGGCCGACGGGACCTCGGCGGTGGAGGCGACCATCCCGGTCGAGCGCTTCACCGACGCCCTGCTGCTGATGGCCGCGCAGCCGCCGGACACCACCATCCAGTCCCTGGTGGTGCTGCCGGCCACCATGCCGTTCGTCGGGAGGGGTTGAGACGTGCTGGTCAGCGCCCGTTCCTTCGCCGAGTACCGCGCGATGTTCGCGCTCACCGACGGCGACCTCGACCAGCGCGTCCTGGACTGCCCGGCCGGGGCGGCGAGCTTCGTCGCCGAGGCCGGGCGGCGCGGGATCGACGCGGTCGCCGTCGACCGCGAATACGCCGTGCACCGGGAGGAGTTGGGCCTGCTGGTGGAGCGGGAGACCGGTTTCAAGCGGGACCTGCTGGTTCAGGAGACGGCAGGCTTCACCCCGTCCTGGTACGCCGACACGGACGACCTGGTCCGGCAGTGGACCGCCAACTCCCGACTGTTCCGGGCCGACATCGCCGCCCGCCCGGAGCGCTACGTCGCCGGGGCGCTGCCCGGACTCCCCTTCCCGGACGCCTCCTTCGACCTGGTGCTCAGCTCGCACCTGGTCTTCTCCTACGGCAACCGGCTGGGCGAGGAGTTCCACCGGGCCGCGCTGCTGGAGCTGGCCCGGGTCGCACGGCGGGAGGTCCGGCTGTTCCCCCTGATGGTGTACGACACCGGCGAGCGGTACCACGGCCTGGACCGGCTGCGCGAGGAACTGGCCGGGGCCGGGATCGGCAGCCGGGTGGAGCGGGTGGCGTACGAGTTCCAGCCGGGGGACGGCGAGATGCTGGTGCTCTCCTGCGCCGGGTACCGCCCGCCGCCCGCGGCGCCCCGGACCACCGCCGTCGACCCGGTGCGGTGGCGGCACCGGGAGGCCGCCTTGCCGCCCGCTTGTGGGTGACGCCCCGACGGTAGGGGGCCGCGCGTGGGCCGTCGTGGGCCGCACGAGTTCGCTCGGAGCGGACGCCGGCGGGGAACGCGGGCGCAACGGGCTGCGTTCGTGGACGGTATGAACACGCATCAGCATCACAGCCACCAGCAGCACCAGCAGCACGAGCACCACGCCGGTCACGGCGACCACCACGACCACCACGAGCACCACGAGAGCCACGGCCACGGCGACCACCACGCCGGTCACGGCGCTCCGCAGGGGCTGACGGCCTCCGACCAGGGCTACACCCTGATACCGGGGACCGTCGGCCCCGAGGGCGAGTTCACCTTCCGGATCACCGGGCCGGACGGCGAGGCCGTCACCGCGTACGAGCCCCAGCACGAGGCCCTGCTGCACCTGATCGTGGTCCGCCGCGACCTCTCCGGCTACCGGCACGTCCACCCCACGCTGGACGCGGACGGCACCTGGCGGGTGGCCAACCCCTTCGACGGCCCCGCCGCCTACCACGCCTACGCCGACTTCAAGGCCGTCGGCGCCGCCCCGCTCACCCTCGGCGTGGACCTCACCCTCCCCGGCGAGAGCGCCGGGCACCCGCTGCCGGAGGCCTCGGCCACCGCCACGGTCG
The DNA here is from genome assembly GCF_040637885.1 of Kitasatospora sp. NPDC028055. Classification (NCBI taxonomy): domain Bacteria; kingdom Bacillati; phylum Actinomycetota; class Actinomycetes; order Kitasatosporales; family Streptomycetaceae; genus Kitasatospora; species Kitasatospora sp. NPDC028055. The sequence continues at coordinate 109,076 of NZ_JBEZXE010000013.1, read as the reverse complement.
ACGGCTACACCGTCACCCTGGCCGGGCAGTTGACGGCGGGCACCGGCGCGCCGCTCACCTTCACCGTGACCCGCGACGGCGCCCCCGTCGCCGACCTCCAGCCCTACCTGGCCGCCTACGGCCACCTGGTCGCCCTGCGCGCCGCCGACCTCGCCTACCTGCACGTCCACCCGAACGGCGAGCCCGGCGACGGGGTCACCGCGCCCGGCCCGGAGATCACCTTCCACGCGGTGGCGCCGACGGCCGGCCCGTACCGGCTCTACCTCGACTTCAAGCACGGGGACGCCGTCCACACCGCCGAGTTCACGGCCGTGGCCGGCTCCTGATCACCGGGGGCCTGTCCATCCCGGTCGGGCCCGCGCGGCTGATCGGCCGCCTGGCGGACCGGCGTCCGGTCCGCTGAGCAGCTGCTCCGCCGCTCGACCGAGCCGGGCCGCGCCCGTCCGAACCGCGCCCGTCCGAACCGCGCCCGTCCGAACCGCGCCCGTCCGATCCTCGGGACGGCGTGGCCGGTCCGCCCGCCGCTCTGCCAGCATGGCGCGATGGACAACACGCGTCGGCTGGTCAGTTCGGGTTCGCCGTTGGAACCGCGCATCGGGTTCTCCCGGGCGGTCCGCAAGGGTCCCTACGTCGCGGTGGCGGGCACCGCGCCGATCGGCGCGGACGGCGGGACCGTCGGGCCCGGGGACGTCCACGCCCAGACCGTCCGGTGCCTGGACATCGCCGAGGCCGCGCTGGCGGAGGCGGGCGCCTCGCTGACGGACGTGGTGCGGACCAGGATCATGCTCACCGACGTGACGGCCTGGGAGGAGGCCGCCCGGGCGCACGGGGAACGCTTCGGGGCGATCCGCCCGGTCACCACCTTCGTCGAGGTCTCCCGCTTCATCGACCCGGACTGGCTGGTCGAGGTGGAGGTCGACGCCGTCCTCGGCTGACCGGGCCCGGGCGCCGGTCACCGATCTCCGCGCGACGCCCTTCGGGCCGCTCCACTACGGTGCGGCCATGGTGAACTTCGTACTGGTCGCCGGTGCCCGGCTCGGCGCCTGGGCCTGGGCCGACGTGATCCCGACGCTGCGCGCGGCCGGGCACGCCGTCCACCCGCTGACGCTGTCCGGGCTGGCCGGGGAGCGGGACGTCCCGGCCGGGCAGCGGACCCACGTCGAGGACGTCGTGGTCGAGGTCGAACGCCAGGACCTGCGCCGGGTCGTGCTGGTCGGCCACAGCTACGCGGGCGTCCCGGTCGGCCAGGCCGCCCAGCGGATCGGCGACCGGCTGGCCCGGCTGGTCCTCGTCGACGCGGCCGTCCCCGTCGACGGCCGTTCCTTCGCGGACGGCTGGCCGGACGGCGGCACGGCGCTGCGGGCCGCGCTCGCGGCCAACGGCGGCTCCTGGCCGTGCGCCCGGCCCGAGCACTTCGCCGGGCACGGCCTCACCGCGGAGCAGACCGCCCGCATCGTCGGCGGCGCGACCCCGCACCCGGGCGCCACCCTCACCGAGTCCGCCACCCTGACCGGCCCCCTCACCACCCTGCCCACGACGTACGTCAGGTGCCTCCTCGCGGGCGAGGAACCCGACGAGGACGTGGCCGAGCTGCTCGCCGCCCCGCACTGGCAGCTGGCCGAACTGGCCACCGGCCACTGGCCGATGTTCTCCCGCCCGACCGACCTGGCCCACCTGCTCCTCACCGCCGCAGCGCAGTGACGCCCGGCGCCGTCGCCCCCGGTGTGGGTGGGACGGGGGCGACGGCGGGGGCGGGTCAGGGGGTGTAGCTGACCCAGCCCTTGGTGACGGTGGTGTTCGGCGGGCAGTACAGCTGGACGTTCAGGAAGGTCGTGTGCGGGCCGTCGCTCCGGAACGAGCCGTCCGAACAGTTGACGTTCACCCACCACTTGGTGGTGCCCCAGGCGGAGCAGGAAATCCCGTAGTACCACTGGCCGTTGAGGAAGGCGATGGTCGGGGTGCTGCAGTTGATGCCCTCGACCCGGGCCGGTGCGGCCGACCGGGCCTGGGCGGCCGGCGCCGCGACGACGCCGATGGCCGCGAGCCCGGCCAGCAGGCAGGCGGCGGTTCCGAGTCTCCTGCTCCTGGTGTTCCTGCGCACGATGGTTCCGTCCTCGTCGTCGGTCGTGCCGAGCGCCGCTGCGACCCGCGGCCGGGACGTGCTCCGGCGAATCGTAGGGATCGTAGGGAGGGACGGCGCCGCTCCGCACATGACGTCCGCACATGACGGGGGAGAAGTCGCCACCGCGGCCGCACCCTGCCGCGTCCCCCGCGCCGCGGGGCAGGGCTCACCACCCGAGGCGCGCCGTACCCCACCGCCCCCGCGATCCGGACCCCGCCGGCCGCCCTTCGACCGGAACCCGCCCTCCCCGGTGCGGCAGCCCGCCCGGTGGGCGTCCGACGGCGGCGCGCTCAGTGGGTGCCGGTGATGAAGACGTCGAGGGCCTGGGTCACGATGTCGATCGGGTTCGCGAACGCCCTGCTCTGATCGGAGGCGCCGGCGAAGTGCAGGCCGACCGGGTTGCGGCTGTCGTCATCGGTCCAGACGATCGCTCCGGAATCCCCGCGCCCGGCGAACGGCCCGAGGTTTCCGGTGATCGCGATGGAGCCGGAGAAGAAGGCGGAGTTCCCGCCCGGGTAGTCGGCCCAGTGCGAGGCGCCCACCTCCTGGACGGTTCCCGCGGTCACCTCCGTCGTCCGCCCGCTCTTGCCGACCGCCAGGCCGACCGTCGCGGCCGCGGTCGTGGAGCTGATCGCCAGTTCGAACGTCCCGCCGGGCCCCCGGGCCAGGACGTTGGGGCTGACCTTGGCCGGGTCCGCCCATGCCGTCGCGCAGTCCACGATGTTGACGGGCCCGCCGAAGGCCACCGGGACGAAGCGCTCCAGGACGGCTATGAGGTCGTCGGGGCAGACTCCGAAGTCACCGGTGGCGGGCTGGTCGACGCAGTCCCCGAGCCGGCCCAGGTTGCTGTTCGCGAGGATGTGGTTGCAGCTGAGGATGAGCGTCCGCTGGTCGCGTGGGGAGGAGCGGCCGGTGGTCAGGCAGCCCAGCGTGCCGAAGCCGAGGCCGAGGGCGTTGGGGTTGCCGAGAACGGACGCGCCGCCTGGCGCCGGCCGCTGCCGCAGCTCGAAGGTCTGCGCCTCGATCGGCCCGGTCACGACCGGGACCACGACCACCCCGGATGACGCGGCGGCTCCGACGCCCATGCGGTCGACGAGCACCGCCCTGATGTCCTCGGCCGTCCTCGGCCGGGTCAGGTAGACCGTCAGCGTCGGCCGCCCCGGCTCCACGGCACCGCCGGCCGGACCGCGCTCGGACGGTGCGGACTTGCCGATGCCGATCCCCTGGATGTTGGTCAGCTCGGTGATGTCGGTCAGCTCGGTGACGTCGTCCGCGGACCGGACTCGGCTGCGCTCGTCACCCTGCCCGCTCAGGACTCCCTCGATCGCGGCCCGCGCCTCCAGCAGCTCCGGCGGGAGCTCGGCGGGGTCGAAGCCGGGGACCTCGGGCAGGCCGTCGGGTGGTCGGAGTTCCACGCCCTCGCCGGACCGTGCGAAGTCCTCGGGCGGTGGCTGAACGGGCCTTGACATGGGAGGAACTCCTCACGGATGTGCACCGAAGGTGAGCAGGTCCCGCGCCGAGAGCCCGGAAGCCCGCGCAGTACGGTCCATCCCCCGGAACCGGAAGCAGAGTCTCCAGGTCGCCGGGCCTCGGGTCTCCGGAGATCCAGGCTGCCGGATGGCCGTCATCACTACGACCATGCTCCCATTCCGGCAACTCGTCCGCCTTCGCACGGGCGTGGTCTCCGACGGCATCGGTACGGGCCGAAGCGCGTCGGCGGCCACTGGTACACAGCTGATACACGACTGCGCGCCGGTGGAAGTCCCGCTCCGACCGGGCGGAAGCGCTGGTCGCGGAGGCTGTGGGCACACCCGGTGGCCGTCGGTGGCACCGGGGTCCGTGTCCCTCTGCTCCGGGAGGCAGCCGTCGTGTCCGTCGTCGCGAAGTCCGTTGCGAAAGTTGCCGAACCCGCAAGCCGAGACTGCCGTACCGCGTCCGGCCGGGGCCGGGGCCGGGTGCCCCGCCGCGGGGTGCTGTGGGCGCTGGCCGGGGTGCTGGTCGCGGGGGCCGGCGGGGGCGCGCTGGCCGCCCTGCCCGACGGCGGCCCGGGTGCGGGCCCCGGCGCGGGCGGGGACGCCAGGGCGGACGGGGCACTGGTGCTCCCCGCGCCCGAGGCCGTCGCCGACCTCGACCTCCCGTGGCCGACGGACGGGCAGTCGGCCGTCGCCGTGGCGAAGGCCGGCGTCCTCGGGGTCAAGGGGCCGCAGCAACAGCCGGTGCCGATCGCGAGCGTCACCAAGGTGATGACGGCGTACGTCGTCCTCCGGGACCACCCGCTCAGGGACGGCGAGGACGGGCCGACGATCACGGTCGACGCGCAGGCCGCGGCCGAGTCGGCCTCGGCGAGCGAGTCCACGGCCCCCGTCACCGAGGGGCAGCGGCTCACCCAGCGCAAGCTGCTGGAGGTGATGCTGCTCCCCTCCGCCAACAACGTGGCCCGGCTGCTGGCCCGTTGGGACGCGGGCAGCCAGGAGGCGTTCGTGGCCCGGATGAACGCGGAGGCGGCCAGGCTGGGGATGACCAGCACGACCTACACCGGGGCCAGCGGCTTCGAGGCCACGACCGTGTCCACCGCCGCCGACCAGCTCAAGCTGGCCCGCGAGGCGATGAAGGAGCCGGCGCTGCGGGCCACGGTGGCGCTGCGCAGCACCACGCTCCCGGGGCGGGCCGAACCACTGCGGAACACCAACACCCTGCTCGACCGCCCCGGGGTGGTCGGCTTGAAGACCGGGTCGAGCACGCCGGCGGGCGGCAACCTGATGTGGGCCCTGGAGGTCCCGGACGGCAAGGGCGGCTCGGGCCGCCGGCTCGTCTACGGCGTGGTGCTCGGCCAGCGCGCGGGGACCACGCCCACCGAGGGCCTGCGGGCGGCGCTGGAGAACAGCGGTCGGCTCGTCGACGCCCTGCGGCAGAAGCTGCCGGGCGCCCTGGCGGCGCTCGACGGCGGTCAGCGGGAGTGGGCGTGAGCGCGGGCGCGAGCGCCGGGGCGGCTCCGGTGGTGCCGCTGGCGGCGCCTCCGGCGGTGGCCGGGGCGGTGGTCGGGGAGACGGGCCGGGAGACGGTGGCCGACGCGCCCGGGCCCGGCCGTCGCCGTCCGGCCCGTCGTCCGGTCCGCCGCCGTCCGGCCCGCCGTGCGGCGCGGCCGCGGCGCCCGCGTGGGCGGCTGATCGTGGTGGCCGCCGTGCTCTGCGCCGCCCTGATGGCCCTGAACTCCCAACTCCCCAACGGCGTCGGCAATCTCGGCAGCCTGTGGCAGACGGTGCTGCCCTGGTCGGGCCTGGGCGTCGCGCTGCTGCTGCTCCTGGCGGCGGTCCGGCGGTCCGCCCTGGCGGCGGCCGCGGTGCTCGTCCCCGCCCTCGTCTGGACCGTGCTCTTCGCTCCCGCCCTCGTCGACAAGCGCGCCGGCGGCGGGGACCTCACGGTGGTCAGCCACAACGTCAACGAGGAGAACCCCGACCCGCGCCGGACGGCCCGTGCGCTGGCCGCCTCGGGCGCCGACGTCCTGGCGGTGGAGGAGCTGGCGAGCCGGGCGCAGGAGACCTACCGGCACGAACTGGCCGCCGCCTACCCCTACGCCGAGGTGCGGGGCGGCGTCGGACTGTGGAGCAAGTACCCGCTCCAGGCGGTGGAGCCGGTGGAGATCATGCCCTGGACCAGGGCCCTGCGCGCCACCGTGCAGACCCCGAAGGGGCCGGTGGCCGTCTACGCGGCGCACCTCGCCTCGGTCCGGGTGCACCCGGCGGCCGGCTTCACCACGGCCCGCCGCAATGAGGCGGCCGCCAAGCTGGCCGAGGCCGTACGGGCCGAACGGCTCCCGCGGATCGTCGTCCTGGGGGACTTCAACGGCTCGGTCGACGACTCCGCGCTGGACGCGCTCACAGGGCCGTTGCGGTCGGCGCAGCGGGAGGCCGGTGCCGGCTTCGGCTTCACCTGGCCGGCGTCGTTCCCGGTGGTCCGGATCGACCAGATCCTGGTGAAGGGCATCACCCCGCGCTCGGCGTGGACCCTGCCCGACACCGGCAGCGACCACCTGCCGGTCGCCGCGACCCTGCGGCTGTGACCGGCCGCCGTCCGCCCCCTGGGCACCGCCCGGCCGTGCCCCCACGTGCCGCCCCGGGCATCCTCGGTGCCGCGCCCCGTCCGGCTACGATCGGTCACCAGTGAGCTCGAACGAGCACGAATCCCCAGGCCAAGACACGGGAGAACTCTTGTCCGGAACCCGCGTACCCGACCCGGTCAGCGTGCTGGTCGTCGAAGACGACGCGGTCATCCGCCGCTCGGTCCAGCTGGCCCTGGAGCGCTACGGGTACCAGGTCGAGGTCACCGGGGACGGGCTCGACGGCCTGGAGGCCTTCCGGGCCGGGGCGCACGACGTGCTGATCCTGGACGTGATGCTGCCCGGCCTCGACGGCATCGGCCTGTGCCGGCGGATCCGCGAGGAGGGCCTCACCCCGATCCTGATGATGTCCGCCCGCGGCGACGCCCTCGACGTCGTGGCCGGGCTGGAGGCCGGCGCCGACGACTACGTGGTCAAGCCCGTGGACATCCCCGTCCTGGTCGCCCGCATCCGCTCCCTGCTGCGCCGCGCCACCTTCCACCGGGGGCCGGCCGGGGAACGCACCCAGGAGCCCGCGCCCGGGCCCGCGCCGGAGCGCCCGCAGGACACCCGGACCGAGTCGGACCTCCTGGTTTTCGGCGACCTGACCATCGACCTGCGCGGCCTGGACGTCCGGCTGGACGGGCGGGCCGTCCCCCTCACGCCCACCGAACTGCGCCTGCTGCTGGCCTTCGCCGAGAACCCCGGCACGGTCCTGGACCGCCGCCGCCTGCTGCACGACGTCTGGGACTACGGCTGGGAGGGCGACACCCGGGTCGTCGACCTCTGCGTGGTGCGGCTGCGCAAGAAGATCGGCGCCGACCGCATCGAGACCGTCCGGGGCTTCGGCTACAAGCTCGTCCGGGGCTGACCGGATGACCGAGCGAACCCGCGACCCGGGAACCCCCGACCCGCGCCGCCGCCCCGACCCGTGCCGCCGCCGTGACCCCTGGCGCCTCAACCCGCGCTCCCTGCGCTGGAAGATCGCCGCGCTGGTCGCGCTCGCCTGCTGCACGGTCGCCGCGACGATCGGCCTGCTCGTCCACCGGGCGACCGCGGAGCGCGGCGACCGGACCGGACGCGACCGCGCGATCGCCCAACTGAGCTCCGCCGAGAAGGAGTTCGCCCGCACCGGCCGCCGCCCGGACCCCGCCGACCTCCAGCCCCCGGCCAACCTGCCCGCTCCGCTGGCGCACGCCGTCGCGAACCTGCGGACACCGGGGGAGTACGCCCTCTGGTACGACGTCAAAGCGCCCAACTGGTACTGGATGTGGGCGGCCGTGCCCGTCGGCGACAACCAGGTGCTCACCGTCCGCACCGACATGAGCGCCGAGGTGCGCAACCTCCAGCTGCTGGACCGCAACATGGTCAAGGCCGCCCTCGTCGCCCTGGCCGTGATCGTGCCCGTCACCGCGCTCGCGGCCGAGCAGATGAACCGGCGGCTGCGCCACGGCTCCCGGACCGCCCGCCGGATCGCCGACGGCGACCTCGACGCCCGGATCGGCCGCCGGGGCCGCGCCCGCGACGAGATCACCGAGATGTCGGCGGCCGTCGACGAGATGGCCGAGACCCTGCAAGGGCGGCTGGCCGCGGAGAAGCGCTTCACCGCCGACGTCGCCCACGAACTGCGCACCCCGCTGATGGGCCTGGTCACGGCCGCCGGACTGCTGCCCGAGGACGACGAGGCGGCCGACCTGGTCCGCACCCAGGTCCGCACCCTGCGCGGACTGGTCGAGGACCTGCTGGAGGTCTCCCGGCTCGACGCCGGGGCCGAGCGGGCCAGGCTCGACGAGGTGCCCCTCGGCGACCTCGTCGCCCACGCGATCGAGCAGGCGGGAGGCGACACCCGGCTCGGGCTGTCAGCCCCCGCCGTGGTCCGCACCGACCCGCGCCGGGTGGAACGCATCGTCACCAACCTGGTGGCCAACGCCCACCGGCACGGCGCCTGGCCCGTCGAGGTCACCGTCGCGGGCAGCTGCATCACGGTGCGCGACCACGGCCCTGGCTTCCCGGCCGACCTCCTCGCCCACGGGCCGCAGCGCTTCCGTACGGGCGCCGCCGAACGCGGCCAGGGCCACGGCCTCGGCCTCACCATCGCCGCCGGCCAGGCCGCGGTCCTCGACGCCCGGCTGACCTTCGCCAACGCCCCGGACGGCGGAGCCCTCGCCACCCTCGACCTCGCCCGCCCGGACGCTGCAGAACGCCCGGACAACAGCTGAGGGCGTCATCCGGTAGGCGGCGACGCAGGGTGAGGCCGGTGAGGCGGCCGGCGTCCTCCTGGCGTTCGCCGCCCCACTGCTCCCGGGCCAATTCGAGTACGGCCAGCACGCCGTTCGCCGTAGTAGACCTCGATGTCGGCGAGTGTGGAACCCGCGAAGCGGGGCAGCCGCCTGGTGCCGCCTCCGCCCGGAGGAGGCGCCAGGGAGAGGAGCAGTCATGAACACCCCCGACACAAACACCCCCGACACGAACACCACCCACGGGGACACCACGGCCCGGGGAGACGAGCAGGCACGGGAGCGGTCCGCGGAGACCCGGGAGATCGTGGCGCCCACGCCGGCGGACGTCCGAGCCAAGGGCGAGGACCCGGAAGACGACGACGAGCCGCACGCGCCGGCGGCCGACACGCGGGCCCCGTGACGGACGGGCACGCCGGGCCGGGCACGCCGGCGGTGAAGTCGTTCCGCAGGTCGGCCGCACATCGCCCACGTCCGCATTCGCCCGTGCCCGTATTCGTGCGTTCCACCTCAGAGGAATACGTGAATCTTGTTTCGTGTCTCGCCTATCGCGTCGGCCTATCCTGAGAAGGTGGAAGAACAACCGGCGCCCGGGCACCAGTGGACGTTCCTGACCAACCATGCGCGGGTCCTGGTGCAGATCGCGCGGGACCCGGGCATCAGGGTGCGGGACATCGCGGCCCGCTGCCTGCTGACCGAGCGGGCGGTCCAACGGATCATCGCCGACCTCGAAGCCGAGGGTTATCTCAGCCACCGCCGCGTCGGACGCTCGAACGTCTACCGCGTCATCGACGGCAAACAGCTGCGCCATCCCGCGGACAGCGGCCCCACGCTGGCCGAACTGCTGGCAGTCCTGCTGCGCTGACCGACCGACCGCACCAGTGGTATCAACGGTGATACCGAGCGTGATCATATGCAGTGTTATTGACGAATTTCCGTTCACGTATCGGTTGACGTGAGAAGGGATTCGGCAGACGCTGAATGTGTCATCCCGTGCTCCCAGGCAGGAGAAGGTGACATGAGCGGTGAGCTGCCCGTGGCGCGCTTCGCCACCCCGAATCCTCCCCCGCCCGAGCTGGTCGGCGGAAAGTCGCCCGCCGACCGGTGGATTGCCGACGGCCTGGTGGTCAAGCTGGACACCGTAGGCAGCCGAACCCGTGCGACGGTGTGCGGCGAGATCGACCTCGACGTCGCCGACGGCCTCGGCGAAACCCTTGAACGCGCGCTGCACGCCAGCGACGCAGGGCTCGAACTGGACCTGTCCGCGGTCACCTTCTGTGACAGCGCCGGTCTCAACCTCCTGGTGGGCCTGCGCAGAAGCGCGCACCGCAGTAACCGCACCCTCACGATCAGCGCGGCCAGCAGCCGGGTCGAGCGCCTGCTCGAGATAACCGAGACAACCAGCCTCTTCACCCCCGAAGAAGCCGGGGAAGGCCGCTCCGACGGTCCGTAGGTGCGGACGGCGCGTCCTGGCCCGGGCACCCCTGGGTGCCCGGGCCGGGTGGGTGCCCGTGGTGCGGGTGGATGCCCGGGTCGGGCGGTGCGGGAACGGTTCCCGCGGTCACCAACTCCTATCGGCCCAGGGCGTGTTCGAGTTCCTTCTTGTTCATCTTCGAGCGCCCGTGGATGTTGCGCTGCCTGGCCTCGTTGTACAGCTGCTCCTTCGTCGGCCCCTGGGCGCCGCTGTGCGAGTGCAGCCCGCCGCGACGGGCGGAGGAGATGTCCTGCACCGAGCTGCGGCTGGCGGTCTTCGACTCCCCGTGCCGGGCCCGTTCCTTGTTCACCGTACGGGCCGCGATCTCCTTGGCGCGCTTCTCGCTCTCACCGCGTTCCAGCGCACTCTCCTTGATGTGCTCGTACTGCCGCTCCCGCTTGGGACTCGATCCGCGAGGCATGTCACACCCTCCTGTCCGATGACCGTGGGGCTCGTTCCATGCTGTTGCGGCTTTCCCGGAATCGGCGGGGCAAACGGGCCCCGCGCCGCATGCACGGCCGGTCGTCGGGCCGTAGCGTCGACAGGGTGGACCCGCCCAGGGCAGGAGTGAGGGAGGCCTCGATGTCGACGGCACATTCCAGCCGGCTTGCGGACCCGCCGCGTTTGACGCCCGTCCACGGCTGAGTGCGCCGTGAACGACTCCTCCGTGAACGACTCCTCCGGCGGCGGATACGCGGTCTCCGCAGAGTTCTACGACCTCCTGCAGGCCGAGACCGACCGCCGCCTGGCCGAGCGGCGGTTCGCCGAGGCTGCCACCCGGGCCCGCCACGCGGTCCTGGACGTCGGCGCCGGCACCGGAATCGTCACCGAGGTGCTGCTGCGCGCCTCCAGCGTGCCCGTCCACGCCGTCGAACCGGCCCCGGCCATGCGCGCCGCCCTGCTGTCGCGCCTGGCCCACCTCGGGGCGGACCAGCGTGCCCGCGTCACCGTGCACGCCGAGACCCTTGCGGCGGCAGGCCTGGCGGCCGTGGCGGACCTGGCCGTCGCCTCCAACGTGGTCGCCTGCCTGGATCCCCCGACGAGGCGCGCCACCTGGCAGGCGATCTCGGCCGCCCTCCTGCCGGGCGGCCTGCTCCTGTTCGACCCCCCGCCCACCGACCTGCCCGCCGGGTGCGAGGAGGTGGGACGACTCGGTCCGGTGCGGGTGGGCCCGGACCTGTACAGCGCGGACGTCACCCGTCGGCCCCACCGCGGCGTCCTGCGTATGGTCTTCACCTACCGCGTCGAACGCGGGCAGGAGCTGCTGCGCGAGGCCCGGGAGGCGTTCGACCTGTGGCCTGCCTCGCCCGAGCGGCTCAGCGAGGAGCTCGAGGCCGCCGGCCTGCGACTGGTGCAGGCGCCGGGCGCGGACCTGATGGCCGCGCGTCGCCCCACCGCGTGACACCGACCCGGACGGGCCGGGCCCGGCCCGCCTCGGCCTGTCCCGCCCCGGCCGATGGTGGCGGCCGCCGCCGGGTGCGGTGGTTCACCCGAATGCCCGGGCATCCGACAGGGCACGCCCGTGCCGACGGGCCGTCCGGCCGTCCTGCCGCGCGGCGGGCAGTGGCAAGTCGTCGTAGGTTGCGGGCATGACCAGTGACGAGACGGAGATCCCGGCGGTGGGGGTGCGGGTGCTGGACGAGGTGTTCGACGCGATCGAGACCTCCAACCGGCGCCCGCAGCCCTGGACCCGGTTCGACCACGGTGTCCTGGGGGCCTACCGCTGGGCCGCCGGAGCCCAGATCGCGGCACCGGTCACCGCCGCCGCCGTGCTCGGGACCAGCGGACCGTGCCGGGCACAGCTGCTGGCCGAGTGCCAGGCCGCCGCGGTGCGCCTTCGCGACACGCTGGCAGACCGCGACGCGCTGGAAGGCCGAGGCGCGTTGGCAGATCGCGACGCGTTGGAGAACCGAACGGACGCCGGGCACGCCCTGGGCGTCTACCAGGCGCTGGCCTGGCTGTGCGGCCACCACGAGGACCGCCCCTGACCGGTCACCACGACCGAGGCCCCACCGCGCCAGGCGGGGAGGATCCGTTGACGAAGAACGACAGCACACCCGGCCGGGACGAGACGCCCCAGGAACGGGCCGACCGGCTCTGGAACGAGATGCTCCAGGAGGTCCGCGTGTGCCAGACCGGCGCGCAGATCCTCTTCGGCTTCCTCATCGGCGTGGCCTTCACCCCGCGCTTCGACGCCCTGCCCGACTTCGACAAGAACCTCTACGTCGCCACGGTCGTCCTCGGCGCCGTGGCCACGGGCGCCCTGATCGCACCCGTGGCCTTCCACCGCTTCCTCACCGGCCACGACATGAAACCGGAACTCATCCACGTCGCAGGCCGCCTCATCGCCACCGGGCTCACCACCCTGGCCCTGACCATCGCCGCCGCCCTGCTGCTCCTGCTGCGCACCGCGACCGGCAACCCGGCCGCGGCGTGGGCGCTGAGTGCCGCCGTCCTGGTCTGGTTCACCGCCACCTGGCTCGTCCTGCCCCATGTGGTGCTGCGCCGCACGGCGGCCCGCCGGGCGGCCGCGCGGGAGTACGGCGACACCGGCGGTGGGGGCGGGCCGCTGGGCTGACGGTCAGCCGGCGCCGGGCAGCCGGGCCTCCAGGTGCCCGGAGAGCACCCGGGTCTCGAACACCGGCTGCGGCGAGGTGGCCGGGCCGCTCACGACCTCGCCGTCCCGCAGGCGGAACTCGCTGCCGTGCCACGGGCAGCGCAGGCAGCCGTCGGCCACCGTGCCGTCGGCGAGCGGGCCGGAGAGGTGGGCGCAGCGCTCCGCGAGCACATGGCAGCGCTCGCCCTCGCGGACGACGACCACGGGCAGGTCGCCGGCCGTCCTGCGGACGGGTTCGCCCGGTGGGAAGTCGTCGACCGGGCCGAGTCCTATCCAGTCGGCGGGCGCGAGTCGGGGCGCGTCGGCGGCCCGGTTGGGGCCGGCGGCCTGTCCGTAGGCCAGGTGGCCGCCGAGGACACCGCCGCCCGTGATGGCGACGAGCCCGGCCAGGCCGAGCAGCCGGCCGCGGGCGCGTCGGCCCCGGCAGCGGGCCAGCAGCGAGCCGGCGTACAGCAGCACGCCGGTCGTGTTGGCGAGGGCGTGGACCAGGCCGGTGCGGCGGCGCGGCGGGTCGAGCCGGGCCCAGTCCACCCAGCCGGACAGCGCGGTCGGCACGGCCGTCAGCAGCCCGGTGGCGACGAGCGCGTCGGCCGACCGCCGAGCTCCCGGGGTGAAGTCCAGCAGGCCTGCCGATGTCCAGCAGCCGATGGGCAGTTGGACCAGGCCCGGGTGGAGCGGGTGGCCGAGCCACACGCCGCGCAGGGCGTCGCGGTACGGCCCGAGCGGGAGTGCTTCCACCGCGTCGGCGAGTTTCCCGGAGGGGAGGTCGAGGACCTCCCAGTGTGCCGGTGCGTCGAGCGTGCGGCGCAGTCGGCGGGACCAGCGGCGGTGGTGCAGTGCTGAAACGTCCATGCCTGGCGGCTTGCCGGACGCCGGGAGGCCAAACCCCGTCCGGGGTGCGCGTTGAGCCGCCCTGCACTCGTCGTGGCGTCGTGATCACGCTGCGGCGCCAACCGCCGTGACCACCGACGCCTCACCGACGTCTCAGGCGGTGGCCTTGCCCGCGGTGACCAGGGCGGCGAGCGCGGTGCGCTGGACGTACACCAGCAGGCCGACGGTGACGCCGGCCATCACCAGGGCCATCAGGACGTGGCCGAGTGCCGAGACGAGGGCGAATCCGAGTGCGCTGAGCAGGAGGTGGGTGCCGAGCCGCAGGCCCACCAGGGCGAAGGCCACCTTGCGGGTGCCCTTGCCGCGCCACAGGAGCTTGGCGAGCTGGAGCCGCTTGCGCAGCAGGGTGAGCGAGACGGTGATGTTGACCGCCACGAGGACGATCAGGGCGGGCCAGGCGGACGGGAAGGCCCGCAGCAGGTCGAAGGCGCCGGCCAGGACGCCCTCGAAGCCGAAGAACCAGGCGGGGAGCCGCATTTCGCCGATCGAGGGCAGCACTTCACCGGCCGCACCGGCCGCACCGGCCGCGCCGGCGACGTCGAGGCCGACGGCGGATATGGATTCGGATGCGGCCGCGTCGGTGCCGGTGTTCTGCATGGTGTTCCCCGTGGTGTCGTCCCCTGCCGGGGACCTGCGCTCTGCCGCCCCGGTGATGATCATCAGTCTCGCACGCCGGGCCGTCCGCCGGTAGCTCGACGGAGCTGCCTACCGTCCGAAGGTGCGGCGATGCCGTTTTCAGGTCGCCGAGCAGAGCGGCGCCGATGTGGATGGGCAAGCCGCCGTTGACGATCTCGGTGGCGAGGAGGCCGGTGCGGATCCGGCTTGTCGCCGCCGTCGGCGCGGTGCGATCCTTTCGGGCATGGTGCACAGCGACCCGCCGGACCACGCGTCAGTTCTCGGGGAGGTGCGGGAGTTGCGGCGGGTCGGCCTGGTGCGGCTGCGTGAGCTGGAGCTCCCGGCGCTGGTCCGGGCCGCAGGCATGATCGACCTGCCGGCCGGGCGGGAGTCGCGGCCCGCCGCTGTGGAGCGGCTGCTGCGGCTGGCGGTGGCGCGGATCGATCCCGGCAGCCTTCACAAGGCCGCCGAGTACAGCCTCGGCCTGGCCCAGGGCACTCGCGACTGGCCGCCCGCCGACCGTCGGAAGCATGCCGCGCGCGTGTACGGGGTGAGCGTGGAGCGGTTCCGCAAGCACCACGAGGCGCTGGTGCTGGGTGAGGTCGCCGAGCAGGTGATCCGGATGGCCGCGCGGGCGGGGCAGCCGGGTCGGGCGGCGCAGTCGCGCCAGGCGGACCAGGCAGGGGACGGCGGGGATGTCGGGCCGCCCTCGCCCGCGTCCTCGGGTCACCGGTCGCTGCGGGTCCGGGTGGGCGGGCGGACCGCGCTGGTGACGGTGCACGTCCACCCCGTCGATCTGCTGCGCGATGTGGACGTCGTGGTCTCGCCGACCAACACCTATCTGGCGCTGCCGGAGCCGTACAAGTCGTCGGTGTCGGCGTCGCTCCGGCGGGTGGGAGCGCTGCGCGGGCCGACCGGGGAGCTCGTCGAGGACCTGGTGCACGAGGAGTTGCGGAGGTGGGCCGTCCGGCACGGGGCGCCGGGCCGGGCGGTGCTGCCGGGAACCGTGGCGGCGGTCGGGGCGGGGGCGCTGGTGGAGCAGGGCGTTCGGCGGATCTACCACGCCGCGGTGGCGGTCCCGCGCCTGGGGACGAACGACTACGACGTGCTGCCGGCGGACGTGACCCGGGCGGTCGCCCGGGCGTTCGCCGTGCTGGCCGAGGAACACCGGCAGTTCGATCCTCCGCTGCGCTCGATCTGTCTTCCGCTGCTCGGTTCCGGCCGGGGCGGGCTGCCGTACGAGGTCAGTCTCGGCATGCTCTGGGCCGCGGTGGAGGCCGAACTGATCCGCGGTGCGCAGTGGGAGGTGCACCTCGTGGTGCGGCGGCCCGCTGTAGCAGATCTGATTGAACGTCAACTCACGGCCGTGAAGGCCGTCGACGGAAGGACCCGATGAACCCGTACCAGGTGCTTGCGGCGGCCGCCGCCGACTGGGACCGGTTGGCCGGCCTGCTGGAACCCGCGTCGGGCCGCCAACTGGAGGCGCTGCTGCAGGCGTTGAGATCCGCCGAGCAGGACGGGCCGGACCGACTGCAGGCGGCCGAGGAGGCGGCCCGGCTGCTGCTGGAAGCGCTGCCGGACGCCGAGTCCGGACGGCTCGACGACGCGTCCGGTGCCCGGTTCGCCGGGGACACGCAGGACCGGGCGCACCTCGGCTTCCATGCGGACGACCTGGCCGTGCTGGTGCTCGACGGCCACCGCATGGTCGGCCCGGTGCTCGGCCCGATCCGGGCGAGGATCCTGGCCGTACCGGCGCTCGACCCCGACGAGGTGCGGCTGCTGGGCGGTGATCCGGGCGCTGCCGGGCTGCTGAGGTTGACCGGGCCCGGCGGGAGGCCGCGGCTGCCCGGCTTCCAGTTCGGCGTCGCGGGCACGCCGTTGCCGACGGTGGTGGAGGTCAACACCGTTCTGGACGCCGAACGCGACCCGTGGGGCGTCGCGGACTGGTGGCTGTCGGCCAACGCCTGGCTGGGCGGCAACCCCGCCGACCTGCTCGGCGCCGGGCGGGACGGCCAACTCGTCGACGCAGCACGGTACCTGTCGGAGGAGGAGTAACCGGATGGCGAACACCAGGCCCCCGCGGGTGCTGCCGGGCACGCCCGCCAAGCTGACCCTGCCGGCCGGCACCCCGCTGTACCGCCTGCACGCGGCCCGCCACCCGGCGACCGCGTTCAATCCCGTACCCGCCCACTGCCTCTACGGCGGCGGCCGTTTCGACGCCACCAGGTGCGACCCGTTCGGCTATCTCTACGCCGGGCTCACCGCCGAGTCGGCGGCGTGCGAGTCGCTGCTGCGGTCGGTTCCGTTCGATCCGGGCGGGACGCCGCGGCTGGTGCCGAGGGCCGCGGTGCGCGGCCGCCGGCTGTCCTTCCTGAGGCTGGCCGCAGAGCTGGACGTGGTGTCCCTGGTGACCGGCCGGGAGCTGGCGAGTGTCGCCCAGGACTCCTGGCTGGTTCAGGCGGAGGCCGCCGAGTACCCGTTCACCCGTGACTGGGGCCACTGGATCCGCGAGCACACCGACCCGTGGGCGCAGGGCTTCCTCTGGCCGTCCAAGCGTGAGCCCGGCGACCGGGTGGTGGTCCTGTTCGGTGACCGCTGCGTGCCGGATGTTGTCGAGGAGACGGGCGTCCCGCCGGTCGACTTCGACACCGCCGAGGGGGAGAGGCGGCTCAACTCCTTGCTGGAGCCCTACCACGCGAGGATCGCCCCGTGACGCCGGAGCGGGCGACGGACCCGGACCCGGACCCGGACCGGGACCCGGACCCGGACGAGGTCTCCGACGACGAACTGCGTGCCGAGCGGGACGAGTTGCTGGAGCAGCTGGCGGGTCTGCGGGCGGACGACCCGCAGGCACCGAGGGCGTGGGCGGTCGCCGGGGACTTCAGCTACCAGCTCTTCCTGCGGCAGGCCCGCCCGGAGGACCTGGACCTGGCGGACGAGGCGTTCGAGCGGGCCTTCGCCCGGCCCGGTGAGGAGGAGATCTGGGACGCCTGGCGGATCCTCCGCGCCCGCGTGCTGCTGTTCCGGTACGACGACCGGCCGCAACCCGAACTGCTCGACCAGGCCTGGGCGTTGCTGGTCGACGGCCTGGCCGAGCAGGTCGCCGGGTCGTCGTTCGAGCACCTCAGGGTGCTCGGCAGGTACCTGGTGGCCCGGCTCGCCCGGTTGCGGTGGGTGCAGTCCGACGACCGGCCCGCCCCGCAACGGGCGGCCCTGCTCGCCGAGGCGCTGCGCCGGTACGACGCCGCGCTCGACGACCACGCACCCGGCAGCCCGGAGTCCGCCGAACTGCACGGGGAGGCCGGTGCACTGCACCACGAGCGGTACCGCACCGGCGGTGACCTGCCCGACGCACAGGCCTCCGTCCGGCATTTCCGCGCGGCTCTCGAGGCGGCCACGCCGGACAGCGACGTCCCGCTGCTGCGCTACGGACTCGCCACCGCCCAGCTGGTGCACGGCCAGCGCGCCCGGGACCGGGAACTGCTGACGGAGGCCCGGACCCAGTTCGGCCGAGCGCTGGCCGAGGCCGGCGAGCGATCCGCGGAGCGACCGTGGTGGGGCCGCGAGGCAATGGCCCGGATGGTCTACATCCGGGCGATGCTGTGGTGGCACTGGGACGACAGCACCCAGGTCGGGCCCGCCGAGGCGGAGTTGGTGCCACTGCTCGCCGAGCCGGGTGCCGTCGACGAACTGCTGCCCACGTACCTGGACTGCTTCGGACGGCTGCTCTACCAGCGTGCCACCGAGCGCGACGACGACGCCGGACGGGACCGGGCGCTCCACCTGCTGCAGCGGGCTCTCGACCGCTGGCAGCCCGAACACGACGGCGGCTCGGCCGCGCCGCTGGCCCTGCTGGTGGCGACTCTCCAGTGGGCCCGCTACCGGGCCGACGGCGACCCGGCGCGCCTGCCGGTGCTCGCCGCGGCCAGCGGGCGTGCCCTCGAGGACGAGAGCCAGAGCGCCGAGTTCCGGCGGATGGCCGTCATGTGCCACGGCTGGGTCAGACACGAACTGGTGAGCCAGGGCCTTGCCGAGGCGGGCCCCGAGGTCGACGCCCTCCTCCAGGAGGCCCACCGCGCCACCATGGGGACATTGGCGGACGTCGAACACGGCGGGGCCTTCGTGAACCTCAGCGATCAGGAGTTCAACGGTCTCGCCAACGACATCGGCGGCCTCGACCGGCTGTCCGTGGAATTCGACCGGCTGTACCGGACCTGGCGCGAAATGGACCCGGACAGCCGGGAGTCGGGGGAGACGGCCGCGTTCCTGTACGGCCTGGTGCCGTTCCTCGATCCGCACGGCACGCACGTCACCACCGAGCAGAAGACCGCGCTCCTGCAGGCCGCACTGCAGCACCGGAAGGGGGATGCCGCTGGGCTGAGCAACGTCCACGCGGTCGCCGGCCTGATCGGCCTGAACGAGGCGACAGCCGGAGACGGGTCGGGCCTGGACGGGGCGCTGGAGCACATCGATGCGGCCCGCGACCTGCGCACCGGCCAGGACGGGCGGATGACCGACGGCATCGAGCTGCTGCGCTCGGCCGTCCAGGGCCAGCGAGGTCAACTGCGCGGCGGCCTCGACGAGGTGGAGACGGCCGCGAGCGCCATCGCCCGGTTGCGCGACCGGCCCGGCACCACCCCCTACCTCCGGTCGCTCATCGACGGCCAGGTCGCGGGCATCGAGGCCATTCGGTGCGCGCGGCAGGGCGATCTGGCCGGCAGCGACCGGGCCATCGCGCGGCTCGCCGAGGTCCACGGCGCGCTCGACCCGGACGACCCCGCCCGCGGGGAGCTGTGGACGATGCTGGAGAACGCCCGGATGGGCCGCGACCAGCTCGCCAGGAGCCTGGGCCTGCCGACCACCCCTGCGGCGACCCACGGCGGTGCCACCCTCGACGAACTGCGCCGCCAAGCCGCGCGGCTGCCGCGCGACCACCGTGCCTGGGTGCTGGGGGACGCGGGTATCGCCCGCACCGCACGGGCGATGGAGCGGTCCGACCCTCGGCTGCTCGACGAAGGAATGACCCTGCTCCGGGAGGCCCTGGAGCTGTCCGACGAGGGAAGCGACGACTGGCTGCGCTACGCCTCCGTCCTGGGCAGCGTCCACTGCGCCAAGGCCTCCCGGAGCGGCGACCGCCGCGAGCTGGAGACCGGCATCGACCTGCTGGAGCGGGCCGCCCGGCTGGCCGGCGGCCCCGAGCACCGGCTCTGGGCGGTGTGCAACCTGACCCTCGGCCGGGCCTACCGGCTGCGCGCCGACCCGGCCCGCGACGACCGCCGCCGGGGACGCCTCGCCGGGCTCGAGTCGCTGCGCGGACACTCCTGGGCGGCGCTGCTCCAGTCCGGCACCGGGCACGCCGCCGAGGGCGCCGCCGAGGCCACCGCCGCGGCCCTGGAGGTGGCCGCCTGGTGCCTGGCCGACGACGCCCCCGAAGCCGCCGTGCAGGCACTGGACGCCTGCCGCGGACTGGTGCTGCACGCCGCGAACACCGCGATGACGGTGCCCGAGCTGCTGACCGCCACCGGCCGGCCCGATCTGGCCGAGGAGTGGCGGGCCGCGGGCGGTGCCGAACCGCCCGGCGGAGCGGACGGCTGGACCGGGCCCGGCGGCGTCCCGAGCGAACTGCGCCGCCGCGTCCTGACCGCGCTGACCGCCCCGGGCCCGGACGGCGGGCCGTCGGCCCGGCTGCTCGGCACCCCGGCCCCCGCGGAGATCGGCGAGGCGCTGCGCAGCTGCCGGGCGGACGCCCTGGTGTACCTGGTGCCGGCCTCCGACGACCGCGGCGGGGCGGCGGTCCTGGTCACCGCGGACGGTGGCGCGCACTGGCTGCCGCTGCCGCTGCTGAAGGAGGACGCCGGACCCCTGCGGGCCTACACCCCGGCCGGCCGGTCCGTCCGGGACATGGGGCCGGCCCCGCACGCTGCCGCACCCGACTCGGCCTCGCTGCGCCGGCAACTGGACCGGCTGTGCTCCTGGGCCTGGTACGCGGCGGTCAAGCCGCTGCTGGACCTGCTCGTGCCCCCACCCGGCCGCACCCGCCCGCCGTCGCTGGTCCTGGTGCCCATGGGCGCCCTCGGCGTGGTGCCGTGGCACGCGGCCTGGTCGGAGCCGGACACCACCGGACGCCGCCGGTACGCCGTCGAGCAGGCCGAGATCTCGTACGCCGCCTCGGCCCGGCTGCTGTGCGACGTGGCCGCCCGGCCGTCCGCACCGCACACCGGTGCCGCCCTGGTGGTCGGCAATCCGACCGGGGACCTGCGCTACGCCGGCGAGGAGGCGGACGCGGTGCAGCGGGCCTTCTACCCGCGGGGCAGCTTCCTCGGGCGGCGCGCGGCGGGCGAGGCCGACGGCCCGGGCACGCCGGCCGAGGTGCTCGCCTGGCTGCGCCGCGGCGGTGGTGGCGTCCTGCACCTGGCCTGCCATGCCACCGTGGCCGCCAACCAGCGCTACAGCTCGTACCTCTCCTTCAGCGGCGGTGAGCTGGCCGCCGAGGAGCTGACCGAGGCGGCCGGGCGGAGCGGCGACGGGCTGGAGCTGGTGGTCCTGGCGGCCTGCCGGAGCCACGTGTCCGGGCGCGGCCACAACGAGGCGTACAGCCTCGCCACGGCCTTCCTGGTGGCCGGAGCCCGCTCGGTGATCGGCTCGCTGTGGCCGGTTCCCGACGACGCCACCTCGGTCCTGATGTTCATGACGCACCATTTCCTGCGCCGGGAGCAGGAACAGGCGGGCCGGGCGCTGCGCCGGGCCCAGCTGTGGATGCTCGACCCGGACCGCCGGCTGCCGCCCGGTATGCCCGGCGCGCTGGCCGCCCGCGCCGCCGCGGTGGAGCCGGACGACCTCTCGGCCTGGGCCGGTTTCACCCACCTGGGGCAGTGACGGCGGATCAGTCCGGGACGACCGTGCGGAGCGGGAGGGTGAGCGCCGCCCAGCGGCCGGGTGAGGCCGCCGGGCGGCCGGGCAGCATGTCCCGGCTGCCGCCCGGGGCGAGCGGGCGGAACACGCCGTCCGTCGACCGGCCGCTCTGCCGGTCCGCGGGCAGCGCCGGGTCCCAGGGCCCGAACTGGAACGGCACGGTGTTCAGTTCGCCCTCGGCCACGATCAGCTTGAGCCAGTCACGGACGTAGGCGCCGGGCCGGACCGGTCGGGTGGACGGGAGACTGAGGTGAACGGGATCGCCGTTCAGCGCGTAACCGGTGCCGCCGGGGGCGATGAAGGCCCCGGGGAAGAGGACCGATCGGCTGGCGTAGCTGTCCGTGAGGTTCAGCAGGACGCACCAGAGGGCCTTGCTCGTCGAACGGTTGTGAATGCGGACGGACACCCTCGGCTCCTGCCGGCCGTTCGGCCCGCGACCGTAACTGCAGACGATCTCACCGGAGCCCTCGGGCATGATCGGGGCACCGCTGCCCCAGGGCGTCACCTCGACCCGGACGTGGGATCCGAGCGAGGGATCGGGGTTGGCGAGGTCGCGCAGCTGATGCCAGCCGGCCAGGTGGACGAGGCAGTCGACGATCCGCCGGGCGTCGGCCGTACCGCCCCACGGCAGCGCCGGGACGGCGGGGGATCCGTCCCGGAACAGCACCCGGGCCTGCGCCCGGTCCAGGACGACCCGCAGCAGCGTCCCGGGGGCGTCCCGCGGATCGTCCACGAGGCGAAGCAGCGGCGAGCGGGCGGTGCGCAGGGCGTCGGTCAACTCGGCATCCACCGCAGGGCGTTCTGCTGCCTCGACCAGTACCGACACCGGCGGCAGGGCCAGCGCGGAGAGCGTCACCGGGTAGCTGAGCGACGGATCGGGTGACCAGCCGGACGGCTCCACCAGGGTCCGGTCGACCCGGACCTCCCGGGCGGTCAGCAGGTGCCGGTCCTGGCTGCCGGGCCCGGGTTCGACGCTGAACTCGGTACCGCCGGCGTCCGGGCCGCCGCGCAGCCCGTGGACGGTTCCACAGTCCACCTCCCAGCCCGAAGCACTGTGGCGGAGCAGGTGAGGGCTCGGGGCGCGAACGGCCCCGCCGAGGAACGGCCGGTCGGCAGGGCCACCGGCCTCCAGGGGGAGCAGGACCGGGTGCTGGCGTTCACCCGAGCCCTGCACCCGGCACTGTACGGCCGCCATCAGCCGGCGGTAGCTCAGCTCCGGGCCGCCCTGCTCGCCGAGCGCGCCGAGGAGTGCGTGGGTGAACACGCCGTGCGTGCGTCCGTCGAACCAGTCCTCGAACGCGGGCTGGTTCAGCCGGCTCGCGGCCAGCAGGACGTGACCCGGCCCGGCCGCGGGAGCGGTGACGTCGCGGGCCGTCGCGAGCGCCGCCCAGGACGGATCCGGTGGCAGGAGGCGCGCGTTGCCCTCGGCGTCCCGGGTCGCGCCGCCCGAGAAACAGCAGTCGAGGACCGCGACGACATGGGCGCCGCGGGCGGCGACCTCGTCCAGCAGGGCCCCCAGCTCCTTGTCCAGCAACGGCCCGTCGGCGCAGACCAGGGCCTGGCAGCGGCCGGTGGACTCGACCTTCAACTGCTCGGCCGTGGCGTCGAACTCGGTCCCGTGGCCGGAGAACCAGAGCAGTGCGGTGTCCTGCGGCCCCGCCTGCCCGAGATGCCCGCGGATGCCGTCGGTGACCGCATGCACGGTGGCGTCGGAGTCGAGCAGTGTCCGCACGACCGGCTCCGTCACCTTCGCGTCCAGCCAACGCTCAGCAGCGGCCGCGTCGTTGACGCACCCTCGGAGCGAAGCGCGGCCGAGCGCCGAGTAGTCGTTGATCCCCACCAGGAGTGCAAATACCGTCCTCATGGTCAGAAGTGTTCCAGGCGGACACCGCCCCGGCGGTCCGGTCGACCGGGCGAATGGTGGGCGGGAACAGGTCGTCATCCGGCCATGCGCGTGCGATCACCTGCACGGCTTCGCAATATGGCGGTGCGATCACTATCCTTCCCTTCTCGACCGCGCGCTGTGAGCGCGGTGTCACTCCATGGTCATCGGGGGATTCATGGGTTTCATTGAGCAGCCCCGCCGCGTCGTGCGACCGGGCCAGGCGACCGCGCCCGGTCGGGCTGCGGCGAGCGGTCCGGCCACCGGCGGGCGACCGCCCCAGACCCGCGTCGGGGCGGACCGGCTGCGCGCGAGGCCGGTGGGCTTCCTGAACGCCGTACGCCGACTCGACGCCGGACTCGACCCGGCCGCCTGCAACGAGCTGGCCGACTGGCTCAAGGAGCACTACACCAACGAGTTCGGCGACGTCCCGCTCGGCTTCCTCGCCACCTGCTACCTCGGTGCACCGTACGTCGACCACCAGCTGAACCTCTTCCACTCGATCGTGGACCACTTCGCCCCCGGGGATCCGATGCCCCACCCCTTCGCGGCCGCCCGGATGCTGGTGCGCACCGGCGCCTACGCCTTCGTCGAGGTGTACGACGGCGGCCTGGTGCTGCCGGTGCTCCCGGACGGCAGCGTGGTACGCCCGTGAACCCGTCCCGCCGACTGCCACACCGTGAACGGAGACCCGCATGACAGAGGTGGACCACGTCCTGCGCAACCAGGTGGCGCAGGTCGACAGACTCGTGCACCGGCTCTCCGAGCAGGTCGGCCAGGTGTCCGGCAAGGTCTCCGCCGTCGGCATCGCGCAGCAGCAGACCCAGAGCGAACTGCAGCAACTGCGCGCCGACTTCCTGGCCTTCGTCCACCAGTCCCAGCTGACCGCCAACGTGCAGCGGGCCGAGACCCGCATCGGTGTCATCCAGGACAAGGTCGACCACGAGTTCGGCCACCACAAGGTGGTCCGGCGCACCGCCGTCGGCATGCTGCAGGCCTTCGACCTCGGCCTGGTGTCCGAGGCGACGGTGACCTCGGTGAGCGAGCAGCTGATGATCCAGACGCCGCGCTACTGGCTCGCGCCCGCTCTGGTCGCCCTCGCGGCCTGGTCCGCCGACGACCCGGCGCTGTGCGAGCGGGCGGTGGACGAGGCGTTCCGGCGCTCACCGGAGCGCACCTCGCTCCTCTTCGCCCTGGTGCTGCGCAGACAGGGCCGCCAGCAGGCCGCGGTGCGGTGGCTGCGGCACTACCTGATCGCCCAGGACCCGGCCGCCCTCGGTCGGGAGTTCGCGGTCATCCTGGAGTCCATCTCGCAGGGGGCCTTCGGCGCGGGCGGCCGCGAGATGCTGCACGAGACGCTCGGGCGGTGGCGCGAGACCCTGCTCGGCGACGACGAGGCCCGGGCCGCCCAGGTACGTCGGTGGCGTGCGGAGATCGACAGCCTGCGCGCACCGTCGGCCGCCGGCGAGTTCCCCCGGCTCTCCCAGGTGTCCCCGCAGTGGCCGCAGTTGGACGCCGTACTCGCCTCGGC
The DNA here is from genome assembly GCF_040637885.1 of Kitasatospora sp. NPDC028055. NCBI lineage: Bacteria > Bacillati > Actinomycetota > Actinomycetes > Kitasatosporales > Streptomycetaceae > Kitasatospora > Kitasatospora sp. NPDC028055. Next base: position 84,699 of record NZ_JBEZXE010000013.1, on the reverse strand, counting down.
CCGGGCCCAGCAGGCGATCCTCGCCAAGTACACCGCGATGATGGCGGGCGAGTCCCTCCCGTCCGAGCGGCTCGAGGACGCCATCGACGACATCCTGGACCGGCTGGTCTCGGAGTACGACAACGAGGAGCTGCCGCTCCGCCGCGACCTGGCGTTCAACCAGGCGGTGGTGGCGTGCGACGGCGACCTGGACGCCGCCAGGCAGGCCGTGGACGTGGACTCCGCTTCGCTGGAGGAGACGCTCGACTACCTCACCATCCAGTCCACCGCGGCACTCAACCCCTCGGCCATCGGTGCCTCGGCCTCCACCCAGCGGCTCGCCGTCGCCGCCTGCCACGAGTGGTTCGCGCAGGCCCACGCCGGTTTCAGCCGGGACTACCGGATGGCCGAACCGCCGGACGTCCACGCGGTGTTCGCCACCAGCCACACCTTCGGGGCCCAGGTCTTCAACCTGCCGCAGTGGGCAGGTTCGTTCAACACCCCGCTCCCCGCCCTGGAACAGTCGCTCGCCCAGCACTGGGACCAGCACACCGCCCCCTTCCTGGCCTCGCTGGCCTACCCGCTGCAGCGCCAGCTGGTCATGCTCGGCGGCGCGCTCGTGCTGCTGCTGCTCGTCGTCGGCCCGATGAACATCGCGGTCGCCCTCGGCCTGGCGGTCGTGGCCGGCGGCATCTGCGGAGTGGTGCTGTACACCCGCTCCGAGGCCGCCCGGAGGGCCACGGACTCGGCCAAGGAGCTGCTGGCGCGCGCCAAGAGCGACTCCATCCTCCAACTGCGCGGCGCGTGCGCCGAGTACACCGACTGGAAGACCGCCTACCGGAACGCGGACCAGGTGGAGGCCCGGACCCGCGAGTTCATCGGTTCACTGGCCGCCGCCGGCCACGCCCACAGCCCGTTCGACGGGCGCACCGTCCGACCCGCCGCCGCCCCGCAGTCCGGAGGAACGCAGTGACCACGCCCTACTCCGCCCCGCCACCACCGCGTCGCCCCGCCGCCTCCCCGTGGGCGGCCAGCCCCAAGTCCACCACGGAGCGGGCCACCAGTCGGCTGCGCCGGATCGTCGAGGGCCTGCCGGACTGGGAACCGCTGCCGCCCGGCGAGGTGACGGTGCGCCGCCCCGGAAGCGGGCTGTGACACCGGCCTGGCGGCGGCGCGTGAAACCGGCCGGGCAGCAGGCAGCGGGAACACCCGGACCACTCGGCGGCCGGTACCACGCCTGGGCCGACTTCCTGGAGCGCTGGTCGGCGGGCGAGCCGGTCGACGACACCGGCCTGCCCGCGCTCACGCCCACCGACTTCCCCGAGGACACCTGGCAGCGGCTCGGGGCGCGGATCACGGAAGCGCTCCAACAGCGCCTCCAGGCCTGGGCGGACGCGCTCGTCGCGGCGGTCAACGCGGCCGACGACGAGTTCGCCGTGGGCCGCGCCCTCGCTCAGGCACGCACCGGGCTGCACCGGATCCGGTCGCTCGCCGGCCACCCGCAGCTCCCGGCCGACCTGAGGGAGAAGCTGACCGCGATCATCGACGGGCAGACCCGCCGGGCCCAGGAGGATCTGGAACGCGAGCTGGAGCGCCGGGCGTCGTACGAGCACGACCAACAGGCCGTCGACGCGCGCCGCCGCACCCTGCGCGACAACCCGCTCACCGCCGTCATCACCGCCACGCCCCCGGCCGACCCGGGCGGCTGGTCCTACGACCCCGCCGACGGGCCGCGCCGCCGCATCGTCCCGGGCTGACCGGGTCCTCGACCCGCCGTCCTACCGCGTCCCGCCGAACTGCCGTCCCGCCGAACCGCTGAACCGAGACCCGAGGCCCAGATGTCCAACTACGCCGAGAGCCGAGACGACCTCGACAACTACCTCACCGCGCGAGTACCGGTGATCGGCCTGCGTACCATCGAGCAGCAGCGGGCGCTGCGGCTGGTGAAGGAGGTGGCGACCCGGTCGCGCCGTAGCAGCCAGCCGTTCTGGATCTACACCAGGGCCACCGGCCTGCGCGACCTGCGCTCCAACGCCACCGTCCAGGACGACCGCTCCCTGACCGGCGCCATGGAGTTCGCCGCCGCCCAGTTCACCAGCCGCCCGCAGGCCACCCTGATCCTGGTCGACCCGGACGGGCTGGAGACCGACACCCACTTCACCCGGCACGTCGCCGAACTCGCCCGGCTGGCCGACGCCAACGCCGGCAGCATCGTCCTGATCACCGACAGCCCGATCTGGAGCGGACTGCAACGGCTCGGCATGAGCCTGCAGCTCGAACTGCCGGACGCCGACGAGATGTACGGCACCATCAAGAGCTTCCTCGACGACCACCACGGCGTGGTGCCGATCGAATGGAACGAGGACGACGCGCGCCGGGCCTCGGAGTTCCTGCTCGGCGTGACCGAGGCCGAAGCGGTCAACCTGATGGCCACCATCGTCGCCAAGGGAGCGGTCCAGCGCGACGACGTCCTCGCGCTGGCCCGGGCCAAGGACCGGATCTTCAGCGACCTCGCCGGCCTCGAGCGGGTCCAGCTCAAGGCCTCGGACTACTCCGTCGGGGGCCTGAGCAGCCTGCGGGGATGGCTCCAGCGCAAGCACGAACTGATGCACGCCGATCTGCGCGGCACCGACCTGCGGCCGCCGCGCGGCGTGCTGCTGGTCGGCGTGCCCGGCTGCGGCAAGTCGCTGTCCGCCAAGGCCATCGCCTCGCAGTGGCAACTCCCGCTCTACCGGCTCGACATGGCGAGCATCCACGGCAAGTACCTCGGCGAGTCCGAGGGCCGGATGCGGGAGGCGCTGGAGACCGCCGACCGGGTGGCGCCGTGCATCCTGTGGATCGACGAGATCGAGAAGGGGCTGGCCGGCAGCCACGACATGTCCGGCGTGCCGCAGCGCGTCATCGGCCAGTTCCTCTTCTGGCTCCAGGAGTCGGACTCCCGCGCGTTCGTCGTCGCCACCGCGAACGACGTCCGCAGCCTCCCGCCCGAGCTCCTCCGCAAGGGTCGCTTCGACGAGCTCTTCTTCGTCGACCTCCCCGACGCACAGGACCGCAAGGAGATCATCGATCTCTACTACCGCAAGTACGTCAAGGTCGAGCCCGACCCGGACCAGGTGGACCGTCTCGTCGACCTCTCCGAGGGATTCGCCGGCTCGGACATCGAAGCCGCCCTCCACGAGGTCGGCGCCGAGGTGCACCTCAACGGCGGAGCCGCCAAGCTGCTCCCGTCGTTCGTGCTCGACACCTTCGCCAACACCACGCCGCTCAGCCGGACCAACCCCGAACAGATCGAGGAGATCCGTACCTGGGGCCGCGACCGAGCCGTCCCGGCCGGCCGCACCACGACCACCACGACCTCCGGCACCTCCGGCACACCCCGTCGCGTCGTCTTCATGGGCGAGTAACCGTCGGTGAGATCCGTGGATCTGCCATCCTGTGGCCCGCGTCACATCCAACTCCTGTCAGCAATCGGGGCGCCGTCACCGTCGTCAACGCCCTGCCCGACTTCGTCGAGCGGATGCGGCTCCACCAGGTCGAGACCGGCCGGGACCTCGCGTTCCGCAAGCTCGCCGACGTGTTCGCGGGCACCGGGGTGCGGCTGCGCCTGGCGAGCGTCACCGGCGTCGACCCCATGCGCAGGACCGTCGCATTGACCGGCGCGGACGGCGACGGCGAACTCGGGTACGACACGCTCCTCTACACGCTCGGCAGCTCCGTCGCCCACCACGGCGTCCCCGGAGTGGCCGAGTACGCCTTCGACGTGACCGGCCTGTCCTCGGCGCTGCGCCTGCGCGAGCGCCTGGCCACTCTGGGCGAGGGCGGCACACTGCTGGTTGTCGGGGAGGGCCTGGCCGGCATCGAGGCCACGCCTCGCTCGGGGGATGGGCAGACCTGCTCGCTGGGATTCCCCGCCCTCCCAGGGCTGTGGCTTGGGTGGGGAACGGCGCGCTTTCGTGGCGAGGTCTGACGTCCGGGGACCAAGGAGGGGCCGGGGGGCGTCCGAGGTTGGCTGTCAGCTCACTGGGTTCCCAAGGCGTGGGCGAGCAGGGTTTGCCGGGTGCGACTGCCCGTCTTCGCGAAGACCGACTTGAGGTGGTCCTGGACGGTGTTCTCGGACAGGAACATCAACCGGGCCACCTCGCGCGTGTTCGCGCCGGTGCGGAGGTGGGCCAGGAGCTCGGTCTCGCGGGTGCTGAGGCCGTAGGACCGCGCGAACAGCGTGAGGCGCTCGCTGGGGGCGGTGGTTTCGATGGTGACGGCGATGTCGCGCTCGGGCACCGGCGCGCCGGAGTCCATCCGGGCGGCGCGCAGGGTGAGCCAGTGGCCGCTGCCCAGGTGGACGCGGGCGCGTGCCGGGTTCGCGTCCACTGCGGCTTCACGGGCGAGGAGCTGGGCGCCCACGTTGTAGGCACCCGCCGGGATCGGCGCCCGGCCCGGGGAATCCGGCGGGATGAGCTGCCGAAGGTAGTGCTGCGTCGGCGGTGTCGTGGCCCGCACCTGGAGTTCCGGGGAGAGCAGCATGATGGCCGGTCCGGCGGGAGGCGGGGCCCCTGCGTGTTCGGTCGTGAACGTCGCCGCCTGGCTGCGGCGCAGCGCCGCGGTGAGCGGCGCGGTCACGCTGTGCAGGAAGTCCAGCTCCGCCGTTGTGAACGCGGGTGCGTCCTGCAGGCGCCACAGGTCGAGGAATCCCCAGCAGCCGAACCTGTCCCGGAAGACCGAGGAGGCGATGTCCGTGACCTGGTAGTGGCGCAGGAGGTCCCGCCACATCAGGCTGCGCTCCAGGTCGCCTCCCGTCGCCTGGTGCAGGGAAGCCACCGGGGCGCTCAGGCCGGTCCACCTGTTGACCGTGGTGCAGTACTTGAGCCGGATCAGCCGTGGCAGCTCCGGCAGGCACGGGACGTCCGCCAGCGGTGCGGAACCCACCGATGTCTCCGGGTCGGTGGCCAGCCAGACGTAGGCGTCGAACCCGATCACGCGCCGCAGCAGAGGGAGCAGGGCCAGACGCAGCGTCCGCACGTTGGTGTCCTGCTCGCACAGCAGCACCAGCTGTTCCCTGACCCGGGCGGTCCTGTCGGTCACGATCGCAGGTTAAACCCCGGTCGCCGCGCGCAACGGGAGTCGGCGCCTGCGAATCCCAGGAATCTGGGATGGGCTCGTCGGGAGGGTGCTTCTAGCGTGAGCAGCAAGAAGACAAGGCTGTATCGAGCCAAGGAGCGGGGCCATGTACACGATGGTGGTGCGGATGTCGGTCGACCCGTCGCGGACCGAGGTGGTCACGCGGCACCTGCGCGAGGACATCGTCGGCTGGGCAATGCGCCGGCCGGGTTTCGTGAGCGGTCAGTGGCTGCTCGGCCCCGAGGGCGACCAGGGGCTGGGCGTCGTCGTCTTCGCGTCCCAGGATGCCGCCGACAGTGCGGCGCAGGGCCCGAGCGGTTTCCGGCGCGACGAAGGCCGCGCCTGGAACGTCGAGGAGGTGACCGTCTACGAGCAGGTTGCGTCGGCCTAGGAGGAGTCATGGCTGCTGCTGGGGGAGTTGGCCTGATCAGCTGACGGTCCGTCGAAAAGTGCCATGCTTCGTGTCGGCCTGGGCCGTGTCCACAGTTTGGCGTGGACACGGTCAAATTCTTCTGTAGTGAGTCTCTAGAAATCGCAAGATTGAAGAAGACATTCGTGCCTCCACCCTGTGACCATGAGTGAGTGGCGCAGCTAGGGCTCCCCTCCAGGGGTGAGCGGTTCCGGCGGGCGTCCACGGGTTCGGTGCTTCAGCCGTCTCCGCTCTCGTGCGGGCGCGCCTGCGCCATCTGGCGCTCCGGCTCGGGTCAGCGGGTCGAATTGCAGGGGGAGCTCATATGGAGCGCATGATCGAGTCTGCCGTCAGCACCATCCGCTACAGATACTTCGAACCGCTGACCCTCGATGATCTCGCCCAGTCGGCAAGGGTCAGTAAATTCCATTTCCTGCGCACGTTCAGGCGTGTCACCGGCGTCACTCCCGGGCGATTCCTCACGGCCGTCCGCCTGGAGGAGGCGAAGCGCCTGCTGCTCACCACCTCGCTGAACGTCTCCGACGTCTCGGCGCAGGTCGGATACAGCAGTACGGGAAGCTTCACCCGGCGCTTCACCGAGTCGGTGGGCTGCTCGCCGACCCAGTACCGGCAGTACGGCCCGGGTGAGTCCGTCGGAGGGCCGGCGCTCGGACCGGCCGCCGTGACGGGCGGCAGGGACGGGCGGGGCGGGACCGTGACCGGCATCGTCCGGGTCTTCGACCCCGGGGTCACCGCCGTCTACATAGGAGTGTTCGAGAGTTCGATCCTGGAACGATGTCCCGCCGTCAGGGCGGTCATCATCGAACCCGGCTCCTTCCGGTTGACCGGCGTCCCCGAGGGGACCTGGTTCATCCACGCGGTCGGACACGGGACGCACCCGGACGGCGTCCCGAGTCCTGGAAAGCAGAACCTCCTCGTCGGCACCGTGGGGCCGATCGACATCGCCCCGGGCGAGGTGGTAGACCTCAACCTCACCGTGCGCCCGCCGGCCTGGCACCACCCGCCGATCCTGCTCGCCCTGCCCGACCTGGTCGAGCAGCCGTCGATCGCGGCCTGAGCGGCCTGAGCGGCCTGAGCGGCCTGAGCGGCCTGAGCGGCCGGAATCGGACGGGATTCGGACCGGTTTCGGCCCGGATTCGGACCGCGGCCCCGGGCGGGGCCGCGAGCGCACACGCCCACGGCCGGACGAGGACCGGCCTCTCCTCGGCAGGTGAGGAAGCTGAGTACGATTTCTGAGACCCACGGCACCTGGCGCGCCGTCGGAAGCACCGTGGCCCGGGGTCCCGAGCGGCTGCGGGCCGCCGTCGGCCTGCTGCCGGCGGCGCCGGCGGGCCCGCGCGAGCCCTACTTCGCGGACGGGCCGGCCGCCCCGGACCGGCGGTACCACGAGGAGAGCAACTTCGTGGAGGCCCGGATGACCGACCAGCGGCCGGGTTCGTCCCGGGAAGCGCCGGGCGCCCGGGCGGAGTTCGGGCCGGTGCTCGCGACCGTCCCGCTGCCCGATCCGGGGCTCGCGGCGTCCGCCGGGACGGCCGCCTCGTTCACCGAGGTGCTGCTCGCCCGGCGCACCGGGTACGGCCGCTACCGCGGGCCGTTCGGCCTCGCCGAACTGTCCGCCCTGCTGCACCACGCGGCCGGGATCACCGCCGTCAGGCGGCCCGGCCCGGACACCGTCCAACAGGTACGGGCGTACCCGAGCGGCGGCGCCCGCTACCCGCTCCAACTGCTGCTCTACTGCCACGGGATCGAGGGCCTGGAGCGCGGCCTGTACCGGTACGAGCCCCAGGCGCACACCCTCGAACAGCTCGACACCGCCGACCTGTCGGGCCGGCTGCGCCGCTGCGCCCCGGCCACCGACCCGGACGAGCCGGGCGGCGGCGCGATCGACGCCGAGCACTGCCCACTGTGGGTGTTCACCGTCGGGGACCTCAGCTACCAGCGGTCGCAGTACGGGCTGCGCTCCTACCGGCTGGTGCTCCAGGAGTCCGGACACCTGGCGCAGAATCTGGCGCTGGTGGCGACCTGGCTCGGCAAGACCTCGATCGGGCTGGCCGGGTACTTCGACGAGGCGGTCAACCACCTGATCGGCGTGGACGGGGTGAACTCCGCGGTGCTCTACCTGCACCTGTTCGGTGCCGCCGGGGACTGAGCGTCCCCTCCCCGCAGGCGTGGGCCGCCCCCGCCCCCGTTCGAGGAGAACGGGGACGGGGACCGGGGGCCCCGGGGGGAGGGCTCAGCGGGGCGGGATGTTGTGGTTCACCCGGAAGAAGTTCTCCGGGTCCCAGGTGCGCTTGGCCTCCTGGAGGCGGGACCAGTTGGCCTCGGTGTAGGCCGTCCTGGTCTTCGACCCGTCGGTGAGGAAGTTGAGGAACGTCCCGCCGGTGGCGAAGGGCTCCAGGCGGGCGTGCAGGCCGTCCGCCCACTCCCGCACCGGGGCCGCCATCGCGGGGGCCGGGATCATCGCCGTCGTGATCACCGAGAACGGCACGTCACGGTGGCCGACCGGTCCGGCGTCCGGGCCCGGGGTCGCCATCGCGCCGGACCAGTGGCGGATCTCCACCGTGGACATCGGCGGGGCCGCCGAGCCCGTACCGGCCGCCGCGACCATCGCGTCCACGCCCGCCTGCGGGACGGTGTGGAACAGGTCGATCACCTGGTGCGCCACCATCGGGGGCGGCGGCGGGCCGGCGATGGCCGGGCCGGCCTGCGCGAACGGCATCTCGGTGAGCGCGCCGGCCACCGGCGCGTCCAGGGTGTCGAACAGTGGCTTCAGCAGCCGCTCGCCCTCGGTGGCCGACCCGTCGAAGCACACCCGCAGGCAGAGGAACTGCTTGCCGCGGAACGGCTCCGGCACCGGCGGGCCCGGGGGCATTCGCATCATCAGCAGCGCGGTGGACAGTTGGCCGGGCTGCTGCGGCGCCCACTCCAGGTAGTGCGGGACGCCCTCGGGGGCCCGGTCGAGATCGAACAGCAGGTGGCCCGCGTACACCGTCGCGACCGGGTACAGCCGGACGGTGAACTCGGCGGCCACACCGAAGTTGCCGCTGCCGCCGCGCAGGGCCCAGTAGAGGTCCGGGTTCTCGGCGGCGCTCGCGATGCGCAGCTGCCCGTCGGCGCCGACCACCTCGGCCGAGACCAGGCTGTCGGCGGCGTAGCCGAACTCGCGGGAGAGCCAGCCGATGCCGCCGCCCAGCGTGAAGCCGGCCGCTCCGACCATCGGGGTGCCGGACAGCGGAGCCAGGCCGAACGGCGCGGCGGCCGCGATCACGTCGGACCACAGCGCGCCGGCCTGCACCACGGCGGTACGGCTCGCCGGGGCGACGGTGACCGCGTTCAGCGCCGAGGTGCGCAGCAGCAGCCCGCCGTCCGAGGGGTGGACCGCACCGTGGCCGGTGCCCTGCAGGGCGAACGGCACCCCGGCCTCGCGGGCGGCCCGGACGGCGGCCTGGATGTCCTCGGTGCCGGTGGCCATGGCGACGGCGGCGGGGCAGGACTCGACGGCACGCATCCAGGCGAGCCGCTCGGTGTCGTACGCCTCGTCACCGGGCAGGTGGACGGCGCCGGCGAAGGCCGGGCGCAGGGCGCGGGCCACCGCCTCCGAGGCCTGCGGACGGTCGGTCATCAGTTGTGCTCCCTTTCGTCACGGGGGGTTGCCCCGGGTGGCGTGTTCTTCAACCAGGTGGTCAACTCGCCGACCAGTAGGCTGAGTTCCTGAGCGGAGACGATCGTGTAGTGATTCTGAGGCCGCGTCAGAACGGCCAGGTCGGGGCAGAGTTGGCGCCAGTCGGCAGCCGGGTCGGCGCCGGGGTGGGCGTGCTCGGCCACCACCAGGAGGGCCGGGCGCTCGACCACGCCCGGGTGGTGCGCCGCGAGCAGTGCCAGGTTCCGGGCGTGGACCCGGGACAGCCGCCGGTGGGTCGGCAGGTCGGCCTCGGCGGGCAGCAGGCCGTGCGCGACGGCCGCGTCCCGGGCGGCGGCCGCCTCGGTGCCGGGGGCGGCGGCGCGGACGGCTTCGGCGGCCGCCTCGGGCAGCTCTCCGCCCGCCAGGTCGCTCAGGAACTCCAGCTGCCGGGCGGTCTCGTCCGACGGGACCCGGTGGTCCCGGACGGTGCTGTCGATCATGAACAGCCAGGATTCCCGGCCGTGTTCGGCGAGCTGCCGGGCGACCTCGTGGGCCAGCACCCCGCCCATCGACCAGCCGCCCAGCAGGTACGGGCCGTCCGGGCGCAGCCGTTCCAGTTCCTCCCGGTAGCGGGCGGCCAGCGAGGCGAGGTCCGGCGGCTCGGGTGCGTCGGATTCTCCGGAACCAGAGCCGAGCGCCGGGTGCTGGAAGGCCAGCACCGGGCCGGGCCACGCCTGGGCCAGCGGCAGGTAGCTGCTCACCGAGCCGCCCACCGGGTGGAACAGCACCAGTTCCGGGCCGGGCCGGTCGGCCAGTCGCACCGCGCAGGAGGCCGTCCGGCCGCCCTCGGCCAGCCGGGCCCCGAGCGCACGCAGGGTCGGGGCCTCGAACACCTCGCCGAACCGCAGCTCGACGCCGAACTCGGCGCGGATCCGGTTGACCAGCCGCAGCGCCAGCAGCGAGTTGCCGCCGAGCGCGAAGAAGTCGCTGTCCGGGCCGAGCGCCGGCACCTGCAGCAGTTCCGTCCACAGCTCGGCGAGCCGCTTGAGCAGCCCGTCGTCCAGTTCGCCGCCCTCCTGCTCGGGGCCGGGGGCGTCGAGCAGGGCCAGCGCGGCCCTGGCGTCCACCTTGCCGTTGCCGGTCAGCGGCAGCCGGTCCACCGGGCGGATCCGACCGGGCACCAGGTAGGAGGGCAGCCGGGCGCGCAGGAAGCCGGCCAGCTCGGCCGGGTCGCAGGCGGCGCCCTCGGCGGCCACCACCAGGGCGGCCAGGGCCAGTTGGCCACCGGGCGCGGGCACCGCGCAGACCGCGCACTCGGCCACCGCCGGGTGGGTGCGCAGCGCCGTCTCGACCTCGCCGGGCTCCACCCGGAAGCCCTGGATCTTCAGCTGCCGGTCCTCCCGGCCGAGGAACTCGATGGTGCCGTCCGGCCAGTACCGGCCCAGGTCGCCCGTCCAGTACAGCCGTTCGCCGGTCACCGGGTGGTGGTGGAAGCGTTCGGCGGTGCGCTCCTGGTCGCCCGCGTAGCCGCGGGCCAGGCCGGTACCGCCGATGTGGATCCGGCCGGTGGCGTGCGGGGGACGCAGCTCCAGCCGGTGGTCGAGCACCCGCATGGTCTGACCGCGCAGCGGCGTGCCGTACGGGACGGACCGCCAGGCCGGGTCGGGCTCGCCGACCTCGTACAGGTTGGACCAGATCGCGGCCTCGGTGGCGCCGCCCATCGCCAGTATCCGTACGTCCGGGCGGCAGCGGCGCATGCGTGCGGGCAGGGTGACCGGGATCCAGTCGCCGCTGAGGAGGAACGCCCGGACCGGCGGCGCGGCGGGGGTGTCCGGCTGTTCGACCACCTCGACCAGCATCTCGGCCAGCGCGGGCACCGAGTTCCACACCGTCACGCCGTGCTCGGCGGCGCAGCCCGCCCAGCCGGCCGGGTCGGGGCGGGAGGTGGCGGCGGGCAGGACCAGGGCGGCGCCGGCGGCGAGGGTGCCGAAGACGTCCCAGACCGAGAGGTCGAAGCTGAGCGAAGAGATGCCGAACACCCGGTCCTCGGGGCCGAGTTCGATCCGCTCGTCGATGTCGAGGACGGTGTTCAGGGCGGCCCGGTGCTCCACCGCCACGCCCTTGGGGACACCGGTGGAGCCGGAGGTGTAGATGACGTAGGCGAGGTCCTCGGCGGAGCCGGGCGCGGCCGGGGCCCACCCCGGGCGCGGGTCCACCGCGTCCACCTGGATCGGGGCGACCGTCGCGGGCAGCTCGGGCGAGCGGTGCGACTGGGTCAGGACGACCGGGCAGCCGCAGGCGTCCAGCAGGGCGGCGATCCGCTCCGCCGGGAGCGCGGCGTCCACCGGGCAGTACGCGGCCCCGGCCCGGAGCGTGCCGAGCACGGCGACGACCTGCTCCCAGCCCTTGCTCATCACCACCGGCACCACCTGGCCGGGGCCGACGGCGAGGTCGGCCAGCCGGGCGGCCACCGCGCCGGACAGCGCCTCGAGTTCGCCGTAGTCGAGGGTGCGCCCGGGGGCGATCACGGCGGGCGCGGCGGGTCGGCGGGCGGCCTGCGCCAGGAAGGGGTCCTCCAGTCGGCCGGTGGGCGCGGGGGCGGGCCGGTTGAGCGCCTCGACGGTCTCCCGGTGGCCGGGCGGCAGCAGCTCGGGCAGCCGCTCGGCGCCGTCCGGGGCGGCGAGGTCCTCGACCAGCCGGCGGTAGGTGTCGAAGAGGGTCTGCGGCAGGCCGGGCGGGAACGCCTCGTCGACCACGTCCCAGACGCACTCGATGCCGCCGTCGGCGGCGTCCTTGGTCTGGTTGTCGATCAGCACCTGCGGGGTGCGCAGCCCGGTGTGGACGGTCCGGCAGGCCGGGCGCGGGGCGGCGGCACCGTGCCCGACCGGGGCGAGCATGCTGTTGAACACGTACGGCAGGGCCGCCGAGGAGGTCCAGCCGCGCCGGGCCGCCAGCTCGCGGGTGACGTGGACGCCGGAGACGTCGGCGTGCTCCAGGTCCCGCCAGAGCTGCTTCTGCAGCCGGACGGCGCGGGCCCAGAAGTCGCCCTCGGTCAGGTCCGCCTCCACCGGCAGGGTGGCGCTGAACTGGCCCACCACGCCGGCCGCCTCGGGGTGCAGGTTGGTCCAGTTCTGGTGCAGCACGTTGAGGCAGAAGCGGGGGCTGCTCGCCCAGGCGCCGAGCACCTCGGCGTAGATGTGCAGCAGCGCGGTGGTCGGCAGGATGCGGTGGGCGCGGAAGTTGGCCCGCAGCCGCTGCCACCGCGCCCGGTCGATGGTGAAGCTGCGCCGGGTCAGCAGGACGGGGGAGATCGCCGCGGGGCGGCGCTCCATCGGCAGCCGGGGGGCCTCCGGCAGGGTGTCCAGCCGGGCCTCCCAGTACTCCTGGTGGGCCCGGTGCTCCGGGGTGCCGACCCGCGCGGCGGCGGCCAGCACGCAGTCGCGGAAGGTGCCGGTGACGGGAGGCAGTTCGGCGTCCGGGTCGAGGTAGAGGCGCCACCACTCGTCCTGCAGCAGCCGGGTGGAGCCGGAGTCCAGCAGCAGCAGGCTCATCGCCAGGTGCAGCCGGACGCGGTGCGGGCGCAGCCGGACGGCGGTGATCTCGAACAGCGGCCAGCCCGTGGGGTCGGGGCCGGTGTCGCGCATCCGCTCCCGGACGGCGGCCAGCCCGGCCCGCCGCTCCTCGGCGCCGGCCGCGCTCAGGTCGACCACGGTGAGCCGGAACGGCGCGGCCTCGCCGGGGTCGAGGACGCGCTGCTCGCCCTCCGGCAGGACGACGGTGCGCAGGTGCTCGTGGCGGTCGATCAGCTGCCGGACGGCCCGCTCGGCCCGGTCGGTGTCCAGCCCGACCACGTCGAGCTCGTAGTACAGGTTGGGCCGGAAGCCGCCCAGCTCCATCAGCGGGCTGGCGCCGACCAGGTAGGCGGCCTGCAGATCGGTCAGCGGGAAGGTCGGGGAGGTCGGGACGGCCGGCGAGGTCGGCGGGGTCGGGACGGTGCGGTCATGCGGCGCGGTCATCGCGGCCTCCGGCCGGGTGCTGGTCGGGCGGCAGCAGGGCCCCGGACACGGCGTCGACCACCGGGTGCGGGTCCTGGTGCAGGAAGAAGTGGTGGCCGGGGAACTGCCGGACCGTGCAGCCGGCGCTGGTGTGCAGCCGCCAGGCCGTGAGCTCCGCGAGGTCGGCCACCGGATCGTCGGTTCCGCCGAACACCGAGACCGGGACGGCGAGTTCGGGCCCGGGGCGCCACCGGTAGGTCTCCGACACGGAGAAGTCGGCGCGGAGCATCGGCAGGACCGTGCCGAGCAGGCCCGGGTGCTGCAGCAGTTCGTCCGGCGTGCCGTTCAACTCGGCGAGGTGGGCCAGTAGTTGCTCGGTCGGGGCGGCGTGCACGGGGGCGGCCCGGTCGGGCAGGTGCGGGGCGCGCCGGCCGGCCACCAGCAGCCGTACCGGCCTGGGCAGGCCGCGCCGCTCCAGTTCCCGGCACACCTCGTACGCCAGCAGCGCGCCCATGCTGTGCCCGAACCAGGCGTGCGGACCGTCGAGTTCGGGGGCGACGGCGTCGACCAGGGCGGGCACCAGCTCGTCCAGCCCGGCGTACGGGCGCTCGCGGAAGCGGCTCTCCCGGCCGGGCAGCCGGACGCAGCGCAGCTCGATCCGCGGGTCGAGCCGGGTGGCCCAGTGCCGGTAGACGCCGGCGCCGCCGCCGGTGTGCGGCAGGCAGAACAGGCGCACCGCGGCGGCGGGGCGGGGGCTCCAGCGGACGGTCCAGGCGGCCGCGTCGGCGATCACTGGCACATCCATGCGGCGGTCCTCTCGGCGATCATCAGGCAGGTCAGGTTGGTCGGGGCGCTGGGCATGGCGGGCATCACCGAGGCGTCCGCGATCCGCAGGCCGGTCAGCCCGCGGACGGCCAGCCGCTGGTCCACCACGGCCTCCCGGTCGTCGTCCGGGCCCATCCGGGCCGTGCCGACCGGGTGCCAGGCGGGGAAGACGAAGGAGGTCACGGCGCGGCGCAGCAGCTCGTCCTGGTGGACCATCCGCTCCGTCCACAGCAGCCGCTTGTCCAGGTGGCGGTCGAGCTCCTGATCGTGCGACAGCTCCCAGACCAGCCTGGTCCCGGCCATCAGCACCGCGACGTCCTCGGGGGTGGTGGCCAGCCCGAGGGTGATCTCCGGCTCGCCGTCCCGGAGCGTGACGCTGCCCCGGGAGGTCGGGCGCAGCGCGGTGGAGTGCAGCGACATCGCCGGGCGGCCGCGCAGCACCTGGGCGGCGCCGGGGACGGCCAGGCCGGCCAGGGTGTTCACCAGCGTCAGGTTGAGGTCGGGGCGGGAGCCGCCGGTGCTGTCGACCCGCGCCAGCACCTGGTGCATCTGCTCGCCGGGCCGGGCCACGCCGGGGCGGGTGACCGCCCACAGCGCGACGATCGGGTGGTCGATCAGGTTGCGGCCGACGCCGGGCAGGTCGAGGACCGGGGCGATCCCCTGCCCGGCCAGGTCGTCGGCCGGACCGATGCCCGAACGCAGCAGCAGCGCGGCGGTGTTGACCGCCCCGGCGGCCAGTGTGACGGACCCGGCGGACAGCGTCAGCTCGCGGCCGTCCCGGACGGCGGTCACGCCGGTGGCCCGGCCGCCGCGGACCTGCACCCGCCGCGCCGTGGTGCCGGTCCAGACGGTCAGGTTGGCGCGGTCGGCGGCGGGCTCCAGGTAGGCGTCGGCGGCCGAGTAGCGCCGCCGGCCGACCACGTTCAGCGGGATCGGGCCGGCCCCGAGGAGGCTGCCCGGGTCGTTCAGGTCAGCGGCCCGCGGGATGCCCAGGTCGGCGCAGGCCCGCAGGAACCCGGAGGCCAGCGGCGCGAGTTCGGACGGGGCGGTGCGCCGGACGGGCACCGGTCCGTCGGTGCCGTGGCCGGGGCCCAACACGTCGGCGTCGGACTCCAGCGCGGCGTACCAGGGCAGGACCTCCGTCCAGCCCCACTCGTCGAGCCCTGCGGCGGCCCAGCCGTCGAAGTCGAACGGCAGGCCGCGCAGCGCCAGCGCGCCGTTGACCGCCGAGGACCCGCCGAGCACCCGGCCGACCGGGTACGGGCAGCTGCGCCCGTCCGGTCCGCCGTCGCCGACCCGGGCCTCGAACTCCCAGTTGGAGCCGGACAGGACGGGTTGGTCGCCGCGGTCGGTGGGGCGCGGCCCGGCCTCCAGCAGCAGCACCCGCCGGTCCGGCCGCTCGGAGAGCCGGGCGGCCAGCACAGCGCCCGCGGAGCCGCCGCCGACGACGATGTCGTCCCAGATCAGCTGTTCGCGGTTCGAGGTCTCCATCGGATCAGCGACCCACCCGCTCGGACAGGGTGCGGGCCAGCTCGGCGACCGTCGGGTTGTCGAACAGCATCTCCAGGTCCTCCTCGGCGTCCTGCACGATGCCGAGCTCGGCGCGGATCTGGGCGATGATCCGCACCGCGTGCAGCGAGTCGCCACCGAGTTCGAAGAAGTTGTCGTGCACCCCGAACTTCTGGTCGCCGAGGGTCTCGGCCCACAGCCGCAGCAGCCGCTGCTCCATCTCGTCGCGCGGGGCGACGGCCGCCTCGCCCTCGCCGTCCTGCCAGGGCTCGGGCAGCGCCGCGCGGTCCACCTTGCCGTTCGCGCTGAGCGGCAGCCGCTCGATGAACATCAGGTGGTGCGGCACCATGTAGCCCGGCAGCAGCCGCTCCATGGCGGCCCTGAGGGTGTCGGCGTCGGTCGGGTCGCCGGGCGCCCCGACGATGTGGGCGACGAGCTGGCGGCGGCCGGTGCGCGGGTTGGTGCGCAGCGAGCACAGCGCCTCGGCGACGCCGGGCTGGGCGCGCAGCGCGGCCTCGATCTCGCCGAGCTCGATCCGGTAGCCGTTCAGCTTGACCTGGAAGTCCATCCGGCCGAGGAAGTCGATGTCGCCGCCGGGCAGGTAGCGGCCCAGGTCGCCGGTCCGGTAGAGGGCCTCGCCGGTGACCGGGTGGGTGACGAACCGTTCGGCGGTGCGCTCCTCGTCGGCCCAGTAGCCGCGGGCCAGGCCCGCGCCGCCGATGAAGATCTCGCCGGGCGTCCACACCGGACAGGGGCGGAAGTCCTGGTGCAGGACGTACGTCCGCTGGTTGGCCAGCGGACGGCCGTACGGGATCCGGGTCCAGTCCGCGGGGACCTCGCCGATCGGGTGGTGGATCGACCAGATCGACGCCTCGGTGGCGCCGCCGAGGCCGATCACCCGCGCGTGCGGGTGCGCGGTGCGGACTGCGTGCGGCAGTCCGACCGGGATCCAGTCGCCGCTGAGCAGGACCAGCCGCAGCGCCGTCGGCTCCGGGCCGGCGGTGGGGCTCTCGGTCAGCGCCTGCATCAGCGCGGGGACGGAGTTCCACACGGTGACCCGGTGACGGCGGATCAGCTCCTCCCAGTGCGCGGGGTCGTGCAGCCGGTCGGCGGCGGGCAGGACCACGGCCCCGCCCGCCGCCAGGATGCCGAACACGTCGTACACCGAGAGGTCGAAGCTGAGCGCGGACAGTGCCAGCACCCGGTCCTCGGGGCCCACGCCGAAGCGGGTGTTGAGGTCCTGGATGGTGTTGGCCGCGGCCCGGTGGTCGATCATCACGCCCTTGGGCCGCCCGGTGGAGCCCGAGGTGAAGATCACGTACGCCAGGTCGGCGGGCGCCGGGTGGTGCGGGGGCGCGGCGGTGTCGGCGGTGCGGACCTCCTCGTCGGCGGGGGACAGCACCCGCACCCCGTCCGGCAGGCCCGCCCCGTCGGCCGGACGCGCGGTGGTCACCACCAGCTTCACCCCGCCCTGCTCCAGCAGCCGGCGGCGGCGCTCGGCGGGCCAGCCGGGGTCGACCGGCAGGTACGCGGCGCCCGAGGCGGCCACCCCGAGCACGGCGGCGACCTGGTCGAAGCCCTTGTCCAGGACCACGCCGACCAGCTCGCCGGGGCGCACCCCGCGGGACTGCAGCACCCGGGCCAACCGGTGGGCCTCATCGAGTAGTTCGCGGTAGGTGTGGGAGCCCGAGGCGGTGATCACGGCGACCGCGTCCGGGGTGCGGCGGGCGCTCTCGGCGACCAGCCCGTACAGCGTCAGCTCGGGGATCGGCTGCTCGGTGGCGTTGATCCGGGCGCGCTCCGCGGCCTGGGCGGCGGGCAGGCCGACCAGCGCCGTGGCGTCCCAGACCGCCGGGTCGTCGGCCAGCCGGTCCAGCACCGCGCCGAAGGCGGCGAACATCTCGTCCACCAGTCCGGCAGGGAACAGCTCGTCCACCGCGTCCCAGTTGTAGACCAGGTCGCCGTGCTCCTCGGTGACCTGGTGGTCCAGCCAGACCTGCGGGGTCTGGCTGATCTGGTGCACCAGTCGGCCGAAGAACTCCATGCCGGCGGACGGGTCCTCGTCCTCGTTCCCGGCGATCATCGCGGTGAACACCACGGGCATGCCCGCGCCGAGACCGCCGCCGCCCGCCCTGGCGCGCTCGCGCAGCACCCGGACGCCGCTGAACTCGGCGTGGTCCACGTCGCGGAGCAGTTGCTCCTGCATCGCCCGGACCCGGGCGGCGAACGGCTCGCCGGGGGCGTCCGGGGCGGCCAGCAGCACGGTGGAGGTGAAGTCGCCGACCAGGCTGTCGATCCGGGGGTGCACCGGCGGGCGGTTCAGCAGCGTCAGGTTGAGCGTGAAGTCGGGCTGCTGGGACCACTGGCGCAGCACCTCGGCGTAGCCGGTCATGAGCACCGTGGACGGGGTCAGGCCGCGGGCCCGGGCGGCCGCCTTGACGGCGCGCCAGCGGGCGGCGGGCATCCGGCCGTGGTGGTGGGTGAACCGGGGCCGGCCGAGCACGCCGGGCTGCACGGCCAGCGGCAGCGCGGGTGCGGCCGGCAGCTCCGGCACGCGGGCCCGCCAGTACTCCTCGGCGGCCTGGTGCCGGGCGCTGTCCCGGGCCTCCTCCTCGGCCAGGACC
This sequence comes from Kitasatospora sp. NPDC028055, assembly GCF_040637885.1. Lineage (NCBI taxonomy): Bacteria > Bacillati > Actinomycetota > Actinomycetes > Kitasatosporales > Streptomycetaceae > Kitasatospora > Kitasatospora sp. NPDC028055. The sequence goes on along the minus strand of NZ_JBEZXE010000013.1, from coordinate 66,600 downwards.
ACGTCCCGGAAGGAGAGTTCGAGCGGCTCGGGGGTCCAGTCGGGCTGCTCGTAGAAGCGCCGCCAGTCGCCGAACAGCACGTACATGCTGAACCCGTCGACGACCAGGATGTCCAGGCCGACGTGCAGCCGGACCACGTCGTCGTCCAGCAGCGAGGCACGGACGTCGAACAGCGGCCAGCGGTCGGTGGGCAGCACCTGGTGGTCCATCTGCTCCCGGGTCGCGGCGAGCCGCGCGGCCTGCTGCTGTTCGGGCAGGCCGCGCAGGTCGTCGACGGCGATCCGGTACGGCTCCACCTCGGGCAGCACCTGCTGGCGGCCGTCCGAGGTGATCACGGCGCGCAGCATGTCGTGCCGGGCGATCACCCTGCGCAGGCTGTCCTGGAGCCGTTCGAGGTCGAGGCCGGTGCGCTCGCGCTCGGTGTAGAGGTAGGTGGCGACGCCGCCGAGCTCGACGGCCGGGCGGCGGCCGACCCAGTAGGCGTGCTGGATGTCGGTGAGCGGGAACGGCTCGTGCCGCTCGGCGGGCCGGGGCACCAGCGCCGGGCGGGCCTCCCCGGCGGCCACGCCGCGCAGCACGGCCAGCAGGTCGTCGCGACTCGCCTTCAGCCGGTCGCGGAGCTCCGGGGTGAGCGAGCCGGCCGGGGCGACGACGTCGAGGCGGTCGTCGGCCAGCCGGAGTTTGATGCCGCGCCGGTGCAGTTCGGCGAGCAGGTCCTCGGTCATCGGGAATCGTCCTTCGCGGTGGACCGGGTGATCGCGTGCGCGACGGCGCCGGCCGACGGCCCGGTGAGGAGGGTGTGGTGGGTGCCGGGCACCCCGGTGGCCGTGACCCGGCCGTGGGTGAGGGCCGACCAGCCCCAGGCGGGTTCGGCGGTGTACGGGTGGTCGGCGAACTCGGAGACCGTGCCCTCGGTCGCCCGGACCACCGTGACGTCCGCGCCCGTGCGGGTCGCGGTGTAGCGGTTGCAGGCGAGCACCACGGCGCGGAACACCGTGTACGCGGCGGCCAGTTCGGCGGGGCCGAGGTCCGCGCCGGGGCCCGCCAGCCGGTGCAGCAGTGCGCCGGTCCCGTCCGCGACGGCCGCGACGGCGGGGTCGGCGGGGTCGGCCGGTTCGGCTGCCTCGGAGAGCAGCTTGAGCGCGTCCGGGTCGGCGGCGGCCGGGTCGAGGCCGAGGTCCAGGTCCTCCAGGAACCAGCGCGGCAGGTCGAGCGGCTCCGGCTCGCGCGCCTCCAGCGGGGCCGGCGCGTCGATCACCACCAGCCGCTCCACCCGCTCGCCCAGCGACTCCAGCCGCTCGGCCAGGGCGGCGGCGATCACCGCGCCGGAGGACCAGCCGCCGAGCAGGTACGGCCCGTGCGGGCGGACCTCGCGCAGCGCGTCCACGTACAGGGTGACCAGCTCGGCCATCGTCTCCGGCGGGTGGGCCGGGGCCTGGAGGGCGTGGCAGGCGCCGCCGAGGCGGTCCGCGAGCTCGCGGTAGCAGAGCACGTTGCCGCCCGCCGGGTGGACCAGGAACCAGGGGTTCTCCGGCCCCTCCCGCAGGGTCACCAGCGGCGACCAGGCGGTCTCCCCGGCCTCCAGCCACTGGGCCAGCCCGGCGACGGTGCGCCGCTCCAGCAGCGTGCCGAGCGGGACGCGGCGGCCCAGGCCGTGGGCGATCCGGCCGATCACCCGCAGCGCGGTGAACGACTGCCCGCCGAGCGCGAAGAAGTCCTCGTGGACGCCGACCCGGCCGGTGCCCAGCACGGCGGCCCAGATCTCGGCCAGCGCGGCCTCCAGCGGCGTGCGGGGCGCGGTGTACGGGCGGGGGGTGGCCGCGTCCTCGGCGGCCAGCGCCTGCAGGGCGGCGCGGTCGAGCTTGCCGTTGGCGGTCAGCGGCAGCCGGTCCAGGACGCTGATCCGGCTCGGCACCAGGTAGCGGGGCAGCCGGTCGGCGAGCCGGGCGGCCAGCTCCTCCGGCGTGGGCTCGGGCCCGCCCGGGGCGGGCGTCACGTACGCGGCCAGCTGCATGCCGGAGTCGGTGCGGTGGGCCACCACGGTGGCGCGGGCGACGGAGGGGAGTTCGGCGAGCGCGTGCTCGACCTCGCCCGGCTCGATCCGGAAGCCCTGGATCTTCACCTGGTGGTCGGCCCGGCCGAGGAACTCGATCTCGCCGCTGGGCAGGTAGCGGCCCAGGTCCCCTGTGCGGTAGAGCCGCTCGCCGGTCACCGGGTGGGTGACGAACGCGGCCCGGGTGCGCTCCTCGTCGCCCAGGTAGCCGAGGGCCAGGCCGACGCCGCCGATGTGCAGCTGGCCGGTGACCCAGGTCGGGGCGGGGCGGCCGTACTCGTCGAGGACGTGCCAGGTCTGGTTGGCCAGCGGACGGCCGTACGGGATCGAGGTCCAGTCGGCCCCGACCTCGTGGATCGGGTGGCAGATCGACCAGATCGACGCCTCGGTGGCGCCGCCCAGCCCGATCACGGCCGCGTTCGGGGCGACCGCCCGGATCCGGTCCGGCAGGTCGACCGGGATCCAGTCGCCGCTGAGCAGCACGGTGCGCAGTGACGGGCAGGTGGCGCCGGTCGCCTCCGCCTCCTCGACCAGCAGCTGCATCAGCGCCGGGACGGTGTTCCACACCGTCACCCCGTGCTCGCGCACCGCGGCGAGCCAGGCCGCCGGGTCGGGCTCGCCGGACTCCGGCAGCACCAGGGTGGCGCCGGCCCGCAGCGCGCCGAAGACGTCGTAGACCGACAGGTCGAAGCAGAGCGAGGACACCCCGAACAGCACGTCGGAGGCGGTGACGCCGAACCGGCGGTTGATCTCGGCGACGGTGTTCAGCGGCCCCCGGTGGTCGAGCATCGCGCCCTTCGGGCGGCCGGTGGAGCCGGAGGTGTAGATCACGTACGCCAGGTCGGTCGGCGCGGCCTCGGGCGCGGCGGGCGCCGGGTCGGCGGGGGCCGGCGCGGTGACGTCCAGCACCGGCGCGGGGGTCAGCACGGCGATCCGGTCGCGGTCGGCCGGGGCGGCCAGGACGGCGTCGGGGGCGGCGTCGCCGAGCACGGCGCGCAGCCGCTCGTCCGGCCAGGCCGGGTCGAGCGGCACGTACGCGGCGCCCGCGGCGAGCGCGCCGAGGACGGCGGCGATCTGGAACCGGCCCTTGGGCAGCACCACGCCGACCAGCCGGCCGGGACGGGTGCCGGCGGCCCGCAGCAGGGCGGCCACCCGGTCCGTCTCGGCCCGCAGCTCCCGGTAGTCCAGGGTGCCGTCGCCGGCGCGGACCGCCGGGTGGGCGGGCCGCTGCTCGGCCCAGCTGCGCAGCGGGTGGTGCAGCAGCCCCGAAGGCGGTTGGCAGGAGGGCCGGTTGAGGGCCGCACGGAGCTCCCGGTGGCTCTCCGGCAGCAGGTCGAAGGCGACGGTGGTCCAGGCGTCGTCGGAGGCGGCGAGCCGCGCCACCATGCTCCGGTAGCCCTGCTCCATGGCGTCGATCAGCCCGGCCGGGAACATCGTCTCGATGACGTCCCAGACCACCCAGAGCCGACCGTCCGTCAGGTCCCAGAACTCGCAGTCGATCAGGGTCTGCGGGGTCTCCAGGCGGCTGGCGACCGGCCGCTCCTGCTTGCCGACGAACAGCGCGCTGCCGATCGCGAACGGGCAGACCGCCCGGCCGGGGGTGCGGCGGGCCTGGTTGAGCGCCTGGAGCACCTTGACGCCGCTCCAGTGGCAGTGCTCGACGTCGGCCAGCACCCGGGCCTGGAGGCGGCGGACCCGGTCCTCGAAGGACTCCTCGGGGCGCCAGTCCACCTCCAGCGGGTAGAGCGAGGCGAAGTTGCCCAGCACATCCGGCATCTGGTGGTGCAGCGGCAGCCGGTGGGTGATCATGTTGTTCAGCAGGAAGTGCCGCGAGCCGCTCCAGTACGAGAGCACCTCGGCGTGCACCGCCGACAGCACGTTGGTGGTGGTCAGGTTGCGGGCGGCGGCCTTCTCCTTGAGCGCCGCCCACACCTGCGGCTCGAACAGCAGCTCGCGCCGTCGCAGGTCGGACCGGCAGCGCGGGTCGGCGTCGGCGGCCAGCGGCACCGGCGGCGCCTCCGGCCAGTCGGCGATCCGCTCGGTCCAGTAGGCCCGGGCGGCCCGGCCCGGCGCGGACTCCTCCAGCTCGGCCAGCGCCTGCACGCACTCGCGGAAGGTGATCTCCAACTCGGCCGGGGCCCAGTCGGGTTCGCGGTAGCGGCGGAGGATCACCGGGATGAAGCGGAGCAGCGAGGGGGCGTCGCTGAACAGGTTGTTGTTGTTGAGGTGCAGGCGGGCGCGGCCGCCGGGGAGCCGACTGAGCCGCAGGTCCACCCATGGCCAGCTGTCGTGCACCGGCTCGGTGTCCTCCATCTCCCGCCGGACCCGCTCGACCTCCCGCATCGCTTCGGCTTCCGGCAGGTGCCGGACGTCCAGCACCGGCAGCGGGGCCGGGGCCGGGTCGCGGACGGCCTCCAGCCGCATGTCGTCCCGGACCACCACCAGGTTGTGGCGCTGGTGGTGGAGTTCGGCGTTGAGGGCGGCCTCCAGCCGTTCCGGGTCCAGGTCCTCGACCTCGTACTCGAAGTACTGGTGCGGGCGGACGTAGTACTCGAAGCCCTCCCGGCTGCCGATCATGAACGACGCCTGCAGGTCGGAGGGCGCGAACGGCTCGTACCGGGAGGCCACGTCCGGCACCACCTGCGGCAGCACCGCGTCGGCCGGCCGCTCGGTTTCCAACGAGCCGAGCCAGGAGAGCAGTTCGGGCTTGAGGCGGCCGATCCGGTCGCGCAGCTCGGCGGTCAGCCGGCCGGCCGGGGCCTTGACCTCCAGCCGGCCGTCCTCGGTGGCGCGCAGCCGGATGCCGGTACGGGCGAGCTCGTCGAGCAGGTCGGCCACGGCCGTCGTGGCGGTTGCACTCACAGCGGTAGCTCCTTGTCCAGCAGGGTGTCGGGGCGGGGCCGGGCGGCGGGCCGGGGGGAGGGGATCACAGGGTCAGCACCTCGGTGTCGGCGTCGTCGTCGAAGCCGTCGTCGGCCAGGACGGACAGGGCGGTCAGCTGGCGGCACACCAGGTCGGTGATCTCGCCGCCGGTGCTGGAGAAGAGGACCTCGGTCGGCACGAAGGCGCCGAAGTCGGCCTGCAGCCGGTTGCGCAGCTGGATGATGGTGAGCGAGTCGTAGCCCAGCTTGTTCATCCGGCGGTCGGCGAACTCCGGTCGCAGCTCCTCCCGTTCGGCCTCGGTCAGGCCGAGCGTCCGGGCGGTGCGGGCCAGCAGCTCGGTCAGCACGGTCTCCCGGGTCCTGGCCGGGTCGGTCGCCGCCAGCAGGGCCAGTTCGCGGATCCGGTCCGGGTCCGACGCGTCCTGCTCGACGCCGCCGCCCGCGCCCGCCGGCCGCAGGTCGGCCAGCAGGGTGTACGAGGAGCGGCCGGGGCCGGTGGCGAAGCGCGCCCAGTCCACCGCGACCACCGTGGTGTGCGCCGCGCCGCCCAGGGTGCCGAGCAGGGTCAGTGCCTGGTCGGCGGGCAGCGGGGCGATGCCGGTGGCGGCGAAACGGGCCAGGATCTCCGGGGTGGCCGCCATGCCGAACTCCTCCCACGGGCCCCAGTTGACGCCCAGGGCGGGCAGTCCGTGGTGGCGCCGGTGCTCGGCCAGCGCGTCCAGGAAGGCGTTGCCCGCGACGTAGCCGGCCTGGCCGGGGGCGCCGAAGACCGAGGCGATCGAGGAGTAGAAGACGAAGAAGTCCAGGTCCAGACCGGCGGTGGCCCGGTGCAGCAGCCAGCCGCCGCGGACCTTCGGGTCCATGATCCGGCGCAGTTCGGCGGCGTCCTGGTGCTCCAGCACGACCTCGGACTGCACACCGGCGGCGTGCACCACACCGCGCAGCGGGGGCAGCCGGTCGCCGGTGGAGGCGACCAGGGCGGCCACCGCCGACGGGTCGGTGACGTCGGCGGCCACCATCTCGACCCGGACGCCCGCCGCGCGCAGCCGCGCCACCTCGGCGGGCTCCGTGGCGGGCACCCGGCGGCCCGTCAGCAGCAGGCAGCGGGCGCCCCGGTCGGCCAGCAGGGCCGCGGTGGCCAGGCCGAGCGCGCCCAGGCCGCCGGTGATCAGGTAGCTGCCGTCGGGGCGGACCGGCAGCGGATCGGCCGGGGCCGGGGCCTGCTCGCGCAGGCGGGCCTCGTACCACTGTCCGTCGCGGACGGCGAGGTGCCCGGAGCCGGGCAACCGCGCGGCCAGCCGCAGCAGTTCGGCCGGTTCGGGGGTGGGGGCGGCCGGATCCAGGTCCAGCTGCACGCAGCGGACGTCGGGGTACTCGGCCAGGACGGCGCGCAGCAGACCGGCGGCCGGGGCCTGCCGGACGTCCGGATCGTCGGTGCCCGGGCGCGGGGCGGTGGCGCCGGTGGTGCACAGCACCAGGTCCGGCCGGCCCGCGGCGTGGTCGCGCAGGAAGGCGGCGACCGCGTCGAGCACCGACTCGGCCAGGGCGGTGGCCCGGTCCATCGCGAGGGAAGGCTCTGTCGCTCCGGTCGCTCCGGTCGCTCCGGTCGCGCCGGGGGCCAGCCGGATCAGCAGGCCGCGGGGGACCGTGCTCTCGGCATCCACCGTCAACTGCTCGGTTCGGGAGGGGAGTTCAGCGTCCACGGTGTGCACCGTCCAGCTGCCGGACGGGGCGGTGGCCTCGGCGTCGCGCGCCGCGAGGGGCTGCCACCGGACGGTGTACCGGCCGGGCCCGACCGGTGCGGACGGGAAGGCGCCGCGCGGGACGGCCCGCATCCGCAGGCCCCGGACGGTGGCGAGCGGCGCGCCGTCCTCGGCCAGCAGGTCGAGGTCGAGGGTGCCCTCGGCCGCCCCCTCGGCGCGCTGCCAGCGGGCCAGGCACCAGAGCCGCTCGGGCAGCCGGTCGTACACGGTGAGCGCGGCCAGTCCGGTCGGCACCCACGGGTCGGGCTCCTCCTCGGTGAACGCCCCGACGCTCTGCACGCAGGCGTCCAGCACCACCGGGTGCAGCACGCCGTCCTCCGGCTCGGCCCGGCCGGTCACGTCGACCAGGGCGAGCGCCCGGTGGCCGTCGCGCCAGGCCCGGGTGATCGCGCGGAACGGCGGGCCGTAGTCCAGCCCGACCCGGGTGAAGCGTTCGTACAGTCGGGCCGGGTCCAGCTCGGTCATCCCGTCCCGCAGGCCGTCCGGGTCGACGGGGGCGGGCGCGGGAGCGCCGCCGGGGGCGACGGTCGCCGTCACGTGGGAGGTCCAGGCGCCGCCCGGGGCGGACCGGCCGAGGCAGCGGATCCGGCCGTCCTCGCCGATCACGGTCTGCACGGTCACGGCGCCACCGTCGGGTACCGGCAGGAAGCTGGTGAAGGCCGCGTCGGTGACCGTCCAGCCCGCCGGGCCGCCGTCGCGGCCGGCCCGGCCGGCGGCCAGCACCCACTCGAGCATCGCGCTGGCGGGCAGCACCGCGCCCGCGCCGAGCCGGTGGCCGCCCACGTACCAGGGGCGTTCGGTGGTGAGGGTCTGCCCGAACCGGCGCTCGGCCGTGTCGGCGAGCTCGATCTCGGCACCCAGCAGCGGGTGCCCCTCGGCCGCGCGCGGCCCCGCGGCCACCGGCTCCAGCCAGTGCCGGCGGCGCTGGAACGGGTAGGTGGGCAGGTCGATCCGGCGCGCCCCGGGCCCGTACAGCTCCTCGGGCCAGCGCACCGCCACGCCGTCCGCCTGCAGCCGGGCCAGCGCGGCCAGCAGGGTGCGGACCTCGGGACGGCCGCGGCGCAGCACCGTCACCGCGCCCTCGGTGCGGCCCTGGACGCCGCTCTGCTTGACCAGGCCGGTCAGGGTCGCGCCGGGGCCCAGTTCCAGCCAGTTGGCGACGCCCTGGCCCGCCAGGTGCCGTACGCCGGCCAGGAAGCGGACCGGGCGGCGGAGCTGGTCGGCCCAGTGACCGGGCGAGCGCAGCTGCTCGGGGGTGACGGGCAGGCCGGTGAGGTTGGAGACCAGGGGGATCCGCGCCGGGCGGAACTCGAGACCGGCGGCGGCGCTGCGGAAGTCGTCGAGCACCGGGTCCATCTGGGCGGAGTGGAAGGCGTGGCTGACCCGCAGCCGGGTGGTGGTGCGGCCGCGCGCGGCCCAGGCGGCGGCCACCCGCAGCACCGCCTGCTCCTCGCCGGAGACGACCGTCGCCCCGGGGGAGTTGACGGCGGCGACGGACACGGCGGGCTCGGCGGCCAGGGTCTGCGCCAGCTCCTCCTCGGTGGCCTCCACCTGCACCATGGCCCCGTTCCCGGGGGCGGCCTGCATCAGCCGGGCGCGCGCGCCGACCAGCGCGCAGGCGTCCGGCAGGGACAGCACCCCGGCGGCGTACGCGCCGCTCAGCTCGCCCACCGAGTGGCCGAGCAGGAAGTCCGGCTCGACGCCGAAGGAACGGACCAGCCGGTACAGCGCGGTCTCCAGCGCGAACAGCGCGGGCTGCGCGTAGCCCGTCCGCTCCAGCAGGGCGGAGGACTCCTCGGACTCCTCGGCGAACACCAGGTCGCGCAGCGGGCGGTCGAGCAGGGGGTCGAGCAGCGAGCAGGCCTCGTCGAAGGCGTCCGCGAACATCGGGAAGGCGGCGTGGAGTTCACGGCCCGTGCCGGGCCGCTGGGCGCCCTGGCCGGAGAACAGGAAGGCGGTCCGGCCGGGGCGGGCCACGCCGCGCACGGCCCCGGCCGGGTCCTCGCCGCGGGCCAGCGCGGCCAGGCCGGTCAGCAGGTCCTCGCGGCCCTCGGCGAGCAGCGTCGCGCGGTGCTCGAACAGGGTGCGGCCGGTGGCCAGCGAGCGGCCGAGGTCGCGGGGCTGCGCCGCCGGGTCGGCGGCGAGCCGGTTACGCAGCCGGTCGGCCTGGGCGCGCAGCGCGCCGGCGTCACGGGCGGCCAGCGTCACCGGGACGGGGTGCGGCGCGGGGGCCTGCTCGGTGGCGGGGGTCTGCTCGGTGGCGGGGGCCTGTTCCAGGATCAGGTGGGCGTTGGTGCCGCTGATGCCGAAGGAGGAGACCGCGCAGCGGCGCGGCCGCTCGGCGGCGGGCCAGGCGATGGGCTCGGGGACGAGCGCGATCCGGCTGCCCTCCCAGTCGACGTGCGGGGTCGGCCGGTCGGTGTGCAGCGTGGCCGGGACGATCCCGTGCCGCATCGCCAGCACCATCTTGACCATGCCCGCCGCACCGGCCGCCGCCTGGGTGTGGCCGAGGTTGGACTTCAGCGAGCCGACCAGCAGGTCCGCCGCCCTGCCGCGCCGCTCGCCGCCGTACGCGGCGATCAGGGCGCCGGCCTCGATCGGGTCGCCCTGGACGGTGCCGGTGCCGTGCGCCTCGACCACGTCGACCTCGGACGGGGTGAGCCCGGCGGCCTCCAGGGCCTTGCGGATGACCCGGGTCTGGGCGGTGCCGCTGGGCGCGGTGAGGCCGTTGCTGGCGCCGTCCTGGTTGATCGCGGAGCCGCGGATCACGGCCAGCACGGGGTGGCCCTCGCGCTGCGCGGTGGAGAGCCGCTCGAGGGCCAGCATCACGGCGCCCTCGCTCCAGCCGGTGCCGTCGGCGGCGGCGGCGAAGGGCTTGCAGCGGCCGTCGGGGGCCAGACCGCGCTGGCGGGCGAACTCCAGGAACATGCCGGGGTGCGGCATCACCGAGGCGCCGCCGGCCAGCACCAGGTCGCACTCGTCGGAGCGCAGCGACCGGCACGCCTGGTGCACGGCGACCAGGGAGGAGGAGCAGGCGGTGTCGAAGGTGACGGCGGGGCCGGTCAGGCCGAGGGTGTACGCGATCCGGCCGGAGGCGACGGCGTCGGAGGTGCCGGTGAGCAGGTAGCCGGCCGAGTCCCCGGTGGACTCGGCCAGGGTGCCGCCGTAGCCGTTGTGGCTGAGCCCGACGAAGACGCCGGTGGCGCTGCCGCGCAGCGAGGCCGGGTCGACGCCCGCCCGCTCGACGGCCTCCCAGGCCGTCTCCAGCAGCAGCCGCTGCTGCGGGTCGGCGGCGGCCGCCTCGCGCGGGGAGATGCCGAAGAAGGAGGCGTCGAACTCGGCGGCGCCGTGCAGGAATCCGCCGCTGCGGGTGTACGTCGAGCCGGGGCGGCCGGGTTCGGGGTGGTAGAGGCCCTCGACGTCCCAGCCGCGGTCGGCGGGGAAGTCGGTGACGGCGTCGCGGCCGTCGACCAGGAGCTGCCAGAGGTCCTCGGGGGTCTCGACGCCGCCGGGGAGGCGGCAGCCGATCCCGACCACGGCGATCGGTTCGGTGGCCCGCTCCTCGGTCTCGCGCAGCCGGGCTTCCGTCGCGTAGAGATCGAGGGTGACCTTCTTCAGGTACGTGCTGAGCCGGTCCGCGTTCGTCACTGTTGGCCTCTGTTGTCGATGAGATCGAGAATCTCTTCGGTGGTGGCGGAGAGGATGGCCTGGGCCAGGCCGTCGTTCGTCGCCTCGGGCGGGTCGATCTGCCGGAGCAGGGCGCGCAGACGGGCCGCCGCGGCGCCGCGGGTGGCCCCGTCGGTCTCGGCGGCGAGGTCGGGGCCCAGGGCGTCGATCCGGTCGAGCAGGGTCGGGGCGGCCTCGGCCGGGTCGGCGAGCAGGGTGTCCAGGTGCTCGGCGAGGGCCTCCGGGGTGGGGTGGTCGTAGACGAGCACGGTCGGCAGGTCGAGGTCGAGGTCGACGCCGAGCAGTTCGAGCAGCTCCTCGAGGCCGAGCGAGTCGAAGCCGAGGTCGCGGAAGGGCACGCCGGTGGGCAGGTCGGCGGCCGCGCGGCCGAGGACGGTGGCGGCGTGGGCGGTCACCAGCTCCCGGACCCGGCGCGGGCCTTCGGGGGCGGCCGTGGGCGCGGGCTCCTCGGTGGCGGGCGCCGGGGCCGGTCGGGCGGGCGCCGGGGCCGGTCGGGCGGGCGGGGCCTCGTCGAGCCAGTGCCGCTCGCGCTGGAAGGCGTACGTCGGCAGGTCGATCCGGCGGGCGGGCGCGCTGCCCAGGACGGCGGCCCAGTCGACCGGGGCTCCGTGGAGGTGCGCCTCGGCGAGCGCGGTGCGGAAGCCGGCCGGGTCGGCGGGGCCGGGGCGCAGCGCGCTGCCGGTGAAGGCCCGTCGACCGGTGCCGGTGGCGGCCCGCTCGAGCGGGCCGAGCTCCAGCAGGACGGTGTGACCGTCGGCCAGCAGGGTGTCGACGGCCTTGTCGAGGGGGCCCCGGCTCGGTACGCCGTGCCGCCAGTACGCGGCGGTGGGCCCGGCGGTGGGCCCGGCGTCGGGCCCGGCGCCCGGCACCGGTCGAGGGCGGGCGGCCAGCCGGGCGGCCTCGTCGAGGGTGAGCGCCCCGGCGGCGTGGGCGGCGGCGGGTTCGCCGTCGCCGGTGCCGAGGACCGCGTCGGGGCGGACGCCGGCCCGGCGCCAGAGCTCCGCGAGGGCGGTGGTGAGCGCGAACAGCGTCGACCGGGCGACGTCCTCCCGGGCGAGCAGGGCCGGGTCGGCGGCGGTGCCGGCCCGCAGCAGGTCCATCAGCGACCAGTCGGTGTGCGGGGCGAGCGCGTCCGCGCAGTCGGCCAGCCGGCCGGCGAACACCGGTTCGGTGGCGGTCAGGTGGTCCAGGACGGGCTCCGCGAAGATGCCGCGCCACCCGACGCCCCGGCCGGGGAACAGCAGGGCGACCGTGCCGCCGGTCGCGGTGCCGGTGAGCAGCCCGGAGGCCGTACGGCCTTCGGCGAGCGCGGCGAGCGCGGCGTGCCGGGTGGCCCGGTCGGTGCCGATGACCGCGGCGCGGTCGGGGAAGGCCGTACGGGTGGTCGCGAGGGCATGGCCGACGGCGGCCGGGTCGAGTTCGGGCCGGTGCTGGGCGAACACCAGCAGCCGGCGGGCCTGGCCGCCCAGCGCGGCGGGGCTGCGGCCGGAGAGCAGCCAGACCACGGGCGCCGGGTCCGGGGCGCCGTCGGAACCGTCGGCGTCGACGGAGGCTTCGGCGTCGAGCAGGGCTTCGGGCGCGGCCAGCACCACGTGGCAGTTGGTGCCGCCAACCCCGAACGAGCTGACCCCGGCCAGGAGTCGGCGCCGCGGATCCGGCCAGGGCCGGGTCTCGCGGACCACGGCGAGGTTGAGCGCCTCGGTCGGGATGTCCGGGTTGGGCCGCTCGTGGTTGAGGCTGGCGGGCAGCAGCCGGTGCTCGAGGCTGAGGGCGGTCTTCAGCAGGCCGACGATCCCGGCGGCGCCCTCCAGGTGACCGACGTTGGTCTTGGCCGAGCCGACCAGCAACGGGTCGCCGGCGGGGCGGACGGCGCCGACGGCCTCGCCCAGGGCGGCGGCCTCGATCGGGTCGCCGACCCGGGTGCCGGTGCCGTGCAGTTCGACGTACTGGAGGTCGGCGGGGGAGACGCGGGCCTGGCGGCAGGCCGCCCGGACGGCCTCGCCCTGGGCGGCGGCGGACGGTACGGTCAGGCCCTCGGAGGCGCCGTCGTTGTTGACGGCGCTGCCGAGGATCACGCACCGGATCCGGTCGCCGTCGGCGAGGGCGTCGTCCAGCGGTTTCAGGACGACCAGGCCGCCGCCCTCGCCCCGGACGTACCCGTTGGCGCGGTCGTCGAAGGTGTGGCAGCGGCCGTCGGGGGAGAGGCCGCCGAACCGGAGGACCCGGAGGGTGGAGTCCGCGAGCAGGTTGAGGTTGACACCGCCGGCCAGGGCGATCGCGGACTCGCCGCGGCGAAGGCTCTCGCAGGCCAGGTGGACGGCGACCAGCGAGGAGGATTGCCCGCTGTCCACGACCAGGCTGGGGCCGCGCAGGCCGAGCACGTACGAGAGCCGGTTGGCGATGATGCCGCGCTGGGTGCCGGTGAGGGTGTGGCGATCGATCCCGGCCGTGCCCAGACGGTCGGTCAGGGCGGCGTAGTCGTCGAGGATCGCGCCGACGAACACGCCGGTGGGAGTGCCCGCCAGGGCGGCGGGGAGCAGCCCGGCGTGCTCGAGGGCCTCCCAGCCGAGCTCCAGCAGCAGCCGCTGCTGCGGGTCGGTGGCGGCCGCCTCCCGGGGGGAGATGGTGAAGAAGTCGGCGTCGAACAGGTCGATTCCGTCGAGGAAGCCTCCGAACCGGATGTCCTCGGCCAGCGGCTCGTCGCGTCGCCAGCGGTCTGCGGGGGCTTCGGACACCGCTGACCGCGCGTTTATCAGCGCATTCCAGAAGGAATCCGGATCAGGCGCACCGGGAAGTCGACAGGATAAACCGATGACAGCTATCGGCCGTGCCGCCGACGACAATTCGGGTGCAATTCGCCGCATAACCCCGTGCTCCCCCGATGAGTTCTTTGCCACCGCGTTTCTTCCGGTCCGTCGGCGGGGCGGTTGAAATTCTGCACGATCCGTTGAACGCATTGCATCTCCGATATTGCTCAGCCGTCCCGCTCGGTGGAGCAGGCGACCAGCTCCGGCAGCTCGTCGTCGGCCGGGACCGGCTCGCGGTCGAGCCGGTCGCGGGCGGTGGCCCGGTCGGTCCGCTGGCCGCGGGCGCACTCGGCGGCGTACAGGCCGATGAGGTTGTGGAACCGGTAGCGGTCCCGGCCGACCTCCTCGAGCAGGTGGTGGTCGGCGAGGGCGGCCAGGCGGCGGGCGGCGGACTCCCGGTCGGTGCCGGTCAGGGCGGCGGTGAGCTCGACGGTGATCAGCTCGTTGCCGTGCTGCCCGAGGGCGCTGAAGGTCCGCGCGACCTCCGCGGTCAGCGAGCGGACGGAGGCGGCGAAGGCACTGCGCAGGCTCGCGGCGACGTCGTCCTCGATGGCCAGGCGGTCGAGCCGGGCGGTGTCGTCGGCGGCGTCGTCGACCAGTTCGGCCAGGGTGACGGCGGGTTTGGCGACCAGGCCGACGGCGGCGATCCGCAGGGCCAGCGGCAGGTTGCCGCAGATCCGGGCGAGGCTGTAGGCGGCCGCCTGCTGGTCGGCCACCCGGTCCTCGCCGAGCAGCCGGGTCAGCAGTTCGACGGACTCGGTGGGGGCCAGCGGGGCCAGTTCGAGGCGGTAGGCGCCGTCGCGGGCGGCCAGGCCGAACTGCCGCCGCCGGCTGGTGACCAGGACGCAGGCGGGGCCGCGCGGGACCAGTGGGCGGACCTGTTCGGCGTTCAGCGCGTCGTCGACGACGATCAGCACCTTGCGCCCGTGCAGCAGGCTGCGGAACAGGGTGGTCCGGCCGGGCAGGCCCCGGGGTAACTGGTCCTGCTCCACGCCGAGGCTGCGCAGCAGCAGGGCGAGGGCGCCGTGGGCGTCGACCGGCTCCTCGCCGGGGCGGGAGCCGCGCAGGTCGACGTAGAGCTGGCCCTCGGGGTAGTGGTCGGCGAGCTGGCGGGCCAGCCGCAGTGCGACGGCGGTCTTGCCGACGCCGGGCGGGCCCTCGACCACGGCGGTCACGGCGTGCTGCTCGGAGCGGCCGTGCTCGCGCAGGACGACGTTCCGCAGCCGGGCCAGCTCCTCCGTACGGCCGGTGAAGTCGCGGGTGCCGGGGGGGAGTTGGGCGGGCTTGACCAGCGGCGGGGCGATCGGCCGGACGGTCGGGGCGAGCGGTCGGGGGCCGGGGGCGGGCAGGTCCAGGTCGGCGTGGTCGCCGAGGATCTGCTGGTGGAGGCGGCGCAGTTCGGCGCCGGGGTCGATGCCGAGCTCCTCCTGGAGCAGCTGCCGGGTCTGCCGGTAGACGGTGAGCGCGTGGGCGCGTCGACCGGCGCGGTGCAGGGCGAGCATCAGCAGCCAGCGCAGCCGCTCGCGCAGCGGCTCCTTGGCGACGAGGTCGGTGAGCACGGTGGTGGTCTCCGCGTGCCGGCCGGTCTCCAGGGTGGCCTCGGCCCACTCCTCGACGGCGGTGAGCCGCAGCTCGTGCAGCCGGGCCTGTTCCAGGGCGGCGAACGGGCCGGGGACGTTGGCGTACGCGTCGCCGTGCCAGAGCGCCAGCGCGCTCTCGTAGGCCGCGATCGCGCCGTCCCGGTCGCCGGCCGCGAGCAGTCGGCGGGCCCGGGTGTGCTCCGTGGTGAAGCGGTCCACGTCGACCGCGTCGGGGTCGAGCCGCAGCGCGTAGCCGCCGCCGGCCGATACCAGGAGTCCGCCGGACTCGCGTGGTCCACGGTTCGGTTCGAGCGCGCGGCGCAGTCCGCCCACGTACGTGTGGACGCCGTTGACGGCGGTCGGGGGGACGTCGGTGCCCCAGACCGCGTCGATGATCTGGTCGATACCGGCCACCTGGTTCGGTCGGCTCGCCAGCAATCCGAGGACGGCCCGCTGCTTCGGCGGCCCGAGGACGACCTCGCGGTCCGCGTACCACATTCTCATCGGGCCCAAGAGCTCTAGGTGCATTCTTCCCCCGGATCTTCGGTCGCCGAAATGTTCGGAGCCTTCACTATGCTGTTCCGGTTGAATTCCCGTCACCGCCGAGATTGCTCACTGCCGTGGAGTTCGGAGTCACCGGCTCCAGTTGTGTGCAAACTCAGGGTTCGGTGAAGGCCCGGTTTGCCGCACGGTGTGCGGCGGTGGTGTCGGTCGGTGACGTCCACGATCGGGACGTCCGCGACCGGGCGGTCGCGCTCGCCGGGACGGTCCTTGACGGCGGCTCCGCCCTCTGTTTCCCTGTCTCGAACTGATCCTGGCCGCAAGGCCGTTGGTCGACGGGGGATTCCGATGAGAGTGGAGATCGAACGGGTTGTCAGTGGAATAAGAGAGGGGTACGCCGAGGGGTTGACCCTGGCGGAACTCGGGGAGATGGCGCGGCTGAGCCCGTTCCACATGGCGCGGCTGTTCCGGCAGGAGACCGGTCTGCCGCCGGCGTCGTTCCTGACCACGGTGCGTCTGGAGGAGGCGCGGCGACGGCTGCTGCGCAGCTCGGACAGCGTCGCCGACATCGCCGTCCGGTGCGGCTACACCAGCGTGGGGGCGTTCACCACCCGGTTCACCAAGGAGGTGGGCGTACCGCCGGGCCGGTTCCGGCGGCTGTCCAGGCTGGGCGCGGAGGCGGTGGACTTCGTCGCCGGCGGCGTGGAGTCGGCCTGCGCGTACGGGTCGGTCCGGGGCCAGGTGGAGCGGTCCGACGGGCTGGTCGACGAGCCGGTGTTCGTGGCGGCGTTCGCCGCGCCGCCCGGCGGGCAGCTCAAGCTCGGACGCGCCGCCCGGCCGGCCCGCTGCCACCGGATCGCGCAGGCCGGGGCGTGGCGGATCCCGCACGTCCCCGAGGGCACCTGGGTGATCCAGTCCGTGTCCCGCGCGGGCGGGACCGGCCGGGACGCGGTGGTGGTCGCCACCGCCGGGCCGCTGCGGGTGGTGGCGGGCGAGGGGGTCGTGGTCCGGCTACGGCTGGCGCCGCCGGACGGCGACCACCCGGACAACGACGTCCGGGCGGTGCTGGGCTACGCCCTGCCGGACCTCTTCGTGTCCAGCTGATCCACGGTTGAGCAACCCGGGAGGCGACAGCCTCCCGGGGGCTCGCACAGACTCCCGATGATGCCGCGAACCAGCGTGGCGTATCTGCGAGTTGGGAGTGCTGATGGGTGTGATCGGCGGCCACGCGGTGGTGATCGGCGGATCGATGGGCGGCATGACGGCCGCTCGGGTGCTCGCCGACAGATACGGGCGGGTGACCGTGCTCGACCGGGACGCCCTTCCGGACGGCCCGGCCGACCGGAAGGGCGTCCCGCAGAGCGGCCACTCCCACGCCCTGCTGATCAGCGGGAAGATGATGCTGGAGCAGCTGTTCCCCGGC
This sequence comes from Kitasatospora sp. NPDC028055, assembly GCF_040637885.1. Classification (NCBI taxonomy): domain Bacteria; kingdom Bacillati; phylum Actinomycetota; class Actinomycetes; order Kitasatosporales; family Streptomycetaceae; genus Kitasatospora; species Kitasatospora sp. NPDC028055. The sequence continues at coordinate 49,904 of NZ_JBEZXE010000013.1, read as the reverse complement.
CTGTCCGCCGAGTTGGTCGCCGGCGGCGCGGTGCACTTCGACCCCGGGAACGACCTGCTGTTCCACCAGATGGGTGCGCTGCGCACCCGGTTCAACAGCGGCAAGCTCGGGATCAGCCTCACCCGGGCCTACCTGGAGTACGTGGTGCGGGGCCGGGTGCGCGGGATCGGCAACGTCGACATCCGGGAGCGGACCACGGTGAGCCGGGTGATCGGCGGGCCGGGCCGGGTGACCGGGGTGGAGACCGACACCGGTGAGGTGCTGCGGGCGGACCTGGTGGTGGACGCCACCGGCCGCAGCGCGGGCCGGTCCGACAAGTGGCTGGCGGACCTGGGCTGCGACAGCCCGGAGACCGTCACGGTCAAGATCGACGTCGGCTACACCACCAAGCTGCTGCACCGGAAGGCCGGTGAGCGGATGCTGGACGGCGGTCTGCTGTACCTGATGTCGGCCGTCCCGCCGCAGGACAAGCGGGCCGCGGCGGTGTTCGCGGTCGAGGGCGACCGCTGGGTGGTCACCCTGGGTGGCTGGCACCGCTCGCACAGCCCGGTCGACCCGGCCGGTTTCCGGGCGTACGCCGAGAACCTGCCCAGCCCGCACGTCGCCGAACTGCTCGGGCGGTGCGAGCCGACGGAGCCGGGCGACGCCCGCAAGTTCACCTACCCGCAGGCCCGGCGGCGGTACTTCGAGAAGGTGCGCCGGCACCCGGCCGGGTATGTGGCGCTGGGCGACGCGATCTGCAGCTTCAACCCGCTGTACGGGCAGGGCATGACGGCCGGCGCGATGGAGGCGGCGGCCCTGGGCCGGACGCTGGACCGGTTCGGGTCGGCCTCGCCGGAGATGGCGCGGGCGTACTACCGGGCCGCGTCGAAGATCATCGCGACGCCCTGGCAGATGGCCACCGGCGGGGACTTCATGTACCCGGAGACGGAGGGCCCGAAGCCGCTGGGCGCGGACCTGCTGAACCGCTACGTGAAGCGGGTGATGCTGGCCTCCCACGTCTCGGCCGACGTGCACCGGGTGATGCTGGACATGCAGCACCTGCTGGTCCCGCCGACCGCCGTGATGCGGCCCGCCACGGTGGTCCGTTCGCTGCTGGCGGCCGGCCGCTCGCCCGCCGCCTGACCCGCCGGGAACGACCGAGCGCCCGCCGCCCTTCCCCGGGGCGGCGGGCGCTCGGTCGTGCGACGCCGGCCGGGATCAGACGGCGGCCATGCCGGCCGCGCCGCTGAGCGCGGCGAGGTCGCTGCGGCGGACCTTGATCACGAAGATCGAGGTCAGCAGCGCCAGGCCGATCAGCGCGGTGCCGGCCCAGTAGGCGGTGGCCACCCCGTGGGTGAGCACCGCGTGGCCCCACTCGCCGGGCAGCATGTGGGACTTGGCGAAGTCGGCCTGCTGCTCCGGGGTGGCGGAGGACAGGAAGGACGGGATCTGTGTCTTGGCCTCGTCGCGGCTGGCCGTGCCGAACACGGTGACCAGGATGGACAGGCCGAGCGCGCCGCCGACCTGCTGGGTGGCGTTGAGCAGGCCCGAGGCGGCGCCGGCCTGGTCGGCGGAGATGCCGGAGACGGCGGTCAGGGTCAGCGTGACGAAGGTCAGGCCGAGGCCCAGGCCGAAGAGGATCATCGGGCCGAGCACCCCGGTGGTGTAGCTGCTGTCCGGCTCGATCTGGGTGAACCAGAGCAGCGACGCGGTGGTGAGCACGGTGCCGGCGACCAGGAGCGGCTTGGGGCCGACCCTGGGGAGCAGCGGCTGGCTGACCCCGGCCGCGATCAGGATGGCCACGGTGATCGGCAGGAAGCTGACGCCGGACTTGATCGCGCTGTAGCCCAGCACGTTCTGGACGTACAGCACCAGGAAGAAGAACAGGCCGAGCAGGGCGGCGCCGAGCCCGAGCATGATCACGTAGCTGCCGGAGCGGTTGCGGTCGGCGAAGAGCTTCAGCGGGGTGATCGGCTGCGGGACGCGCCGCTCGACCAGGACGAACGCGATCAGCAGGACGGCGGCGGCGCCGAAGGAGGCCATCGTCCAGCCGTCCCGCCAGCCCTCCTCGGAGGCGCGGATGAAGCCGTAGACCAGGGAGGCCATGCCGAGGGTGGAGGTGAAGGCGCCGGGGAGGTCGAAGCGGCCGGGCCGGCGCTCGGCCTCGGCGATGGCCACCGGGGTGAGCAGGGCGATCGCCAGGCCGATCGGCAGGTTGATGAAGAACACCCAGCGCCAGTCGAGCCACTGGGTGAGCATGCCGCCGGCCAGCAGGCCGACCGCACCGGCGCCGCCGGAGACCGCCGCGTAGATGCCGAGGGCCTTGGTGCGCTGCGGCCCCTCGGTGAAGGTGGTGGTGATCAGCGCCAGCGAGGTCGGCGAGGCGATCGCGCCGCCGACGCCCTGCAGGGCGCGGGCCGCGAGCAGCTGCCAGGGCTCCTGGGCCAGTCCTGCCAGCAGGGAGGCGAAGGTGAACAGCAGGATGCCCGCGGTGAAGACCCGGCGGCGGCCGAGGATGTCGCCGACCCGGCCGCCGAGCAGCAGCAGGCCGCCGAAGGTCAGCGTGTAGGCGTTGACCACCCAGGACAGGTCCGAGGTGGAGAAGTCCAGGGCGCGCTGGATGTGCGGGTTGGCGATGTTCACGATCGTGGAGTCGAGGACCACCATCAGCTGGCAGCCCGCGATGACGGTGAGGGCGAGGCCGGGTCGGCTCGTCCGGGAGGTCAACGCGGGCACCTCCTCGGCCTCGAACTGATCAATCGTCACAGTCCTTCTCCTCCTGGAGAGATGAGCGAATCGGGCGGCGGGCCAGGTTTTCGTAGCGCGAAACTAGAGTTCAACTCTAACTATGCCGAGCGGAACCGTCCCAGGCAACTCGCCAATTGCGCAACCCGGGAGATGACGCCCCGTCACCCGCGCCGCGAGACTCGGCAGACGCGGGCCGCTCCACCGGGGTGGCCGTGACACGTGAGGAGACAGTGATGTCGGAGCAGACCAGGGCCGTCGTGGAGCGGCTGTACGAGGCCCTGTCCAAGGCGGACGTCCCGACCCTGATGGAGATCTTCGACCCCGAGGTGGACATCACCACCCCGGCCGCACTGCCCTGGTCCACCGGCCACTACACCGGCACCGCCGGAACCGCGCAGTACTTCGCCGGGGCGCTGGAGTACCTGGAGGAGACCGCCTTCGAGGTGACGGAGCTGCGGGTCAGCGGCGACTGGGCGGCCGCGATCGGCAACTGGACCGGCCGCTTCCGTCAGGGCGGCGGCGAGTTCGACGTGCGCTTCGTGCACTTCTGGGAGCTGCGCGAGGGCCGGGTGGTGCGCACCGAGGGCATCTCCGACACGGCCGGCATCGTCGCCGCCCACGCCGTCGGGGCCTGATCTTCAGACGGCGTCCAGAGGCTCTTCAGGTGCCCCGATCAAGACTGTCCGTACCGCACCGACTGAACGCAGGAAAGGACTTGGCATGCCGTCCACACTGTTCGGGGTACCTGAGGAGTTCGACGTCATCGTGATCGGCGGGGGCCCCGCCGGCTCCACCACCGCCGGGCTCCTGGCCAAGCGCGGCCACCGCGTCCTGGTGCTCGACAAGGAGCGGTTCCCGCGCTACCACGTGGGCGAGTCGCTCATCCCCGCCTTCATGCGCCCCATGGAGGAACTGGGCCTCACCGAGCGGATGGACGCCCGGGGCTTCGAGCGCAAGTACGGCGGCACCCTCGTCTGGGGCAACCAGCAGATCCCGTGGCACTTCTCGTTCGTCGAGGGCGGGGCGCAGCCGTACGCGTACCACACCCGCCGCGCCGACATGGACTCGATGATCCTGGACCGGGCCCGCGAGCTCGGCGCGTTCATCATCGAGGACGCGACCGTGAAGGAGCCGATCGAGGAGGACGGCCGCGTCGTCGGCGTCCGCTTCAACCTCCGCGGCGCCGACCAGCAGTACGAGGCCCGCGCCAAGCTCGTCGTCGACGCCTCCGGCCAGTCCCGGCTGCTCAGCCGCCGCTACGCGGACGTGACCTGGCACGAGGAGCTCCGCAACGTCGCGGTCTGGACGTACTTCGACAACTGCGAGCGCCTCCAGGGCGACGAGTACACCAACATCCTCATCGAGGGCCTGGACGAGGGCTGGTTCTGGGCGATCCCGCTGGACAAGGGCACCATCAGCGTCGGCTACGTGACCCGCTCCTCCGAGGCCAACAAGGACGGGCAGTCGCTGGAGGACCTGTTCAGGTCCGAGGCCCAGCGCACCACCAAGCTCAAGCGGATGCTGACCAACGCCAACCAGGCGGCCGGCTGGCGCACCGCCCGCGACTGGTCGTACACCAGCCACACCTTCCACGGCGACGGCTGGGTGTGCGTCGGCGACTCCGCGGCCTTCGTCGACCCGCTGTTCTCCACCGGCGTGGCCCTGGCCACCCTGGCCGGCAGCACCCTGTCGAAGATCGCCCACCAGATCCTCGAGCACCCGGAGATCGAGGAGCAGGCGCTCAAGCGCTACGCCACCGCCTACCGCGCCTTCTTCGACGAGATCCGCACCTTCGTCGAGCGCTTCTACGACCGCACCAAGTACAAGGAGTTCTACTACAGCCTCGCCCAGGAGCTGGTCGACCCGGAGAAGGAGCGCACCCCCTCGGCGGACTTCGTCACGCTGATCTCCGGCCTCAGTGGCAAGCACCCGATGCTCAACCTCTCGCTGGACGACCTCATCGGGGGAGCGGAAGCCCCGTGACCAGTCACCAGGTGGAGCTGCTGTTCGTCGACATCGCGCTGATCCTGTTGCTGGCCCGCGGGCTGGGGCGGCTCGCCGTGCGGATCAACCAGCCGCCGGTGGTCGGGGAGATCCTGGCCGGGGTGCTGCTCGGACCGACCCTGTTCCACGGGGCGATGTCCGACGCGTTGTTCCCCGGTGACATCCGGCCGCTGCTCACCGGGATGGCCAATGTCGGCGTGGCGCTGTTCATGTTCGGCATCGGGCTGGAACTGGACGGCGCGGCACTACGCGGGCGGGGCCGAGCCACCGCCGGCACGGTGCTCGGCTCCACCCTGGTGCCGTTCGTGCTCGGGATCGCGCTGGCCCTGTACCTGGCCCGCGACCAGGCCCCGCACAACAAGGCGGCCTTCGTGGTGTTCGTCGGGCTCGCCGTCTCCGTGACGGCGTTCCCGGTGCTCGCCCGGATCCTCGCCGACCGCGGGCTCACCACCACCGCGGTCGGCGGCCTGGCCCTGGCCACCGCGGCCGCCGTCGACGTGATCGCCTGGGTGGCGCTGGCCGCGGTCCAGGCGTCCGTCGGCGGAGGGTCGGACCACTGGCTGGTGGTGCTGATCCTGCCGTTCATGGGCGCGCTGGTGGTCATCGTCCGGCCGCTGCTGCGGCGCCTGCTGATGCCCGGTGGCAAGCCCGGCACGCTCTCCGCCGAGAAGCTGGCCGCCGTGCTGATCGGCGCCCTGCTGTCGGCCGCCGCCACCGAGGCCCTCGGCATGCACTACATCTTCGGCGCGTTCATGTTCGGCGTGGTGATGCCGAAGGCCGGCGCGGACGGCCTGCGGCTGGAGATCCACCGGTGCACCGAGCAGGTCACCGGCCTGCTGCTGCCGGTCTACTTCGTCGTGGCGGGCCTCAAGGTGGACCTCAGCGGGCTGAACGCGGGCCAACTGGTCGACCTGGCCCTGATCCTGGCCGTCGCGGTGGTCGGCAAGTTCGGCGGCACCTACCTGGGGGCGCGCTCCCAGCGGCTGGACCCCCGGCCGGCCGCCGCGCTGGCCGCGCTGATGAACACCCGCGGTCTCACCGAGCTGGTCATCCTCGGCATCGGCCTCCAACTGGGCCTGCTGGACGGCTCGCTGTACTCCCTCATGGTCGTCATGGCGGTGGTCACCACGGCCATGACCGGACCGCTGCTGTCCCGGGTCTTCACCAAGGCGGTGGAGGTCCCCGTAGTCCCCGAGCGCGGCCGCGAGCGGGCCGCCGCGGGCCGGAGCTAACCGCAGATCAGACGGAAGGAACGGAAGATGGCAGGCACGAGGCGGGCACAGCAGCAGCACAACGCCTACGACGTGGCGATCCTGGGAAGCGGCATGGCCGGCGGCATGCTCGGCGCCGTACTCGCGCGCAACGGCGTCCGGGTGCTCCTGCTCGACGCCGGGACGCACCCCAGGTTCGCCGTCGGCGAGTCCACCATTCCGTACACCTCCGGGATGACCCGGCTGATCGCGGACCGGTACCAGGTCCCCGAACTCATGCCGCTGTCCAGCTTCAAGGGGATCCGGCAGCGGGTCTCGCGCAACTGCGGCCAGAAGCAGAACTTCGGCTTCGTCTACCACCGGGAGGGCTCCGCCCAGCGCCCGGACGAGGTCAACCAGCTGGTCGTGCCCTCGGCCATCCGCACCGAGACCCACCTGTTCCGGCAGGACATCGACGCCTACCTGTTCCACGTCGCGGTGAAGTACGGCGCGCACCCCCGGCTCGCCACCCGCATCGCCGACGTGGAGATCGACCCGGACACCGGCGCCGTGCTCCGCACCGACAGCGGCGAGGAGTTCCGGGCCAACTACGTGGTCGACGGCAGCGGCTTCCGCTCGCCGCTGGCCGACAAGTTCCAGCTGCGCGAGACCCCGACCCGGGCCAACACCCACTCCCGGTGCCTGTTCACCCACATGGTCGGGGTCAAGCCCTTCGACGACTCGCGCACCGCCGCCAAGCACGGCCAGCCCAACCCCTGGCACCACGGCACCCTGCACCACGTCTTCGACGGCGGCTGGCTCTGGGTGATCCCGTTCGACAACCACCAGGACTCGATGAACCCGCTGTGCAGCGTCGGGCTCACCCTGGACCCGCGCAAGTTCCCCAAGGGCGAGCTGTCCGCGCAGCAGGAGTTCGACGACTTCCTGGCCCGCTTCCCGGAGATCGCCTGGCAGTTCGAGGGCGCCAAGGCCGTCCGTCCGTGGGTCTCCACCGGTCGGCTGCAGTACTCCGCGCACCAGGTGGTCGGCGACCGGTTCTGCCTCACCTCGCACGCCGCCGGCTTCATCGACGCGCTGTACTCGCGCGGCCTGACCAACACCCTGGAGCTGGTCAACGTCCTCGGCTGGCGGCTCATCGCGGCCTCCCGCGACGGCAACTGGTCGCGCGAGCGGTTCGACTACGTGGAGAGCCTGCAGCAGGGCCTGTTCGACTTCCACGACGACCTGGTGTTCAGCTCCTTCGTCGGCTTCCGCGACTACGAGCTGTGGAACGCCGTCAACCGCACCTGGATGCTCGGCACCATGCTCGGCAACGTGATGCTGGAGGACGCGTACTACCGCTTCCAGCGCACCGGCCGCGACGAGGTCTTCCTCGACCTGGAGCAGAGCAAGCAGCCCGGCTCCCCGCTGCCGGTCAGCGCCGGGTTCAACGAGATGGGCACGCTCACCCGCGACCTGTGCCTGGCCGTCGAGGCCGGCAAGGTCAGCACCGGCCGGGCCGCCGAGCAGATCCTCCAGCACATCAAGCACGCCGACTTCATCTCGCCCGGCTTCCGGCTCGGCGAGCGCGACACCCGCTGCTTCAACATGTCGCCCGGCAAGATGGCCAAGAACGCCGTCTGGTGCCGCCGCGAGGCGCCGCCGGAGATCGGCCCCCGCATGATCAACGCCTCCAAGGGCCTGGTCCGGATGCGCCTGCGGGGTGGCGAGTGACCGCGGAGGAGCCCATCGCGGTCGTCGGGATGGCGGGTCGGTTCCCCGGCGCCCCCGACACCGACAGCCTGTGGACCCTGCTGATGGGGCGCGGCGACGCGATCGGCCCCGTCCCGGCCGACCGCTGGGACACCGACCGCCCGCTCGACCCGGAGAAGGACGTCCAGACGGTCGGCGGCTTCCTGGAGGGCATCGACCGCTTCGACGCCGCCTTCTTCGGCGTCTCCCCGCGCGAGGCCGCCGCCATCGACCCCCAGCAGCGCCTGCTGCTGGAGGTCGCCTGGCGGGCCCTGGAGGACGCCGGCGTGCCCGCCGCCGCCCTCGCGGGCAGCCGCACCGGCGTCTACGTCGGCGCCTCCTGGCACGACTACGAGCTGCTCCGGATCAACCGCGGCGCCCGCCCCACCCCGCACAGCCTCTACGGCAACGCGCTGGACGTGGTCGCCGCCCGGCTCTCGTACGTCCTCAAGCTGCGCGGCCCCAGCCTCACCGTGGAGACCGGCTGCTCCTCCTCGCTGGTGGCCCTGCACCTGGCCGCCCAGGCGCTGCGCAGCGGCGAGGTCGAGGCCGCCCTGGTCGGCGGCGTCAACCTGATGGCCGACCCGTACGTCACCGTCGGCCTCACCCACTTCGGCGGGCTCTCCCCGGACGGCCGCTGCCAGGCGTTCGCCGCCTCCGCCAACGGCTTCGTGCGCGGCGAGGGCGTGGCCGCGCTCTGCCTCAAGACGCTGTCGCGCGCGCAGGCCGACGGCGACCGGATCCACGGCCTGGTGGTCCGCACCGTCGTCAACAACGACGGCGGCGGCGACAGCCTGGTCACGCCCAGCCCCGAGGGCCAGGAGGACCTGCTGCGGCAGGCGTACGGCACCGGCGCGGTGCCCGTCGGGCAGCCCGTCTACGTGGAGGCGCACGGCACCGGCACCGGACGCGGCGACCCGATCGAGGCCACCGCGCTCGGCACGGTGCTCGGCCGGCACCGGGACCCCGCGAACCCGCTGCACATCGGCTCGATCAAGACCAACATCGGCCACCTGGAGGCGTCCGCGGGCCTGGCCGGCCTGTTCAAGCTGCTGCTGGCGCTGCGCCACCGCACCGTCCCGCCGAGCCTGCACTCGGCCGAGCTCAACCCGGCCATCCCGTTCGAGGACCTGAACGTCCGGGTGGTCCGCGAACCACTCGCGCTGGACCCGGAGGGCCCCGTCCACCTCGGCCTCAACTCCTTCGGCTGGGGCGGTACCAACGCCCACGTGGTGCTGGCCTCCCCGCCCGCGGCCGGGCCCGCCGAGCCGGCCGCCGCCCCGGCGACCGGCCTGCCCGCCGTCGTCCCGCTCTCCGCCCGTGAACGCGGGGTGCTCGCCGAGCGGGCCCGCGAACTCCTCCCCCTGGTCCCCCAGGACCCGCAGGGCGTACGGGAGTTCGCCGGCACCCTGGCCTGGCGTCGGGACCACTTCCAGGTTCGCGCCGGACTGGTCGCCGACACCCCCGAGGAACTCCGCGCCGCCCTGGAGACCCTCGCCGCCGACCGGGAGAGCGAGGGCGCCGGCCGCGCCGTACCGCGCGGCCGGACCGCCTTCGTCTTCCCCGGCCAGGGCTCCCAGTGGGACGGCATGGGCCAGGAGCTGTACCGGGACAGCCCGGTCTTCGCCGCCACCGTCACCCGCTGCGCCGAGGCGCTGCGCCCGCACACCGACTGGGACCTGCTGGAGGTCTTCGCCGGCCGGGCCGGGGACGAGTGGACCACCCGGATCGACATGCTCCAGCCCGTGCTGTGGGCGATGTCCCTCGGCCTGGCCGAGCTGTGGCGGGCCAACGGCGTCGAACCCGACGTCGTCCTCGGCCACAGCCAGGGCGAGATCACCGCCGCCACCCTGGCCGGGATCCTCAGCTACGAGGACGCCGCGCTGGTGATGGCCCGCCGCAGCGCCATCGCCCGCCGCACCTCCGGGCAGGGCCGGATGCTGGCCGTCGACCTCGACCGGGAGGGCGCGCTGGCCGCCCTGGAGGGCTTCGAGGAGAGCATCTCGCTCGCCGTCCACAACGGCCCGCACTCCTGCGTGCTCTCCGGCGAGCAGGAGGCCGTGCTCACCCTGAAGGAACTGCTGGAGGCCGAGGGCACCTACTGCCGGCTGGTCAACGTCGACTACGCCTCGCACAGTCCCCAGATGGACCCGCTGCGCGAGGACCTGCTGGAGGCGCTCGCCCCCACCGCCCCCCGGGGCGGCGCGATCACGCTGATGTCCACCGTCCGGGTCCGGCAGCTGGACGGCCCCGAGATGGACGCCGCCTACTGGGTCGAGAACCTGCGCAGCCCCGTGCTGTTCGCCGACACCATGGCGGCCCTGCTCGACGAGGGCGTCACCCACGTCGTGGAGATCAGCCCGCACCCCGTGCTCGCCCCGGCCATCGAACAGCTCACCGCCGACCGCGCCGAGCCCGCTGCCGTGCTCACCACGATGCGCCACCACCAGGGCAGCCCGGCCGACTTCGCCCGGGCGCTGGCCACCGCCTACACCGCCGGGCTCGAACCGTTCGGCGCGCTGCCCCGCGACGCCCGCCTCACCCTGCCCGGCTACCCGCTCCGGCAGGACCGGTACTGGATCGACGAGCGGCCGCGCAGCCGCGCCGCCGCCCCCGGCCTCGAGCCGGAGCTGACCCCTGCGCCCGGCCAACCCGGCCGCCGACACGGCGCGTTGGAGCCCTCGACGGCCGACCTGCCCTGGCTCGGGGACCACCAGGTCCACGGCACCCCCGTGCTGCCCGGCGCGGCCGTCCTCGGCATCGCGCTCGCCACCGTACGGGCCCGCACCGGCCACCTGCCCAAGGCGCTGGAGCAGGTCGCCTTCCGCAAGGGCGTCCCGCTCGGCGACACCCCGGCCCGGCTCACCGCCGAATGGACCGACGACGCCGAGGACGGCGGCGCGTTCCGGCTGCTCGCCCTCCCCGAGGGCGGCGAGCAGTGGGAGGAGAGCGCCACCGCCCGCGCCGTCCTGCGCGAACTCCCGTGGCAGGCACCCGGGTTCCCCGGCTGGGGCGAGAGTGCCGAGCCGGGGGCCGCGGAGGAGCTCTACCGCACCTGGGCCGCCCGGGGGCTGGAGTACGGCCCGGCGTTCCGCACCGTCGGCGCGCTGGCCGTGGCCGAGGACGGCGAGCAGGCCGTCGGCCGGGTCGCCCTACCCGAGCGGCTGCGCCCGGCCAACCGCCCGTACGGGCTGCACCCCGCGCTCTGGGACGGGGCCCTGCAGGTCTCGCTCGCCCTCTGTGCCGCCGACGGCCCCGGCGACGCGGTGGTCCCGACCGGCGTCCAACGCGTGGTGGTCGTGGACGAGTTGGCGGATCCCGTCAGCGATCTGTGGTCGCACGCCCTGCGGCGCGCCGACGGCCTGATCGACGTCCACCTGTTCACCGCCGAGGAGCGCACCCCGCTGCTCAGCATGATCGGACTCACCCTCACCCCGCTGCCCACCGCGGACCGGGACGGGCGGACCGACGGCGAACGCCTGCACCGGATCGACTGGATCGAACTCACCGACGCCGAACTCACCGACGCCGAACTCACCGACACCGAAGCGAAGGTGCCGGCCGAACCCGGCCGCTGGGTGGTCTGCGGCGACGGGCCAACGGCCGAGGCACTGGCCGAGGCGCTCGCCGCCCGGGATGCCAAGACCGCCCGGATCCGCCCTGACGAGGAGATCGGCGCCGCCGACGGCGTGGTCTTCCTCGCCCCCGGCGCCGAGGCCGGCCCCGCCGCCCAGCAGCAGGGCCTGCTCCACCTCGCCGCCCTGGCCACCGCCTGCACCGCGCAGCCCGTACCGCCCCGGCTGGCCGTGGTCACCCTCGGCGGCCAGGCCGTCCTGGCCGCCGACCGGCCCGACCCCGGCGCCGCCCTGTACTGGGGTTTCACCCGGGTGCTGCGCCGCGAGCACGGCGAACTGACCCCCCGGATCATCGATCTCGACCCGAACGACGAGGGCCTGGCCGCCGCCTGCGCGGCCGAGCTGCTCACCGACCCGGCCGAGGCGGACGACCAGCTGGCCCTGCGCCCGGGCCGACGCCTCGCCGCCCGGCTGGCGCGCGGCGCCGCCGCACCGGCCGAGCTGCCGACGCCGCTCACCCGCCGTCAGCCGTTCCGGATCGACCCGGACGGCCGCCCGGCCGGGATCGCCCGCCGGGCCCCCGGGCCCGGCGAGATCGAGCTCGAGACCGCCGCCGCGACCCTGCCCGGGCGCGGCACCGGAACGGCCACCGGCCTGGTCGGCCGGGTGGTCGCGGTCGGCGAGGGCGTCACCGGCCTCGCCGTCGGCGACCGGGCCGCCGCCGTCACCGCCGACGGCCCGGTCAGCCACCTGACCGTCCGGGTCGACCACGCCGTGGCCGTCCCCGACACCCTCGGCGACGCCGAGGCGGCGGCCCTGCCGCCGGCCGTCGCCACCGCCCACCAGGCGCTGGTGGAGGCGGCCCGGGTAACCGCCGGGGACACCGTCCTGGTGCACGTCACCGACGGCACCGGGCTCGCCGCCGCCGCCCTGGCCCGGCGGCTCGGCGCCCGGGTGCTCGCCACCGTGCCCGGCGGCGCCGCGACCGGCCCGCAGCTCGAGGGTGTGGAACTGCTGGACGCGGAGGACCCCGGCTGGCCGCAGGCCGTCCGCTCCGCCACCGGCGGGTCCGGCGCGGACGTGGTGCTCGGCCGGCCCGCCGGGGCCACCCCCGCGCGCGCCCTCGCCGCCCTGGCCGCCGACGGACGGGCCGTCGCCCTCGACGGCCTGCGCCCCGGCCCGGAGGAACTTCCGGACGGCGCAGCCCAGTTCGCCGTGGACGCGGCCGGGTTGCTGCGCCGCCGCCCGGACCGGTTCGCCGCCGTGTTGGCCGCCGGCTGGGCGGGCGCCGCCGCCGCGCCGCTGCCGGTCGCCCCCCGCGGCCTCGCCGAGGCGGGGGAGGGGGCCGGGGCACCCGGCGCCACCGCCGTCCTGCTGCTCGGCCCGGCCGCCGTCGAGGCCGTCCCGGCCGCCCCGCTCACCGACGGCGCCTTCCGGGCCGACGGCAGCTACCTGATCACCGGCGGCCTCGGCGCCCTCGGCCTCTCCCTCGCCGGATACCTGGCCGAGCACGGCGCCGGAGCCCTCGTCCTGCTCGGCCGCTCCGCCCCGACCCCGGCCGCCGAGGCCGAGATCGAGCGGATCACCGCGCTCGGCGCCACCGTCAGGGTGGTGCGCTGCGACGTCGCCGACGCCGCCGCGCTGGGCGCCGCCCTGGAGACCGTCCGCGCCGAACTGCCGCCGCTGCGCGGGGTGGTGCACGCCGCCGGTCTGCTCGACGACGCCACCGTCCGCAACCTGACGGCGGAGCAGCTCGACCGGGTGCTGGCGCCCAAGGCCACCGGCGCGCGCCACCTGGACGCGCTGACGACCGAGGACCCGCTGGACCTGTTCGTGCTGTTCTCCTCGGCCGCCGCCCTGGTCGGCAACCCCGGCCAGTCCGCCTACGCCGCCGCCAACGCCTACCTGGACGCCCTGGCCGAGGCCCGGCGCCGGTGCGGCCGCCCCGCCCTCAGCGTGCAGTGGGGCCCGTTCACCGACATCGGCCTCGCCGCCACCGACGAGACCCGCGGTGCCCGCCTCGCCGAACGCGGCATGGGCGGCATCCCGGCCGAGGAGGCGTGGCCCGCCCTGGTCCGGATGCTGGAGCGCGACCGGCCGGTGGCCGGGTACGTCCCGATCGACCTGCGCCAGTGGTTCGACGCCAGCCCCGACACCGCCGCACTGCCGAGCTGGCAGCTGCTGCACGCCGCGGGCCGGGCCGGAGTGGCCACCGGCGGCGAGTTCCTCGCCCGGCTGCGGGCCGCCGCACCGGAGGAGCGGACCCCGCTCGCCGCGCGGCAGATCCGCGAACTCGCCGGACGCGTCCTGCGGCTCGATCCCGAACGGATCGAACCCGACACGCCGTTGAAGGCCCTCGGCCTGGACTCGCTGATGAGCCTCGAACTGCGCAACCGGCTCGAGGGCGCGTTCGGCACCAGGCTCTCGCCGACCCTGCTCTGGGCCTACGGCACCGCCACGGCGCTCGCCGAGTACCTCTGCGCCGAGTCGGACGGCGGGCCCGCCCGACCGCCCCGGACACCCACCGGTCCTGACACCGACCGGTCCTGACACCGACCGGTCCTGACACCGACCGGTCCTGACACCGACCGGTCCAGACACACCGGACCAGACCGCGAGGAACCGATCCATGCCTGAGACAAGCACCACCGACGGATCCCGCCAGACCCCGCTCACCCGGGCACTCGCCACGATCCGCACGCTGCGCCGCCAACTCGACGAGCAGCAGGGCGGGCAGGCGATCGCCGTCATCGGCGCCGGGCTCCGCCTGCCCGGTGGCATCGACGGCCAGGACGGCTACTGGACGGCCCTCGCGGAGGGCCGCGATCTGGTCGGTCGGCTGCGGCCCGAACGCAAGGGGCCGTTCGCGGCCGCCTGGGAGGGCCTGCCGCAGCGCGGCGGGTTCCTGGACGAGGTCCTGGACTTCGACGCGGCGTTCTTCGGAATCAGCCCGCGCGAGGCCCGGCACCTCGACCCGCAGCACCGCCTGCTGCTGGAGGTCAGCTGGGAGGCCCTGGAGAACGCCGGCCTGGCCGCCGACCGCCTCCAGGGCAGCCGGACCGGCCTCTACCTCGGCATCATGTGGCAGGACTACCGGGAGTGGCTGGCCGGGGACCCGGACGCGTACTGGACCACCGGCAACGGCCACAACTTCGCCGCGGGCCGGGTCGCGTACGCGCTCGGCCTCACCGGCCCGACCGTCTCCGTCGACACCGCCTGCTCCTCCTCGCTGGTCTCCGTCCACCTGGCGGTCCAGGCGCTGCGCCGCGGCGAGTGCGAGACCGCGCTCGCCGCGGGCACCAACCTGATCATGTCCCCGCAGTCGATGCGGCTGGTCCAGGAGACCCGCTCGCTCGCCCCCGACGGCCTCTGCAAGGCGTTCGACGCCCGCGCCAACGGCTTCACCCGGGGCGAGGGCTGCGGCGTCGTGGTGCTCAAGCGCCTCGACCACGCGCTGCGCGACGGCGACCGGGTGCAGGCCGTCATCCACGGTTCGGCCGTCAACCAGGACGGCCGTTCCGGCGGGTTCACCGCGCCCAACGTGCTCTCCCAGGTCGCCCTGCTCGAACAGGCCCTCGGCGACGCCCGGTTGGAGCCCGCCGACATCGGCTACGTCGAGGCGCACGGCACCGGAACCTCGCTCGGCGACCCGATCGAGCTCGAGGCCCTGGCCACCGCCCTCGGACGGCCCAGCGGCGGCGCCCCGCTCGTGGTCGGTGCCGTCAAGACCAACCTCGGCCACCTGGAGTCGGCGGCCGGGGTGGCCGGGCTGGTCAAGACCGTGCTCTGCCTGAAACACCGTCAACTCCCGCCGCTGGTCCACTTCCGCACCCTCAACCCGCGGATCGACCTCACCGGCACCGGCATCATCCTGCCCACCGAACTCACCGACTGGCCCGCCGGGGCCGGCCGCTACGCCGGCGTCAGCTCCTTCGGCATGAGCGGCACCAACGCCCACGTCATCCTGGGCGCCGCCGACCCCGTCGAGGCGCCCGAGGCCGTCGAGGTGACCGGCTTCGACCTGTCCGCCCGGACGCCCGAGGCGCTGCGCGAGCTCGCCGTCCGCTACGCCGAACGGCTGGACGGCCTGGCGGCCGCCGACTACCCGGCGTTCGCCCACACCGCCACCGAGGGCCGGGCCCGCCACGAGGCCGCCGCCCGGATCCTCGCCGCCGACCCCGCCTCCGCCGCCCGGGCCCTGCGCGCCCTGGCGGCCGGCGCCGAGGACCCGTCCGTGGTCCCCGGCCCGAACGCCCCGTTGCCCGCCCTGCCCCGCCGGGTCCTCGATCTGCCGACCTACCCGTGGCAGCGGCAGCGCCTCGCGCCCGAGACGGCGGCCGCCCCGTCCGCGGCCCCGGCCACCGCACCGGCCGCCGCCCACCAGCTGCGCTGGCAGGACCACGACCCGGCCGCCGCCGAGGCGGCCGAACTCCTCGTCCTCGCGGGGGACGACACTCGGACGCTGGAACTCGTCGCCGGGGAGGCGGCGGCCCGGGGGCTCGAGGGTGTGCTCCTGAGCCCCGGCCCGCTGAACCCGCCCCCGGGCTGGCGGCACGAAGCGCTGCCGGGGGACCGAACCGCCTGGACGGCCCACTGGGCCCGCCAGGTCGAGGCCGCGGCCGGTCTGGTCCTCGCCTACCGGCCGCGGCCGCTCACGGAGGCCGACCCGGCCACGGCCCAGGCCGCGCTCTGCGCCGCCGTCACCGACGCGGTCGTCGCCGCCGCCTCCGCCGCCGACCGGCCCGGCCTCCGGGTGCACGCCCTGACCCGGGCCGTCCGGCGGACCGCCGAGGGCGAGTCCACCGAGGCCACCGACCACGGCGCGCTGCACGGACTCGGGCCGGTCCTCGGCCTCGAGTTCGGCACCCGCTGGGGCGGCCTCGTCGACCTGCCCGCCGAGCCGACCCCGGCCGACGCCCGGGCCCTGCTCGCCCTGCTGACCTCGCCCGACCGCGCCGAGGACCTGGCCGCCGTCCGCGCGGGAACCGTCCGGGTGCCCCGGCTGGCCCCGGCCACGGCCGCCCCCGCCGCCACCGCCACCGCCGAGCTCCGCGCGGACGCCACCTACCTGGTGACCGGCGCGCTCGGCGGAGTGGGCCGTGAGCTGACCGCCGAGCTGGTCGCGCGCGGGGCCCGCTCCCTGCTGCTGATCGGCCGCCGCCCGGAGGGTGAACTGGAGCCCGCGGCAAGGGACTTCCTCGCCGAGCTGGCCGCCGGCGGCGTCCGCGCCGTCTACCGGGGCGGCGGCTGCGACACCGCCGAGGCGCTCGCCGAGGCGTGCACCGCCCTCACCGGTCTGCCGCCCGTCCGCGGCGTCCTGCACGCCGCCGGCACCCTCACCCGCACCCCCGCCGCGGAGCTCACCGCCGAGGGCTTCGCCGACTCGCTGCGGGCCAAGGCCGGGGGCGCCTGGTGGCTGCACCGGGCCGCCTCGGCCGAGGGCTGGGAGCTGGACTTCTTCGTCCTGGTCTCCTCGGTCTCCGCGGTCTGGGGCACCGAGGACTGCGCCGCCTACTCCGCCGCCAACGGCGCCCTGGACGCGCTCGCCGCCCACCGGGTCGGACTCGGCCTGCCCGCCGTCTCGCTCGGCTACGGGCCGTGGGCGCTGGCCGGTGCCGACCGCGCGGGCATGGCGGACGCCGCCCTGCTGGAACGTTCCGCCAGGCTCGGCGTCGGCTCCTTCGACGCCGCCTCCGGCCGGGCCGCCCTGGCCATCGCCGCCGACGGGCCGGAGGCCCACCTGATCGCCTGCCCGCTGGACCTCGCCCGGCTGCGCACGGTGCTGGCGGGCCTGCGCCCGCGCGGTGTGCTCGGCACCCCCGCCGCGGTCGGGCCCGCCGTCCGGCACGAGGCGTCGGTGACCGCCCGGCTCGCCGCCCTGCCCGAGCGGGCCCGGCCCGCCGCCGCCCGGACCGAGGTCGCCCGGCTGCTCGCCGCGCAGCTCGGCCACGCGGGCGCCGACGACATCGACGAGACCGCCGGGTTCCTCACCCTCGGGCTGGACTCCATCGCCGCCGTCGACCTGGCCGCCCGGCTCGGCGAGGCGTTCGACACCACCGTCGCGGTCGGCGAGGTCTTCGACCACCCCACCGTGGTCCGGCTCACCGAGCACCTCCTCCGCCCGGAAGCACCGGCCGCGCGCACCGCGAAGGCCGCCCCGCTCCGGCCGGCCGAGCCGCCGGCCCCCGCCGCGCCGACCGCCGCGCCGACCGCCGCGCCGACCACCGCCGAGGCGGTGCCCACGGGCGCCCCCGAGCCGATCGCGATCGTCGGCATGGCCGGGCGCTTCCCCCAGGCCGACACCGTCGAGGAGCTGTGGCAGCTGCTGCGCGAGGGCCGCGACGGCATCACCCGCGTCCCGGACGACCGGCCCGCCCTCGCCGGGCTCGGCGACGGCCCCTCCGTCACCGACCAGGGCGGCTTCCTGCGCGACCTGGACCGCTTCGACGCCGCGTTCTTCGGCATCCCGGCCCGCGAGGCCGAGAACCTCGACCCGCAGCAGCGCCTGCTGCTGGAGTCCGCCTGGCACGCCCTGGAGGACGCCGGCACCGACCCCGAGCGGCTGCGCGCCACCCGTACCGGCGTGTTCGTCGGCGTCAGCTACGCCGACTACGCCCGGCTGCTCGCCGAGGCCGGACCGGACGAGGTCGACGCGTACTACAGCACCGGTACCGCGCTGAACGCCGCCGCCGGGCGCCTCGCCTACACCCTCGGCCTGACCGGCCCCGCCGTCGCGGTGGACACCGCCTGCTCCTCCTCCTTGGTCGCGGTGCACCTCGCGGTGCGCTCGCTGCGCACGGGGGAGAGCGAGGCGGCGCTCGTCGGTGGCGTCAACGTGCTGCTCGACCGGGCCTCCTGGACGGCCGTCAGCCGGGCCCACATGCTCTCCCCGGACGGCCGCTGCCGGACCTTCTCGGCGGACGCCAACGGCTTCGCCCGCTCCGAGGCGTGCGGCGTGCTGGTGCTGAAGCGGCTGGGCGACGCCGTGCGCGACGGCGACCGGGTGTACGCGGTGATCCGCGGCAGCGCGATGAACCAGGACGGCGCCTCCTCCGGCCTGACCGCGCCGAACGGCGCCGCCCAGGAGGCGATGCTGCGGGCCGCCCTCCAGGACGCCCGGCTGGAGGGCCGCGAGGTCGGCTATCTGGAGGCGCACGGCACCGGCACCACCCTCGGCGACCCGATCGAACTCGGCGCCGCCTGGCGGGTGCTGGGCGAGGGGCGCCGCCCGGGGGAGACCCTGCAGGTCGGCTCGGTGAAGAGCAACCTGGGGCACTGCGAGTCCGCGGCCGGAGTGGTGTCGCTGATCAAGACGGTGCTGTCCCTGCACCACGACGTGATCCCGGGCAACCTGCACTTCACCGAGCCCAACGCGCACGTGTCCTGGGCGGACATGAACGTCCGGGTGGTCGAGACCACCTCGCCCTGGCGGCGCGGCAGCACCCCGAGGGTGGCCGGGGTCTCCGGGTTCGGCTTCACCGGCACCAACGCCCACGTGCTGCTGGCCGACCCGCCCGCAACCGTGACCACGCCCGCCACCGTGACCATGCCCGCGCCCGGCGGGCCGGACACCGCGCACCTGCTGACGCTCTCCGCCCCCGACGAGGACGGCCTGGCCCGGCTCACCGAGGCGTGGCAGCGGGAGCTGGCCGGGGCCGCCGACACCGACCTGGCCCGGCTGACCGCCGCCGCCGGGGCCGGCCGCCGCCACTTCCCGTACCGCCGGGCGCTGCTCGGCAGCAGCCGCGAGCGGTTGCTGGCGGGGCTGCGGGAGGCCGCGCCCGCCGGTCCGGCGCTGCGCTCCCCCCGGGTGGCCTTCCTGTTCTCCGGCCAGGGCAGCCAGTACTTCGGGATGGGCCGGGAGCTGTACGAGACCGAGCCGGTGTTCCGCGAGACCTTCGACCGCTGCGACGCGGTGCTGGCGCCGCTGCTCGGCGCCTCGCTGACCGAGCTGGTGTTCTCCGGCGCGGACCGGGCCGCGATCAACGAGACCCGGGTCACCCAGCCCGCCCTGGTCACCCTGCAGACCGCGCTGGCGGCGCTGTGGGCCTCCTGGGGCGTGACCCCGGCGGTGGTGATGGGCCACAGCGTCGGCGAGGTCTCCGCCGCCCTGCATGCCGGGGTGATGGACCTGCCGGCCGGCCTGGCGCTGATCGCCGAACGGGCCCGGCTGATGCAGGCCACCGAACGCGGCGCGATGCTCGCCGTGGTCGCCGGCGAGGAGCGGGTGGACGGGTGGATCCGGGGCCGCGCGCTGGACCTGGCGGCCGTCAACGGCCCCGAGTCGGTGGTGGTCGCCGGCCGGCCCGAGGAGATCGACGCCCTGGCTGCCGAGCTGCGCGAACAGGGCGTACGAGCGCGGAAGTTGAGCGTCTCGCACGCCTTCCACAGCCGCCTGCTGGACCCGGCGGTGGAGGGACTGAGGGCCGCCCTCGCCCCCCTGGAGTTCCGCGCCCCGGAGATTCCGGTGGTCTCCAACGTCACCGGCCGGCTCGCCGGACCGGAGGAGTACGACGCGGACTACTGGTGCCGGCACGCCCGCCGCCCGGTCCGCTTCCTGGACGGCCTGCGGTCGATGGCCGGCCTGGGCATCGACCTGTGCCTGGAGATCGGCCCCGACCGCACCCTGGTCAACCTGGTCAACGGCGCCGGGCTGGCCCCGACCGCCGGCCTCGCATCCTCGCTGCGGCGCGGCACCGGCGAGCGCGCCGCCCTGCTGGACGCGGCCCGGATCCTCTACCTCGGCGGCCAGAACCTGGACTGGCGCAACGTCAGGCCCGGCGCCGACCGCACCGGCGGCCCGCGCTACCCGTTCGCCGACACCCGGTACTGGACGCCGGTCAAGCCCGGCCAGGCCACCCGGCCGGTCGCCGCGCAGGGCCCGGCCTGGGGCACCGAGCTCAGCTCCCCGGCGCTGGACGGCCGGGTCTGGGCCACCGAGCGCAGCCCCGAGTACCCCGCCCACCTGACCGACCACCGGCTGTTCGGCACCGTCTCGGTGCCCGGCGCCTCGCAGACCGCGACCGCGCTGTCCGCGCTCGGTGCGGCCGGTGAACCGGTCGTCCTGGAGGACCTGCACTTCCCCCGCGCGCTCGTACTGCGCGAGGGCGAGCGCTACCCGCTCCAGGTGATCGAGGGCCACCGGGAGGGCGGCCGGCGGACCGTCAGCGTGCAGAGCCTGGTGGACCCGGCCCGGCGCCGCTGGCAGGAGCACCTGTCGGCGCGGGTCGTCCCGGAGGGGCGGCGCCGGGCCGACCGGGCCGTCCCCGTCCCGGCGGCCTTCGCCGCCGCCGCCGAACGCCGGCTCTCCGGCGAGGACTTCTACGCGCACCTGCGTACCCTCGGCTACCACCTCGGCCCGTCCTTCCGCTGGATCGGCGAGGTCTGGGTGCGCGGCGACGAGGCGCTGGTCCGGTACCAGGAGCCCGAGGACCCGCGCGAGGACCCGGCGGGCTGGCAGATCCACCCCGGTCTGCTGGACTCCTGCCTGCAGAGCTCCGTCACCTTCGCCGTCGCCGAGGCCGACCCGGCCGCGACCGTCGAGGAGGCCGCCCTGGCGATCCCGTTCGCGGTCGCCCGGCTGTCCTTCCCCGGCCGCCCCCGGCCCGGACGGCAGCTGTGGGGCCACATCCGGGCCCTCGGCCGGGACGCCGACGCCGACGGCCTGATGCGGGTGAGCGCCGCCGACATCCACCTGTTCGACGACAGCGGCGCCACCGTCCTCGACATCGAGGGCTTCCGATTCCGGCGCGCCCCCCGCGCCCTGCTGGAGAGCTCGCTGCGCGACGCCCCCCGGCACGCCTACGTCCTCGACCGAACCGACCGCGAGCCGGGCGCCGCCGCCGGGCCGCAGCGGGTGGCCCTGCTCGGCGGCGGGACCGGGACCGGCCGCGCCCTGGCGGACGCGTTCCGCGCCCTCGGACACACCGTCACGGAGCAGGAGAGCGTGCCGCCCGTCGGCGCGCCCCTCGACCTGCTGGTGGACGCTCGCTTCGCGCTCGGCAGTGGCGGGCCCGCCGAGGCGCTGGCTGCCGCCCGCGGCCTCGCCGACACCCTGCGGGCCGCCGACCCGGCGCTGCCGTACGCGGTGCTCGGCCTGGCCACCGCCGCGGCCGCGCCCGTCCGGGAGGCGCTGTGGGGCATGCTCGCCTCGCTGGAGGCCGAGCAGCCCGGGCGCCGGCTGGTCCGGCTGGGTCTGGCAGCCGACTGGGACGCCACCGCCGCCGCCGGGGAACTCGCCCGGCTGGTCGCCGAGGAGGTGCCGGAGACCCGGCTGGAGATCACCGGAACGACCGTCCGTACCACCCGGCTGGCGCCCTGCCCCGCCGAGGCGGCGCCCGGCGCGCCCGGGGCGGTGCTGATCACCGGCGGCCTCGGCTCGCTCGGGCTGAGCGCGGCCGGGTTCCTGGCCGGACTGGGCGCCCCGGCGATCACCCTGATGGGCCGTTCCGCGCCCGACGAGGTGGCCCGCGCCGTGCTGGACGGGCTGGCCGCGCGCGGGATCGAGGTCCGGACCGTCCAGGGCGACGTCACCGACCCGGTGGACTGCCGCCGGGCGGTGGAGGAGGCCGACCGGACGGCGCCCCTGGGCACCGTGCTGCACCTGGCGGGCGTGGCCGCGGACGGGGCCTTCGAACAGCTCACCGAGGACGCCTGGACCCGGGTGTTCGCCGCCAAGGCGCACGGCGCCGCCCACCTGGCCGAGGCCCTGGCGGGCCGTCAGGACGTCACCCTGGTGCTGTTCTCCTCCGCCTCCTCCGTGCTCGGCTCCGCCGGGCAGGTGAACTACGCGGCCGCCAACGGCTTCCTGGACGGCCTCGCGGAGCGGCTGAGCGAGCAGGACGGCCCGCGGGCCGTCGCGGTGGACTGGGGTCCCTGGATCCCGGAGGCCCGGCGGGGCCTGGCCGGCACCGCCGCGACCGAGCGGGCGATCGCCCGCCGGGGCGTCCGGGCGCTGGGCGACCAGGAGGCCGAGGAGCTGCTGCGGCTCGCGCTGGCCGGCCGCCGGCACCGCCTGGTGGCGGTCGCCGTGGAGGCCGAGCAGGCGGCGGGCGGGCGGCTGTTCGCCGACCCGGTCCGGCCCGGCGAACGCGCCGAGCGCCCGGGCGCGGTACGGACCGAACCGCGCGGCGGACTGCGCAAGCAGCTCGCCGACTGCCCCGCCGAGGGGCGGGAGGAGCTGCTGCGGCAGGCGATCCGGGAGATCGCCGGAGCCGTCCTGGGCGCACCGCTGACCGGCGACGACCACCTCGGGTTCACCGAGTGCGGCCTCGACTCGATCATGGTCATCGACCTGCGGGCCAGGCTCGGCCACGCGCTGGCCGAGGAGCTGCCCGCCACCGTGGCGCTGGACCACCCGTCCGTCGCCCAACTCGCCGCCCACGCGCTGGCGCTGGTCCTTCCCGAGGAGCCCGCCCCGGCCGGGCCGGAGGAGCCCGCCGAAGACCTCCCGGGCCTGGCGGGGCTGTCGTTCGAGGACCTCGTCCGGGCCGTGCGGACGGACGTCGCAGAAGAGGGGTGAGCACCGACATGGACACCGATACGATTCGCCGACTGATGGAGGACCAGCTCAAGCTGTCCCACCGCCTCCGGAACCGGGTCCGGGAGCTGGAGGAGGAACGGCACGCCCCGCTGGCGGTGGTGGGCACGGCCCTGCGGCTGCCCGGCGGGCTGGACTCGCCCGACTCCTACTGGGAGTTCCTGCGGGGCAGCGGCACCGCCTACTCGGAGATCCCCGAGGACCGGCCCGGCCTGCGGGCCGTCCACGACCCCGTGCCGGGCCGCCCCGGGCGCTCCTACGTGGACCGGGCCGGGTTCCTCACCGACATCTCGCACTTCGACGCCGAGTTCTTCGGCATCTCCAGGCGCGAGGCCAAACTGCTCGACCCGCAGCAGCGGATGCTGCTGGAGACCGCCTGGGAGGCGCTGGAGAGGGCCGGTGTGGCCGTGCGCCGCGCCGACCGGCTCGACGTCGGCGTGTACCTCGGGATGATGGCCTCCGAGTACACCGAGCGCCTGGAGGACCGGAGCGACCTGACCAGGATCGACCCGTACTACACCACCGGCGGCGGCCTCTGCTTCGGCGCCGGGCGGATCAGCCACGTGATGGGCTTCCGCGGGCCGGTGCTGAGCGTGGACACCGCCTGCTCCTCCGCGCTGTCCGCGCTGCACCTGGCCGTGCGCGGCCTTCGCGGCGGGGAGTGCCGGTACGCCCTGGTGTGCGGCTCCAACCTGCTGCTGTCGGCGAACCTGATGGTCTCGCTCTGCCAGACCCGGGCGCTCTCCCCGGAGGGCCGCTCCAAGTCCTTCCTGGCCTCCGCGGACGGGTACGGGCGGGGCGAGGGCGTCGGCGTGCTGGTGC
The DNA here is from genome assembly GCF_040637885.1 of Kitasatospora sp. NPDC028055. Classification (NCBI taxonomy): domain Bacteria; kingdom Bacillati; phylum Actinomycetota; class Actinomycetes; order Kitasatosporales; family Streptomycetaceae; genus Kitasatospora; species Kitasatospora sp. NPDC028055. The sequence goes on along the minus strand of NZ_JBEZXE010000013.1, from coordinate 26,292 downwards.
TGATGCGGCTGGCCGACGCCGAGGCCGAGGGCCGGCCCGTGCTCGCGGTGGTGCGCGGCACCGCCGTCAACCACGACGGCGCCGCCTCCGGCCTGACCGTGCCCAACGGCCCCGCCCAGCAGGAGGTGATCCGGGCCGCCCTGGCGGACGCCCGGGTCGAGCCCGGCGAGATCGGCTACGTCGAGGCGCACGGCACCGGCACGGTGCTCGGCGACCCGATCGAGGTCGGCGCGCTCGACGGGGTGCTCGGCAGGGCCGTCCGCGAACGCGGGCTGCCGCTGGCGATCGGCAGCGTCAAGTCCCGGATCGGGCACCTCGAGGCCGGTTCCGGTGCGGCCGCGCTGCTGAAGGCCGTGCTGATGCTCCAGCACGGTGAGATCCCGGCCGCCCGCTCCGCCGAGGACGGCGAGCTCAACCCGCACATCCCGTGGGAGCGGCTGCGGATCACCGTGCCAGACCGGAACCACCCGTGGCCGGACGAGCTGGACCGGCGGATCGTGGGTGTCAACTCCTTCGGCATGAGCGGCACCAACGGGCACGCCGTACTGGAGTCCTACCGGGGCCCGGAGACCGCTCCCGAGCCGACGGCCGACCCGCACCCGGAGCTGCTCACGCTCTCCGCCAAGGACCCGGTGGCGCTGTCCGAACTGGCGGACGCCGTGGTCCGGTACCTCAAACAGGCCGACCCGGCCCGGCTGCCCTCGCTCTGCCACACGCTGCGTACCGGGCGGGCCGTGTTCGCCCACCGGATCGCCGTCACCGGCAGCGGCCCGGGGGAGCTGGCCGAGGCGCTGGCGGCGGCCGTGCGCGGCCCGGTCGCGGCGGTCGCCGGGCAGGGCCCGCACCGGCTGGTGCTGCGGCTGCCCGAGGACACCGTCGCCACCGCCGCCTGCCTGGCCGCCCTGGCCGGGGCGTTCCCCGCACTGGCGGACGCTTCGGCGACGGACCCGGCTGCCGCGCTGGCCGCCGCGCTCGGCGCGCTCGGCCCGGCGGTCGTCACCGCCCGCTCCACCGAGCCGGGCCCGGTGCGGCTGGAGTGGGACGCCGGCGGCACTGCGCACAGCACGGCGCTCACCGATCCGGCTGTCCAACTTCCTGGTCTGCTGGCCGAGTTGTTCACCGCCGGCGCGGATCTGGCGCTGGCCGGGCTGCGCGCCCCGGGCGCCCGGCTGCTGGGCGACCTGCCCACCTACCCGTTCCAGCGCCGCCGCTACTGGGTGGAGGAGCCCGCCCTCGGCGGCGGCTCCGCCCCGGCCCCGGCCGAGGCGGGACCGGTGGCACCCGAGCCGGTGGACGCGGCGGCGGTGCAGGCGTACCTGCTGGCCCAGCTCGGCGCGGTGCTGGACGCGCCGGAGGCCCTGGACCCGGAGCGGTCCTTCCTGGACTCCGGCGGTGACTCCTTCATGTCCACGCTGTTCATCACCCGGGTCGAGGAGCACTACCGGGTCGGCCTCACCGCCGAGGAACTGCCGCTCGACCTGCCGCTCACCGAACTGCTCGGGCGGCTCGCCGAGGACATCGTGGCCGGGGCACGGGCGTGACCGCGTTCGTGCGCCCGCGCCGGGTGGAGGACGCCGAGCTGCGGCTGGTGGTCTTCCACCACGCCGGCGGCTCGGCGGCCGCCTACTTCCCGCTCACCCGGGAGCTGCCGGAGAACTGGGACGTGCTGCTGCTGGACCTGCCCGGCCGGGGCAAGCGGCACGACCGGGCAGCCCTGGGCACCGTCCCCGAACTGGTTGCCTCCAGCGTGTCGGACATCCTGCCGTGGACGGACGGGGCGCCGCTCGCGCTGTTCGGCCACAGCCTGGGGGCGGTGCTGGCGTACGAGACCGCCCGGGCGCTGGAGGCGGCCGGCGTCCGGCTGGGCTGGCTCGGGGTGTCCGGCCGGGTGGCGCCCTCCGAGGAGCCGCCGCTGGCGCTGCCGGGCCACGAGCTGTCCGACCCGGAGCTGATGACCCAGCTGACCAGGATGGGCGGGCTGCACCCGCGGATCGACGAACTGCCGGAGTTCCGCGACCGGTTCCTCCGGCTGGTGCGCACCGACCTGCGGGCGGTGGCCCGCTACCGGCCGAGCCCGGCGCGGATCCCGCTGGCCGCGCCGGTGACGGCGTTCGGCGGCGTGGACGACCCGTGGGCACCGCCCTCCGCGCTGGCCGGCTGGGCCGCCGAGACGAGGGGGGCATTCCAGTGCCGGACCTTCTCCGGCGGTCATTTCCACTTCCTCGGCCCGGCTTTCCCGGCGTTCACCGCCGAACTGGTCGAGGAGATCCGCCGGTCCGGCGCGCCCGCGGGCCGGACGGAACTCGCAAGCCGTTGAGACCAGGAGGCCCGCCATGACATCCGACCGTGCACCGGATATCCGCCCGCTGATGGCCGGATTCCCGACCGGGGTCACCGTGGTCACCACGACGACCGCGCTCGGCGAGCCCCGGGGGATGACCCTCACCTCGCTGTGCAGCGTCGCGCTGGACCCGCCGACCGTGCTGGTGTGCCTGCGGCGCGGCAGTCCGACCGTCGAGGCCGTGCGGGAGAGTGGCGGCTACGCCGTCAACCTGCTGCACAGCGAGGCCCGTTCGACCGCCGAGCTGTTCGCCTCCGGGGCGGCCGACCGCTGGGACCGGGTCGCCTGGTCCCTCGGGCCGGGCGCCCGGGGGCCGCACCTGGAGGAGTCGGCGCACACCATCGCCGACTGCGAGGTGGCCGACGTGCACACCGTGGGCGACCACTGCGTGGTGTTCGCCCGGGTTCACGCGGTCACCCTCCTCCGTTTCCAGAAACCACTGCTGTACGGAATGCGTCGGTACGGCAATTGGGCGGAGTCCGGCGAGGACAGCAATCTGCTCTACGACTACATTTCCTGACGCCCCGAATGCCGCGAATTCACATGCGGCAATCTCGGAGGCGACCCCGGGCGGTACCGGAATGCAACATCGGTAAACGGGTGGGCGCGTTTTGGCCGGCGCCATTCCCAGCGCGATCCGTACCGCAGAAACCATGGGGGACCAGGTGACCAGTCAGCCCGTACTGCTCCATCACCGCCTGCACGACGCGCGGCGGGACGGAGGAACAGCGGCCACCCGGCCGTTCACGCTCGATTCGGTGTTCACCGGGGCGGCCCGTCGGTGCCCTGCGGCCGTGGCCGTACGGGAGGAGGCGGGCCGCCTCACGTATGCCCGGGCGAACGCCAGGTCGACCCAGCTGGCCTCCGCGCTGGTGCTCGGCGGCCTGCAGCTCGGTGACCCGGTGGTGGTGCACTGCGACGACCACCGGCAGTCCGTGGTCGGGCAGTTGGCGGTGCTGCGGGCCGGCGGGGTCTGCGTCCCGGTGCGGTCCGACCTGGCGCCGGCGGAAGTCGCGAGGACGGCCCTGGTGAGCGGCGCGCGGGTGGTGCTGTGCAGCACCTCGACCCGGTCGAGCTGGCCGGACCCGGGCCTGCTGATCACCCTGGACGAGCCCGGCACCTGGGAGCGGCTGGCGGAGGTTCGGATCGACCCGGCGCTGCCCCGGTCCGGCCCGATGGACGCCGCGTACCTGCTGGTGGACGAGGACGGCGGCCAACTGGTGGACCACCGCGCCTGGCAGTACGTGCTGGCGGCCCGGATGCAGCAGATCGGCCCGGCCCGGGGCCCGGTGGCGGTGCGTCAGGCCCCGGGCGGGCCGCGCACCCTGTCGGCCATGTGGTGGGCCTTCGCCTCCGGCGGCGCGCTGTGCGGCCGGGCCGGGGACGCGGCGGCGGTGCAGGCCCTCGGCGGCGCGGCCGGATCGGTGTTCAGCCCCGAGGAGTACGCGCGGTTGCTGACCGCGGCGGCCGACCGGCCGGTCGGGGCCGGGCCCGGGGCGGTGGTGCTGTTCGGCGGGCCCTGTCCGCCGGAGCTGGTGGAGCGCCACTTCGCGGCCTACCGGGCCAGCCGGCTGCGGGGCGAGTTCGCCCCGGACGGGGGCGTGACGCCGTGGACGGCCCAGGAGCTGAGCCCGGGCGGGCCCGTCGAGGCGGCGGCCTCCGGCGTCGGCACCCCGGTGCCGAACGTGCACATCCAGGTGACCGAGCCGGGCGGCCGGGTGCTGCCGTCCGGCCGGGTCGGCGAGCTGTGCGCCACCGGGCCCGCCCTCCCGTTCGACCGGATCGGGCTCCCGGAGGTCGGTCCCGAGGCCGAGGACTTCACCGGGTCCGGCCGGGCGTACCTGCACCGCTCGCCCTGGCTGGCCCGCTGGCGCGCGGACGGCACCCTCGAACTGGTCGGCGCGCGCCCGGCCCGGGCCTGACGGCCGCCCCCGTGTCCGAGGCCGAAAGGCCGGACGGGCAGGGGCGGCCCGGACGGCTGCCCCTGCCCAGCTCTGTGAGTCGCCGTCACTCGGCGGTCACCGGATCCCCGGTCGGCTCCGGAGCATCGGCCGGCTGCCCGGTCTGCCGAGGCTCCGGCCGGATCACGGTGAGGGCCACCACCAGCCCGAGGACGGCCAGGCCGGCCGCGCCCAGGAAGGCCAGGTGGTACCCGTCGACCAGGGCCTCGGCGTGGGTGCCCCCGGCGCCGGCCGTCCGGTCCTTCGCCACCGAGGCCAGCACCGCGACGCCGAGGCCGGCGCCGAGCCGCTGGGTGGTGTTGATGACGCCCGAGACGGTGCCGGTCTCCTCGGGCGCGGCGGCCTTCACGCCCGGCATGGTGGAGCCGACGAAGCAGGCCGGCAGGCCCACCGCGAAGACCACCGCGGCCGGGAGGAAGCGGGTCAGGTACGCGGCGTCGACCGGCAGGGTGCTCAGCATGAGCAGCGCCACCGTCATCAGCGCCATGCCGCCCGCCAGCACCCAGCGGGGCCCGACCTGCTTGAGCGCCACCGGGATCAGCATCCGGGAGACCGGGATGCTGATCAGGGCGATCGGCAGCACCGCCAGGCCGGACCGGGTCGCGCTGTAGCCGTGCACCTCCTGGAAGTACATCGCGACGAACACGAACACCGGCACGTGGGTGGCGCCGACGATGAAGTTCGCCACCGCGGAGCCGCTGATGTTGCGCTCGCGGAAGATCCGGAAGGGCAGCAGCGGCTCGGCGACCCGCTGCTCGACCAGCAGGAACGCGGCGCCGAGCAGGACGGCCAGCACGGCCAGCGTCCACTGCAGGGCGCCGAGGCCGCCCTCGGTCGCGGCCGTCACCACGTACACCGCCAGCAGCAGGCAGCCGGTGCCGGTGACCAGGCCGGGCAGGTCGAGCCGGCGGCCGGCCTCCCGGGTGTCCACCTCGTCGGCGGGGAGCAGCCGGTTGCTGAGCACCAGGCCGGCCACGCCGATCGGCAGGTTCAGCAGGAAGATCCACTCCCAGCCGAGGCCCTGGACGATGACGCCGCCGAGGGCGGTGCCGCCGGCCGCGCCGACCGCGCCCATCGCGCTCCACACGCCGAACGCCCGCCGGCTGGCCTCGGGTTCCGTGAACATCCGTGCGAGCAGGGCGAGTTCGGCCGGGATCAGGATCGCCGCGCCGAGCCCCTGCAGGGCCCGCGCGCCGATCAGCAGCCAGCCCGCGTGGGCGAGTCCGGCCAGTAGTGAGGCGCCGGTGAAGATGCCCAGGCCTGCCTGGAACATCCGTCGCGGGCCGAGCAGGTCGCTGGCCCGGCCCGCGCCGAGCTGGAAGCCGCCGAAGGAGACCTGGTAGGCCGTGCTGACCCAGACCAGGGCGACGATGCCGAGACCGAGCTTGGCCCCGATCGTCGGTAGGGCCAGATTGATGATCGATACGTCCAGGAAGACGATCAGTTCGACGCCGGTGAGCAGCAACAGTGCCGCCCGCCGTCCCGCGAGTACTCCGCCGGCCATCGTGATCTCCTCCTCCCCTCGTTTGTGGGCGGGTGGTACCCGGCCGTTTACTGGAGTCTAGCTCTAGTGAACCGCTCTAGAAAAGTCCCGGTGACCGGAGAACTGGTGTTCAGGCCGCCGCGGCCAGGGTCCTGCGGCCCGCCCGGGCGCAGACCGTGGCCAGCGCGAGCATCGCGGCGACCATCAGCCAGCCACCGCCGAAGCCCGCCGCACCGTCCGCGAGCCGGCCGAACACGATCGGTCCGACCGCGAAGCCGGCGAAGAACCCCATCGACACCAGGCCGGAGGCGTGCCCCGTCAGGCCGAACCCCCTGCCCCGGGTCACCGCGACCATCGCGACCGCGTTGGCTGCCGCGGCCGCCGTGCCGAGCCCCAGGGTCCCCACCCAGGCCAGCCAACTGCCGTGCGTGGAGGCCGGGATGAGGGCGCTGCAGACCGCCGCCGTGCCCGCGATGGCGAGCAGGGCGTCGGAGATGTCGGCCAGTCGGGTGCTGATCCGGCTCCACAACAGCCGGACGGCGATCCCGGCCAGGCCGATCGCCGAGATCAGCGCGCCCGCCTCGGTGGAGCTCATCCCCAGCCGCTGGTGGGCGTACAGCGGCAGGTAGGTGTTGAGCGGGGAGAGCCCGCAGCCGATCAGCAGCGCGTAGGCCATCAACCAGCGGGTGGGGGCGTTCGGCGGCTGGGGCAGGCCGAAGCGCGTCGGCCCGGCGGGCGCCGGGTCCCGGGGGAGCGCCGTGCGTGCCACCAGCGCCGTCAGCAGGGCCACCGGGACCACCACGAGGACCGCGACCCGCCAGGAGGCGGCACCGGCCAGCGCCGGGAAGACGAGCCCGGCGCCCATGGCCGCCAGCGGTATGCCGGACTGCTTCGCGCCTATCGCCAGCGCGCGCCGCTCGGGCGGGAGATGGGCGGCGATCAGCTTGTTGGTCGAGGGGTTGGCCAGCGCCTGGGGGAGGCCCGCGAGACAGAGGGCGACCAGCAGCAGCGCGTACGAGGGGCTGGCCGCCAGCAGGGCGAAGTCGGCGCCGATCACGGCGAGCAGGGCGAGGAACACCCGCCGGCCGCCGAGCAGGTCGGTGAGGTGCCCGGCGTAGAGGGACATCACGGTGGCGGTGCCGAACGCCGCGGCGGGCAGCAGGCCCAGTCCGGAGCGGGTGATCCCGAGGTCGTCGACGATGAACGGGCCCAGCGAGCCGATGGTGTAGAGCACCAGCATGGACAGACCCATCCCGGTGGTGAGCGCGGGGACGAGCGTCCTGGGTGTCGTCACGGGCTGTTCGTGCTTGGCGCGAGTGGTATTGAGGGGCATGAGCTTGCGTCCTCCTGTGCGCTGGGTATGATTCTAGTGGCACACTCTAGAGTTGTACTATAAAAAAGTGAGCAGTGATCCCCATGGCAAAGACCGACGGCCGCCGGCTGCGCTCCCAGGCGACCCGGCGCAGAATGCTCGACGCGGCGATGAAGCTCTTCGTCGAGCGCGGATACGGCCTCACGACGATCGACTCGATCGCCCAGGAAGCCGGCGTCGCGGTGCAGACGATGTACTTCTCGTTCGGGAACAAGGAGAAGATCCTCAAGGAGCTGATCGACCTCCACGTCGCCGGTGACGAGGAGCCGGTGCCCACCCTGGAACGGCCGCCGGTCGTCGACGCCCTGTCCAAGGAGGACCCGCACCAGCAACTGCGGGCCCTCGCCGCCATCACCCGGGTCATCAACGAGCGGGTCGCCCCGCTGCTCGAAGTGCTGCGCAACGCGGTCATCTCCAGCGGCGACGGTGCCGAGCTGTGGGAGACCAACAAGCAGCAACGTCGAACCGTCCAACGGCACTTCGTGGACGCGCTGATCGCCAAGGGAGCCCTCGTCGCGGGCCTCGACGCGGACCACGCGGTCGACGTCTGCTACGGAGTGCTCGGCCCCGAGATGTACCACCTGTTCGTCACCGAGCGCGGCTGGACCCCACAGGAATGGGAGGACTGGGCGGCCAACGCCCTGTGCTGCCACCTCCTGGGGCGGTGCTGAGCCGCGGCCTCCCCCGTCGCCGCGACGCGGCGGCATCGTCCACGACGACCCGAGGAAGCCATGTCGACAACCATCCGGGCCCGCACCGGAACCGACGGCGAACCCGCCCCGGTCACCGGCCGTCTGGCCTCGCTCGCCAGGACCCTGGTCAACCGCCGGGGCATCGCCATGCTGCTGGTCGCCCTGGTCGCCGTCGCGGCGGCGGTGATCGGAGCCGACGCCGAGAGCAAGCTCTCCAGCGGCGGCTACACGCCCACCAGCGCCGAGTCCCTGCAGGCCGACCGGCTGCTCGCCGACCGGTTCCACGCGGGCGCGCCCAACCTGGTGCTGGTCGCCACCGCCGACGGCGACCTGGACTCCGCCGCCGAGGCCGGCCGCAGCCTCACCGAGCAGGTCGCCACCACCCCGGACGTGGTGTACGCCCAGTCCTACTGGACCACCGGTGACCCGACCCTGCGCTCGCCCGACGGCCGTACCGGCCTCGTCCTGGTCAGGCTCGGCGGGGACGAGAACCACGCCGAGCACCTCGCCAAGGACCTGGTCCCGACCCTGGTCGGACGGCACGGCCCGCTGGACGTCAAGGCCACCGGCACGGCCCAGGTCAACGCCGAGGCCAACGAGCAGAGCGCCAAGGACCTCACCGGCGCCGAACTGATCGCCGCGCCGATCACCCTGCTGATCCTGCTCGCCACCTTCGGCTCGCTGGTCGCCGCCGCCCTGCCCGCCGTGCTCGGCGTGGTCTCCGTGCTCGGCACCTACGCCGTGCTGCGGCTGCTCGCCAGTGTGACCTCGGTGTCGGTGTTCTCGCTCAACATCACCACCGCGCTGGGCTTCGGCCTCGCCGTGGACTACAGCCTGTTCGTGGTCACCCGGTACCGCGAGGAGCTCGGGGCCGGGCGCGGCACCACCGAGGCGATCGCCGCCTCGCTGCGCAGCGCCGGACGGACCGTGCTGTTCTCCGCGCTCACCGTGGTGCTCTCGCTGGCCGCCCTGCTGGTCTTCCCGATCTACTTCCTGCGCTCGCTCGCCTACGCGGGCATCGTCGTGGTGGTCCTCGCGGCGGCGAGCTCGCTGCTGGTGCTGCCGCCGCTGCTGGCCCTGATCGGCCACCGGATCGACCGCTGGGACGTGTTCGCCCCGCTGCGCCGCCGCCTGCCCGGCGCCCGCAGCGGCGGTCGGGGCGGCGTGTGGCACCGGCTCGCGGTCACCGTGATGCGCCGCCCGGCGCTGATCGGCGGCACCGTCGCGGTGGTGCTGCTCGCGCTCGCCCTGCCGTTCGTCCAGGCCCGGTTCGCGCTGATGGACGACCGGGTGCTGCCGCGTGGCAGCGCCTCCCAGGTCGCCTCCGACACCATCCGCAGCGAGTTCCACGGGGCGCAGACCTCCCCGGTGGTCGTCGTGCTGCCCGACACCGACCCGGGCAACGGTCAACTCGCGGACTACGCCCAGCGGTTGTCCGCCCTGCCGGGCACCGTCCGGGTGGACGCCGCCACCGGCACCTACGCCCAGGGCGCGCCGGCCGCCCCGCCCGGGCCGGGGGCCGCCGCCTTCTCCGGCAGCGGCGGCACCTGGTTGTCGGTGGTCTCCGACCGCGAGGCGAGCTCGGCGGAGGGCGAGAGCTACGCCAAGGCCGTCCGCGCGGTGCACGCCCCCGGCCGGGCCCTGGTCGGCGGCGACGCCGCGACCCAGGTGGACACCAAGTCCAGCCTGTCCGGCCGCCTCCCATGGGCGGCCGCGATCATCGCGGTCAGCATGCTGGTGCTGCTGTTCCTGTTCTCCGGCAGCGTGGTGATCCCGTTCCAGCAGCTGCTGCTGAACATGCTCAGCCTCACCGCGTCCTTCGGGGCCATGGTGTACGTCTTCCAGGACGGCCATCTCAAGTGGCTGGTCGGCGACTTCGTGCACACCGGCCAACTGGAGGTGACGGTGCCGATCCTGATGTTCTGCGTCGCGTTCGGCCTGTCGATGGACTACAGCGTCTTCCTGCTCTCCCGGATCCGCGAGGAGTACCTGGCCACCGGGGACAACACCCGCGCGGTCGCCTTCGGGATGGAGCGCACCGGCAGGCTGATCACCGCCGCGGCGCTGATCGTCGCGACGGTGCTGGGCGCGCTGGCCACCTCCGGACTGTCGATCCTGAAACTGCTCGGCGCGGGCCTCGCGCTGGCCGTCCTGGTCGACGCCACGCTGGTCCGCGGCCTGCTGGTGCCGGCCGCGATGCGGCTGCTCGGCCGGGCCAACTGGTGGGCGCCGGCGCCGTTGAAGCGGCTGCACGCCCGGATCGGCCTGACCGAGGACTGAGCGCACGCCGAACGGTCGGACCGCCTCGGCGGTCCGACCGTTCACCGGTTCCGGCACCGGCCGGAGGTGCCGCGGGGGGCCGGTCGGAGTCTTTTCATTGCTGACCATCCATCACTAGGCGTTTTCCAGGCCAAGTTGAAGGGAAAACGGGGGTTCCACGCGACTCCTGGATTGCTTGGCTGAGGCGCCGGCCCCCGGAGGTCCGCCGACCCCGTCGCGGCGTGGGCCGCGCGGCCATGCACCGTCCAGAGGATGTGCAGACCGGCTTCAGTCGCGCTGATGCAGACTCCGAGGCGTCAGCAGCACTGCCACCGGGGGGAGTCGGAGAGTGGACGGCACGACCGGCGGCTCGCAGCCGCCGCGCTTCCTGATCGCGGCCGTCGGCAAACGCCCGGCCTTCCAGCGGACCGTCGCCGCCGCGCTCGGCGACCTGGTCGAGGGCTCGGAGCGGACCCTCACCACCGCGGCCCTGCCGGTCGGGCGCAGCTCCTGGCCCGAGCCGTACCAGCGGGCCCTGGACCGCTCCCGCCGCTTCCTCGACCGCGCCCTCCCGAGGGCCCGGGTCGCTCTGGTGCTCGCCGAGACCGTGGCCGAGGCCGCGCAGCTGATCGGCGAACAGGCCGGCGAGGACCCGGCCATGCTCGCCCTGCTGCTGGTGGACGCCGCCGCCGCGGGCCTGCCGGTCGGGCCGCTGGACACCGCCTTCGCCGACGAACTCGCGGCGATGTGCGAGGAGCTGCCGGCGAACGTGGCCTGCGAACCCTCCGCGTACACCGTGCACGTGTACGAGGACGCGCCCGCCCCGCGCGCCCGGATCGCCCAGCCGTACACCAGCCGGCGGCTGCCCGACCAGCTCTGGGTGCTGGCCGCCGACGTGCTCTGCGCCTTCACCGACGTGATCCAGCTCCGGCACACCGGGGGAGCGCTGCGCGCCTCCGCCCGGACGGCTCCGCCCGCGCTGGCCGGCGCCCTCGCCGACTTCCTGGACGCCCGGGCCGGCGACCGCTGGGGCCTGCACTACTACACCGGCTCGGTGGTCTCCGGCCTGATCGCCGCGCTCGACGAGCGCGCCGCCCGGGCGGGCAACCCGGTGCTGCGCGGGCCGAGCGAGCACAGCCTGGCCTGCGGCGCGCTGGCCCGCTGGCAGCTCGACGCGGCGCCCGCGCTGGTCGTGGTCACCAGCGGCATGGTCGACGAGTTCCGCGGCACCCTCGCCAACCTGCGCGAGGCCCGGGCCCGGGGCTTCCTGCTGTGCGCCGACTCGCGGGAGCAGAGCTGGTTCCCGTTCCAGGGCACCGTGCACTCCGCCGAGGACTCCCGCGAGGTGCTGCGGGCCCGCCGGATCCCGTACGTCCACCTCGACGACCCGGCCCGGCTCGACGCGGACCTGGCCGCCGCCTTCGCCCTGTACGACGAGGACCGGGGCCCGGTCGTGCTGCTCGCCACCGCCGAGGTCCTGGAGGCCGCCGGCCCCGTGAGCGCCCCGCCGCCGCCCGCCCCCGCCCCGCGCACCACCGTGGCCGAGGACGCCCTGGCCCCGGTGCTGGAGCTGCTCAACCACGGCCCCGAGCGGGTGCTCTGGCAGCTCGGCCCGCTCTCCGGCCCGGAACGCGACCTGGTCCACGAGATCGCCGCGGCCGCCGGCATCGGCCTGGCCGACTCGCTCACCCGCCCCGGCAGCGTCTCCCGCTACCGGGACGGCGCGGTCGTCCCCGAGTACCTCGGCACCCTCGGCCTGTACGGCTTCTCCGAGCGGGTGCACGCCTTCCTGCACCACGAGGGCCGGCTGCGGCCCCGCTCCGAGCAGTGCCTGTTCTTCGTCAACAGCCGGATCGCCGAGGCCGCCACCCCGTTCTCGCCCCGGGCCCTGGACCGCTCGCTGCGGATCGTCCAGGTCACCCGGGAGGCCGCGCACCTCGCCCCGTTCGCCGACCATCCGGTACGGGCCGAGGCCGGCGCGTTCCTGAGCGCCGTCCGGGCCCGGCTGGACGTGCCGCCCGCGCTGCTCGAGGCCCGCCGCCGCGCGCTGGCCGAGACGGCCGACAGCGCCTCCGACGTGGTCCACGGCGTGCCGGTGCAGCCGATCAGCCTCAACTACTTCGGCAGCCGGCTCGGCGCCGTCCTCGAGGACCTGATCCTCCACCACGGGTACGGCTACACCGGCGTGTACGACGTCGGCCGGGGCGGGCTCTCCGCGATCCGCAACCTGCCGCGCACCGGCCCCGGCTTCTCCGGCTGGTACGGCCGCGCCCTGATGGGCGACGCCCTGCAGGCCGTCCCGAGCATCGCGCTCACCCGGCCGGGCAACACCCTCGCCTTCATCGGCGACGGCGCCAGCGCGCTCGTCCCGGACATCCTGCCCAGCCTGATCCAGCAGGTCTGCTTCAACGGGCACCGGCTGCGCGGCAACCTCAGCATCTTCACCCTGGTCGACGGCGGGCACTCGGTGATCCGCACCTACCGCGAGGGCCGCAGCGCGGCCGGCGCGGGCCGCCAGACCCAGGTGCTCCACCTGTTCGCCGAGGACGACGAACGGACCTTCGGCCCGCTCACCGTGGTCCGGCGCCGGCTCGACGACCTCGACCCCCGGACGCTCAAGGCGGACCTGCAACGCCGCTCCACCGTCAACCTGTTCGAGGTGCCGATCGCGCACAACAACGAGGGGGACGGCCTCAGCCTGCTCTCCTCCCTCGGCTGGCAGCGCGACACGCTCCCCGAACTCACCTTCGCCATGGCCCGCACCGGGCGCAGCACGGGAGGCACCCGATGAAGTTCGGCTTCCTCGCCCACCCGATCAGTGACGGCCACCGCCACCAGGTCCGCGGCCTCGACCTGTTCGGCCGACTGCTCGACGAGCACCGCGGGATCCCGCGCGAACCCGGGCCCCGCCACCACGTCCCGATCCCCGAGTTCACCCTGACCTCGGCCACCGGCGCCCGGTGCACCGGCGCGGTCCGCTACCTGCCGTACACGGCCGAGCAGATGCTCCGCCGGCCCGGCACCGCCCGGGACATGGTCGCCGCCGAGGCCGCCGAGCTCCGCGACGCCGGGGCGGAGCTGGTCGGCCTCGGCGGTGCCACCTCGATCGTCGGCGACCGGGGCCTGTGGACCGCCAAGGCCGTCGGTCTCCCGCTCACCAGCGGCAACTCCCTCACCACCTACGCCTCCCACCGGGCCGTGCTGGCCTGCGCCGAACGCCTGGGCCAGACCCCCGGCCGGGCCCGGATCGCCGTGGTCGGCTACCCCGGCTCGATCGGCCTGGCGATGGCCCGGCTGCTGCTCGCCGACGGCTACGAGCTGGACCTGGTCCGCCGCCCGAGCGCCCGCACCGACGAGGCGATGCTGCGCTACCTGGACCCGGCCGAGCGGAGCCGGGTCACCCTGTACGACGACCCGGCCGTGCTCTACGGCGCGCCCCGGATCTACGTGACCGCCTCCTCCGTCGGCGGCGTGCTGGACGCGGGCCGGCTGCACCCCGGCTCGGTGGTGGTGGACGTGGCCCTGCCGCGCGACGTCGCGGTGGAGCCCGCCGAGCGCCAGGAGGTCCTGGTCATCGACGGCGGCCTGGTCAGCGCCACCGACGCCGTCCGGCTCGGGGACGGCACCCTGCCCGCCCCCGCCCAGCAGCTCAACGGCTGCCTCGCCGAGACCATCGTGCTCGCCCTGGAGGGCCGCGCCGAGGCGTGGTCGCTCGGCCGCGAACTCGACCTGGACCGGATCCGCACCATCGGCGAACTCGCCACCGGGCACGGCTTCCTGCCCACGCCGCTGGCCGCGTTCGGCCGGCTGGTCCCGGACGAGCGGCTCGACCGGCTGGCCCGCCACTACCCGTCCGGCCGCCCCTCGCGCGGGAACCGCACCCAGGAGACGGTGCGCCGCTTCCGCACCCACATCAACCCGCCGATGGGGCGTCTGTTCGCCGCCCACGGCATGGACCGGGTCTTCACCCGCGCCGAGGGCTGCACCCTGACCACCGAGGACGGCACCTCGTACCTCGACTTCGTCGCCGGCTACGGCTGCCTCAACCTCGGCCACAACCACCCGGCCGCCACCACGGCCCTGCGCGACTTCCTCGACCAGGGCGCCCCGACCTTCGTCCAGTACGTGTCGATGCCCGCGCACACCGCCGAACTCGCCGAGCGGCTCAGCGAGTTGGCCCCGCCCGGGCTCGAGCGGGTGTTCTTCTCCAACTCCGGCACCGAGGCCGTGGAAGCCGCTCTGAAGCTGGCCCGCGCCGCCACCGGCCGCACCCGGCTGGTGCACACCGAGAACAGCTACCACGGCAAGACCCTCGGCGCGCTCTCGGTCACCGGCCGCAAGGGCCACGGCGCCGCCTTCCACCCCCTGCTGCCGGACTGCGTGGCCGTCCCGTTCGGCGACACCGCCGCGCTGGCCGCCGCCATCGAGGGCGCGGCCGCCTTCATCGTCGAACCGGTGCAGGGCGAGGGCGGCGTGATCCTCCCGCCGCCCGGCTACCTCGCCGAGGCCCAGCGGCTGTGCCGGCGAGCCGGCGCGGCGTTCGTCCTCGACGAGATCCAGACCGGCCTCGGCCGCACCGGCGCGATGTTCGCCGCCGAGCACGACGACCTGCGGCCCGACATCCTGTGCGTCGCCAAGTCCCTCTCCGGCGGCCTGGTGCCGATCGGCGCCACCTTGGCCCGTACCGAACTCTGGGACCAGGCGTACGGGTCCACCAGCAGGGCGATGCTGCACTCCTCGACCTTCGGCGGCGGCAACCTCGCCGCCGCGGTCGGCCTCGCCACGCTCGACACCCTGGTCGCCGAGGACCTCCCGGGGCGCGCCGCCAAGACCGGCGCCCACCTGCGGGACGGGCTGCGCGAGGCGTGCGCCCCGTACGGCTTCGTCAAGGAGGTCCGCGGGATCGGCCTGATGAACGCCATCGAGTTCGACGGCGACTTCACCGGCGCCGCCCAGGCCCTCGCCGACGAGGCCCTGGCCCGGCTTCCCGGAGACCTCCACGGCCTGGTCGACTGGCTCCCGGACGAGGTGCTCGGCGCCCTCCGGCGCGCCGGGAACGCCGTGGAGAACGCCCTCGGCGACCTGATGTGCCTGCGGTTCGTCTCCCAGCTCAGCCGGGAGCACCGCATCCTGGCCTTCGTCACGGCCAACAGCAACCGGACCCTGCGGATCCAGCCGCCGCTGGTCCTCGGCCTCGACCAGGCCGACCGGTTCACCGGCGCCGTCCGGGCCGTCTGCCAGGACTTCGCCCTGCACGCGGACCTGTCCGCGTGGCAGGCCGGCGATCCGTCCCACACCCCGACCAACGACCAGAGGTGGCCGCTGTGACCAACCAGACCGCTGCCGGCGAGGCCCTTCTCGCGCGGATGACCGACCTGCTGTGCGACCGACTCGGGCTGCTCCCCGAGGAGGTCACCTCCGACGCCCGGCTCCGCGAGGACCTCGGCATGGACTCCCTCGACCTGGTCGAGCTGGTCACCATCATGGAGGAGCACCTCGGCGGCACCGTCGACGACGAGGTCGCCCTCTCCCTCACCACCGTCGGCGAGGTGATCGCCCACGTCGTCGACGCGGAACGCCCCGGAGCGCTCGCATGACCGAGAGCGACCGGCGGGTGGTGGTCACCGGGCTCGGCCCGGTCACCGCGATCGGCGTCGGTGCCGACGACTTCCACGCCGCCCAGCTCAAGGGCCTCAGCGGCATCCGGACGATCACCCGGTTCGACGCCACCGACTTCCCGGTCCGGATCGCCGGCGAGGTCGACCTGCCCGAGGACCTCACCCTCCCGCCCCGCCAGGCCGTCAGCGCCGACCGCTGCACGCAACTCGCGGTCGCCGCCGCCACCCTGGCGCTGCGCGACGCCGAACTCGACCTCGCCGCCGAGGACCGCACCCGGATCGGCGCCGTGGTCGGCACCGGCACCGGCGGCGTCACCACCTGGGAGACCAACAGCGCCGCCATGCTCAAGGGGCCGCACCGGCTCGGCGCCCGCTTCATCCCGATGAGCATGGCCAACGCCCCGGCCAGTCGGCTCTGCGTGGACCTCGGGCTGCTCGGGCCGAGCAGCGCCGTCGTCACCGCCTGCGCCTCCGGGGCCGAGGCGCTGATCGTGGCGGCGCAGATGATCGCCTCCGGCGAGGCCGACGTGGTGCTGGCCGGGGGCACCGAGGCCCCCGTCAGCCCCATGATGGTCGGCGGGTTCGCCAAGATCCGCGCCCTGGCCACGCGCAACGACAGCCCCGAGCAGGCCAGCCGGCCGTTCAGCGCCGACCGCGAGGGCTTCGTCCTCGGCGAGGGCGCGGCCGTCCTGGTCCTCGAGTCGGCCGCCCACGCCGCCCGGCGCGGGGCCCGCGTCCTCGCCGAACTGCGGGGCTACGGCAGGACCTCCGACGCGCACCACGTCACCGCGCCCCACCCCGAGGGGGCGGGGGCCGCCCGGGCCCTCGAGGCGGCCCTGCGCTCGGCCCGGCTCGCCCCCGAGGACGTCTCGCACATCAACGCCCACGGCACCGGCACCAGCTACAACGACTCCGCCGAGGCCCTCGCCCTGCACACCGCGCTCGGCCGGGCGGCCCCCCGGATCCCGGTCTCGGCCACCAAGTCGATGACCGGCCACTCCCTGGGCGCGGCCGGGGCGATCGAGGCGGTCGCCTCCGTGCAGGCCCTGGTCCACGGCGTGGTGCCGCCCACCCTCAACCTCGACCGGCCCGACCCGGCGATCGGCCTCGACGTGGTCGGCGACGTTCCGCGCGAACTCCCCGTCCGGGCCGTGCTGTCCAACTCCTTCGCCTTCGGCGGGCACAACGTGGTGCTCGCCTTCACCGCCCCCACCGCGGCCTGACCGCCGCCCCACGCGGTACGGGCCGGCCACCCGCCCCACCGGGGGCCGGCCGTACCCCTCCTCCTCGCAAGCCACGGACCTCTCCACAGTCACGGACCTCTTCACGGTCATGGACGTCGACAGCAAGGGACAGCCTCATGGTCGGCACGGTCAGCAGATCCAAGCCGGTGACGAAACTCGACCGGGTGATCATCCGCTTCGCGGGTGACTCGGGTGACGGCATGCAGCTCACCGGGGACCGGTTCACCTCGGAGACGGCGGCGTTCGGCAACGACCTGTCCTCGCTGCCGAACTTCCCGGCGGAGATCCGGGCCCCCGCCGGGACGCTTCCGGGCGTCTCGTCCTTCCAACTGCACTTCGCGGACCACGACATCCTCACCCCCGGCGACGCGCCGGACGTGCTGGTGGCGATGAACCCGGCGGCGCTCAAGGCCAACCTGCCGGACCTGCCGAAGGGCGCCGAGATCATCGTCGACACCGACGAGTTCACCAAGCGCGCGCTGGCGAAGGTCGGCTACGACGAGGACCCGCTGGGCGACGGCTCGCTGGACGCGTACCGGCTGCACCCGGTGCCGCTGACCACGCTGACGCTGGAGGCGCTCAAGGACAGCGGGCTGGCGCGCAAGGACGCGGAGCGGGCGAAGAACATGTTCGCCCTGGGCCTGCTGTCCTGGATGTACCACCGGCCGTCGGGGGGTACGGAGTCCTTCCTGCGGCGGAAGTTCGCGAAGAAGCCGCAGATCGCGGAGGCGAACGTCGCGGCGTTCCGGGCGGGTTGGAACTTCGGCGAGACCACGGAGGACTTCGCCGTCCGCTACGAGGTGCCGCCGGCGCGGCTCGCCGCGGGCACCTACCGCAACATCTCCGGCAACCTCGCCCTGTCGCTCGGGCTGGTCGCGGCGGGGGAACGGTCGGGCCTGCCGGTGTTCCTCGGCTCCTACCCGATCACCCCGGCCTCCGACATCCTGCACGAGCTGTCCCGGCACAAGGACTTCGGCGTGCGGACCTTCCAGGCCGAGGACGAGATCGCCGGGATCGGCGCGGCCCTGGGCGCGGCCTTCGGCGGCGCGCTCGGGATCACCACCACCTCGGGCCCGGGCGTCGCGCTCAAGTCCGAGACGATCGGTCTGGCGGTCTCGCTGGAACTGCCGCTGCTGGTGGTGGACATCCAGCGCGGCGGCCCGTCCACCGGCCTGCCGACCAAGACCGAGCAGGCGGACCTGCTGCAGGCGATGTTCGGCCGCAACGGCGAGGCGCCGGTGCCGGTCGTCGCTCCGGCCACCCCGGCCGAGTGCTTCGAGGCGGCCCTGGAGGCGGCCCGGATCGCGCTCACCTACCGGACGCCGGTGTTCCTGCTCTCCGACGGGTACCTGGCGAACGGCTCGGAGCCGTGGAAGCTGCCGGAGATCAGTGAACTCCCAGACCTGCGCGTCGAGTTCGCCACCGAGCCGAACCGTCCCGACGGTTCCTTCTGGCCGTACCTGCGCGATCCCGCCACCCTGGCCCGCCCCTGGGCGGTGCCCGGCACTCCGGGCCTGGAGCACCGGATCGGCGGCATCGAGAAGCAGGACGGCACCGGCAACATCTCCTACGACCCGGCCAACCACGACTTCATGGTCCGCACCCGCCAGGCGAAGGTGGACGGTATCGAGGTCCCGGACGTGGAGGTGGACGACCCGACCGGCGACGCCCGGCTGCTGGTGCTCGGCTGGGGCTCCACCTACGGGCCGATCACCGCCGCCGTGCGCCGGGTCCGTACGGCGGGCGGGGCCGTGGCGCAGGCGCACCTGCGGCACCTGAACCCCTTCCCGGCCAACCTCGGCGCGGTGCTGGCGCGGTACGAGCGGGTGATCGTGCCCGAGATGAACCTCGGGCAGCTCGCCCTGCTGCTGCGCGCCAGGTACCTGGTGGACGTGCAGTCCTGCAACCAGGTGCGCGGACTGCCGTTCAAGGTGGCGCAGTTGGCGGACGTGCTGTGGGCGGCGATCGGCGGCCTGGACGAGGAGGACCACCGATGAGCGAGCACCCGTTCCCGTCCTTGAAGCTGGTGCCCAAGGCCGACGGGCCGCAGAGCGCCCGGGACTTCAAGACCGACCAGGAGGTGCGCTGGTGCCCGGGCTGCGGGGACTACGCGATCCTGGCCGCGGTGCAGTCCTTCATGCCGGAGCTCGGCATCAAGCGGGAGAACACCGTCTTCGTCTCCGGCATCGGCTGCTCCTCGCGCTTCCCGTACTACATGAACACCTACGGGGTGCACTCGATCCACGGTCGGGCGCCGGCGATCGCGACCGGGCTGGCCTCCTCCCGGCGGGACCTCAGCGTGTGGGTGGTGACCGGGGACGGCGACGCGCTGTCGATCGGCGGCAACCACCTGATCCACGCCCTGCGGCGCAACGTCAACCTCAAGATCCTGCTGTTCAACAACCGGATCTACGGCCTCACCAAGGGCCAGTACTCGCCGACCAGCGAGCTCGGCAAGATCACCAAGTCCACGCCGATGGGCTCACTGGACGCGCCGTTCAACCCGCTGTCGCTGGCGATCGGCGCCGAGGCCTCCTTCGTCGCCCGCACCATCGACTCGGACCGCCAGCACCTGCAGTCGGTGCTGCGGGCGGCGGCCGAGCACGAGGGCACGGCGCTGGTGGAGATCTACCAGAACTGCAACATCTTCAACGACGGCGCCTTCGAGGTCCTCAAGGAGCCCGGCACCCGGGACGAGGCGCTGATCCGGCTGGAGCACGGGCAGCCGATCCTGGCCGGCGCGGACCACCACGTGGTGCGGGACGCGGACGGCGAACTGCGCATCGCGCCGCGCGGCGAGGGCAGCGCGCTGGTCCACGACGCGCACACCGCCAGCCCGCTCACCGCCTTCGCGCTGACCCGTCTCGCGGACGCCGACACCCTGCACCACACCCCGATCGGGGTGCTCCGGGACGTCCGGCGGCCGGTGTACGACACCCTCATGGCCGACCAACTGGCCCGGGCCGCCGCCGAGAAGGGCCCCGGCGACCTCGCCGCGCTGCTCGCCGGCACCGACACCTGGACCGTGGCCTGACCCTGCGCCTCGGCCTCGGCCCGGGCCCCCAGCCCCCGGCCCTGGTTCAGGCCTCGCCACGCCCTTCGGACCCCGGTCGCCCGACCCGGCGACCTTCTCGCAGAGGAGTCATCATGTCCGTGAACGCCCCCGAGGCCGCCGCCCCCTGGGAATCCGTCCGTGCCGACGTGTGCGTGATCGGTTCGGGCATGGTGGGCCTGATCAACGCCATCGCGTACGCGAAGCGCGGGCTGTCGGTGGTCTGCATCGACCAGCCGACCGAGAAGCAGCTGGCCAGCTACAAGGTCGGCGAGTCGCTGCTGATCTACTCCAACTCCTTCCTGCGCGTGCTGGGCGAGTTGGACGAGTCGTTCCAGAAGTCCTTCCACAAGGCGGGCTTCTGGATGGCCCACGGGATGGAGGGGCGGACCGAGTTCGACGAGTCCGTCTCCGAGTGGGGCTTCGAGAGCGGGCTGCCGCAGCACTGGATCGACAAGGCCGTCAACCCGCTGTTCCCGCGCGTGATGTTCGAGGACTCGCAGATCGTCCGCCCCGAGATCGAGGCCGAACTGCGGGAGAAGGCACGGAAGATGGAGGGCATCACCTTCCTGGACCGCGGTCTCGTCCGCGAGGTGGACCTCTCCCCGGAAGGCGGCGACCACCTCGTCACCTGGCAGTCCCGCAACCGCAAGGAGAAGGGCCGGATCGACGCCCGCTGGATCGTCGACTGCTCCGGCCGCACCCGGCTGCTGGCGCGGCGCTTCGGCCACGACCTGCCGCTGGACTCCGGCTTCGAGACCACCGCGGCCTGGGGCCAGTTCTCCCACTGCACCGACGACCTGTTCGACGAGCGCTGGACGTACCACTTCCCGGACGGCGACACCGCCCGCCGCGACCGCAACACCCTCCACCTGTGGGGCGCGGGCTACTGGATCTGGATCATCCGCCTGAACGGCGACCGGGTCAGCGTCGGCGTGACGTACGACCGCAACCGGCCGCCGGAGGAGGGCAACGCCCGCGAGGTGTTCTGGAAGATCCTGCGCCGGTACCCCGTCCTGGACTGGCTGGACGAGAAGAACCTGCTGGAGTTCAGCGCCTACAAGGACGTCCAGCACTGCACCGACACCTTCGTCTCCCCGCAGCGGTACGCCATGGTCGGCGACGCCTCGTCGATCATCGACGCGTACTACAGCCAGGGCCTGTCGCTCTCCATGACCACGTCCTGGCACATCGCCAACATCGCCGAACAGGACATCCGCGACGGCGGGCTGGACGTCGACTACCTCAACCACGTCAACCGCGCGGTCACCGCCGACTGGCGGATCATGCGGTCCATGGTGCGGTCCAAGTACAGCGAGGCGATCGCGGACAGCCGGTTCTTCATCCTCGACCACCTGCTCGACCTGACCGTCTTCGGCGCCGCGATGCTGGGCCGCTTCCGGGCCACCCGCTGGCTGATCGAGACCGAGGGGCGCACCGCCGACGAGACCCCGGAGCACGTGCGGCTGCGGACCGGGCTGAGCCGGCGCATGTACCTCTCGCAGTCCGCGCCCTGGCACCACCTCGACCCGCAGCGGGTCGCCGACCTGGTCGAGGCATGGCACCGCGGGCTGGAGCGGCGCGCCAAGTGGCGCCTGGAGAACGGCGTCGACCTCCCCGCCACCAAGGCCGCCATGCGCGCCTACGCCGCCCTGCCGGGCATCTGGCGCCTGCCGTTCCTCGACCGGATGCCGAAGGCGGACCTCACCCTCAAGGCGGTCAAGGAGCCCGGCTTCACCTCCGTCACCGGCACCGAGTACCGCCCGCCGGTGATGGCCGTCTCCGGCAGCCTGGTGCTCGCCCTGGCCGGCCTGGGGACGCTCTTCGACATCGCCGACACCAACGCCCGCAAGCTCCGCAAGCTCGTCCGCAGCCTCCGCCACCGCCGGTAGGGCCGTACTCCAGGTGACGGGGCTGTCGGCCGTGCCGGAGACCGGCCCCGTCCACGGTTGCAGGCAGCACCTGCGGCGGGACTCGCGCTCATCGAACCCTGCCGCCGCTACGCGTTGAGGTAGCTCCCCAGTTCGGCGTACATCTCGGTCGCTGCCTTGTTCACCGCCTGGGACTTGGTATCGAAGCTGATGAAGCCGTGGATCAGGCCGGGGTACAGGTGCTTGTGCACCGGCACCCCGGCGGCGGCCAGGGCGTCGGCGTAGGCCAGGCCCTCGTCGCGCAGCGGGTCGCACTCCCCGCAGCCGATGACGGCCGGGGCCAGGCCGGCAAGGTTGTCGGCCAGCAGCGGCGAGGCCGGGGCACGCTCGGCTGCGGACGGGTCGGCGGTGAAGTAGAGCCGCATGTCGTTCTCCACCTCGGCGGTGGTCAGCAGGAACCCGGTCGCGTTCTCCACCCTGGACGGATACCGGTCCCCGGGCCGCAGGTCGGTGGCCGGGTAGGCGAGCAGCTGCGCGGCCAGCGGGCGTCCCTCGTCGCGGAAGGCCAGTGCCACCCCGGCGGCCAGGTTCGCCCCCGCGCTGTCGCCGGCCACCGCGAGCTTGCCGCCGCCGAACTCGCCGATGTGGTCGGACACGTACGTGGACACCGCGATGCAGTCGTCGTACCCGGCCGGGAACGGGAACTCCGGGGCGAGCCGGTAGCCCACGCTGACCACGACCGCGCCCAGGTCGTGGCACAGTCGGCGGCACACCCCGTCGTGGGTGTCCAGATCCCCGACGATGAACCCGCCGCCGTGGAAGAACAGGATCGCCGGCACGGTGCCCCCGGCCTCGGGCCGGTAGATGCGCACCGGGACTCCGACCACGGACCTCTTGGCGAGGACGGCCTGGCTTGGTTCCGGGTCGTCGAGGGCGGATGAGTGCGGCATCGACGACCACGCGTGCCCGGGGGCCGACCACCGTCATTGGTCGGCACCCCGGGCGTGGTTGCGTCAGGTCGGGGTCAGGGCAGGCGCCAGATCTGGTTGGCGGCGGCGGAGCAGTCCCACAGGATCAGCCCGGTGCCGGCGGGGCCGGCGCCCGAGTCGTCCAGGCACTTGCTGCTCTGCGGGTTCTTGAGGGTGCCGTCGGCCTGGGGCTGCCAGACCTGGTTTCCGGCGCCGCTCACGCAGCCGTACAGCTGGATGGGGGTGTTGTCGCCGGGGTTGGTGCCGGGGGCGGTCATGCATTTGCCGAGGGTGCGCAGGGTGCCGTCGGTGCCGACGGTCCACTGCTGGTTGGCGGCGGTGCCGCTGCAGGCCCAGACGACGATCGGGTTGCCGTCGGCGGCGCCGGCTCCGGAGTCGTCGACGCACAGACCGTTGATGCCGGTGATGTGGCCGGTGCCGGTGGTCCTGTCCAGGCCGATCTGGACGGTGCCCAGGTGGCTGGCCGCTGTCGCCGGTGTGCCGGAGAGCCGGCTGAACGTCATGCCGGAGACCGGGGCCGACACCTGCTGGACCAGGTAGGACTTGCCGGCCGTGGTCGGGATGGTGAACTGTCCGGCCCTGGTGGGGCGGACGATGACGGTCGACCGGTCGGTGCCGTCGACGACCGACACGCTCTGGCCGGGCCAGGGGTTGCGGATGTTGATGGTGCCGGTGGAGCCGGCGTGGATGCCGACGGTGCCGATGACGCCGCCGTGGACCTGGACGGAGACGGTGCTGCCGCCGTGGATGTACTGGGTGCCGTCGGCGTCCCAGCCCCGGGGCAGGGCCGGGGCGATCCGCAGCAGGCCGTCGTAGTCCTGGACCAGCGACTCGTTGACCGCGAGCGCGACGTTGGCGGCCTGCTCGATGTAGGGCTCGGTGCCGCCGGACTGGCCCCACAGGTTGGCCAGGCCGGTGGGATAGGTCTGGTACTTCTGGGTCAGGGCGGTCAGGTCGGCGGCGACCCGCGTGCCGAGGCCGAGGCGGGCGGCGTGGACGGCGTCGAAGCTCCAGTCGTTCTGCTGGACGTTGACCCGGCTGTTGTAGGTGCGCTGCGCCAGGGACAGCAACGGCGAGTTGTCGCCGATCAGGTTGTAGGGCCAGACGGCTTCGAGGTCGTCGTTCTCGGTGTTGTGGACCGGTGCGGTGGGCTGCGAGGACTGGCCGAGCACGTCGGTGCCGGAGGCGTCGGCGGCGGCGGTGAGGCTCTGCCGGTGGGTCGCGGCGTCGGTGCGCGGGTAGTCGGGGATCTGCGGGATCGCGGCGCGCAGTTGGGAGATCAGCGAGGCGTCGGTGTTCAGGATCTCGGCGGCGGAGATCGTGGCGGGGAAGAGGCCCTTCATCGCGTCGATCACGTTGACCGGGTCCTGCACGTTCCACTGGTTCTCGTGGACGTTGGCCACCGCGTGCCGCTTGCCGTCGGTGCCGACCGTGGTGAAGGCCAGCAGGAACTGGGCGGACTGCTGCAGGAGCGGGTAGTTCGCCGCCAGGAAGGCCTTGTCACCGGTGGTCAGGTACTGCTGCCAGACCCAGAGTCCGATTTCGGCGCCGGTGGAGACCGTGGCACCGTTCCAGGTGGTCAGCGACTGGTCGCAGGAGGCGTCGCCGAACGGGTCGCCGTCGTTCTGGAAGCCGTTGCCGTTGAAGCGCATGGTCTCCGGCACGCAGATCCCCGGCCGGTTGCCCATGTGGGTCCTGGTCCAGGCCTGGATGTCGGCCAGGTTGGAGGTGTAGAGGTTGTAGAGGCCGGTGTTGAGCTCGAAGGCGCCGGCGCCGAGGTTGGCGGCCACCTGTCCGCGGATGTTCCAGAACCAGTAGCCGGCCGGGTACCAGTTCTGGGTGTCCTGGGAGAAGTTGAAGAGGTCGGCGACTCCGGCCTGGGAGCCGGGCAGCGGCCCGCGGGACTCCTCGGCGGTGTAGAAGTAGTACAGGGTGCGCAGCTTCTCCAGGTAGGCGGCGGTGCCGTCCGCCGAGGAGAGCTTCACCAGGCCGAGCTTGCCCCAGTAGTCGTGCCACCAGGCCAGGTGCGGTGCCTGCAGGGCGTCGGAGCTCGCGGTCGCGTCCGAACCCAGCAGCGAGGCGGCGGTGGCGGCGGCGTTGCCGCCGGTCCAGCTCGGGCTGCCGACCAGGATCCGGAAGCTGCCGTCGGCGTTGGGGGTGAGGTTCACCTGCACGGTCTGTGCGTCGGCGACCGTGGCGGTGACGTTGCGCCCGCCGGCGGTGAGCGCGGCCAGCGAGCCGAAGGTCCGGCCGGAGCCGGTGGTGGCGTCGCTGTCGACCCAGGTCTCGGCGAGCGTCGCGACGCCGCCGGAGGCCGCCGCGGCCGGGGTGCGCCCGGACCACAGGTTGACGGTGGCGGACTGGGCGGTGTTCGGGTCGGCGCCGGTCACGTCCACGACCAGCTCGTCCTTGTCGGCACGGACGTAGATCGTCGCGCTCATCCCGTCGCCGGACTCGCGCAGCACGCCGTCGTACGGGTCGACGGTGGCGGTGAAGTCGGCGGCGTTGGTGATCCGCGACAGGCCGGGGATCTGCAGCCGGCCGGGGGACTTGCGGCCGGGCAGGGTGTCGGCGCGGTTGAGCTGGGCGGTGAAGCCGTTGGCGGCCCAGACCGCGGTGCCGAGGGTGCCGTTGCCCAGCGGCATCGACTGGGTCGCCGCGGTGTTCGGGCTGCCCAGGACGATGTTCGCCTCGCGGACGAGGCTCGCGGTGTCGACGGAGAACGCGCCGCCGGACCAGGCGGTGGTCGTGGTCGAGGAGGAGGCGGTCGCCGTGGTGGGTGACCAGGCGGCGGCGGTGGTACCAAGGGCCAGGGCGACTATCGCCCTGACCACCGGTGCACTTCGCATGGTGCGGCCCTTCAGTGGGGGGTGGGTGGGGGAGCCATCAGTGGTCGTGCACAGACCGGAGTCCCGTCGTCCCGTTCTCGCGGTGGCTGCCGGTCAGTCATCGGATGTCCTGTTGGGTCACGAGGACCATACGAGCCTGACATCTGACTGACAAGAGGGAGCCCCGGGTCATTCCCAACCGTGACGTCAGGTTTCCGCTCCACGTCACGGGCGGCGCGTGATACCCGGTCCTAGCCGTGTAATTGAAGACTCGTCGGAGAGTGCGCGATCCGATGTGGCCGACAGCCGTCGGAGGACTTCTTGCGGCGGTTCGACTGAGGCTCGTATGGTCGGGCTTCGCAGATTCATCCGATGTATTTGGCCGGGCTACACCGACGGCAGGAGCGCCAGCGCCTCTTTCGCGTTGTACTCGGCGATCGCCTGCATGAACGCCCGGTCGGGGAAGTCCCCATCGAGGAGACGCAGTGGACCGGCCACCAGCGACAGGCGCATCGCGAGCATGTAGAGGTCGAGCCGCCGCGGATCGAGACCGGGCCGGGCCAGTGCGGCGTACCGCTCTCC